>JAHFDY010000009.1 GCA_023248735.1 Myxococcales bacterium
GGACTCGTGTGCGGTGTTAAGATCTCGACGTCGAGGGATGGAAGTGTGACGAGCGCAATCTCGGAGACGTTCGTGTATCGCTTCTCAGCCTGAAATACGACGCGATTGCCCGAAACGCGTGGCGCATCATCTCTCGTTGGAGCGGCGAGTCTGCGTGCGCAGCCTTCGTCGATCACGCCATCGCAGTTATCGTCGCGACCGTTGCACTCTTCGATCGGAACATCGCCGCAGCGTCCACAAGCGTTTGCGCCGGGATCCTCGCATCGAAGAAGGCCCGTCACAGCGCATCGGTAAAATCCACACGTGCCGCATGCATCGTTGGGCGAAGCGGGCAAGGCCGACATTCCACCGCACGCGTTCGCCCTGAGGGCAACGCTCACTTCGGGCACAACGATGTCGACCGGCGATCGCGAGCAGGACGTGAGTACGACCCAACATAGAACTATGGGAGTAAGCCGATTCACAAGTCGATCCCCTCGGGGTGCAGATCGCCGCTATCGACATCGGTGAGATCCATCATGTAGAGATCCCACGCTTCGTTGCGATCGTCCTGCCACACCAGCAGGTTGCCATCGAGCTTCGCGCCTGTGGATTTCCGAGGGTAGTTGGTGAGTTGTACGCGCTCACCAGTTTGTAACTTAACGAGATACAAATCGGAAACGCCTTGCGCGTCATATTCGAGGATGGCCCGATTGCCCGAGAGCGCGAGTGCGTTGAAACACTCGCGTGATTCTGGTGCGAGCGCAGTGCGGGCGCCGCTCTGCAAGTCGATGATGACCGGTGTGCATGGGCCGACGTCCACCACGTCAAGTCCCTCCCCGACCCACTGTTTCCGAGCTTCGGTAATGACGATGCGATTTTGATCGAGTGCGGCGATATCACTGTAGGCGATGTCACCGACGTGATGGGTCACCTGCGTAGTCGCGGGTGGGCGCGTGCTTGCCGACAGGTCCGCACGATAGACATCAAAGTCGGCGAGGCGATCGCTGGGTTGATAAACGTTGTGCTGAAAAATGTTCCACACAAGCGTGTCGCCGCGCAGGAGCGGACGGAACTGCGACCAGGTGTAGTTGCTAACCGCAACAAAGCGCTCACGTGTCTTGAGATCGAAGACGACGACGTCGTATCGCTGCATGGCCGTCTTGCGACCCCAAGCGACGCGATCGCCGTCTAACTTTGGCGGCTGCCACCTTGTTGGATCGTCGGCCTCGTCAATCACCGTCTCCTGCCCGGTGCTGAGTTCACGAACGATGGTCTGCGCATCACGCACGAACGCGATGCGATCGCCCGAAAGCGATGGGTAGGTACCCTTGCTAACGAAGTGTTCAATCCCGTTGGGCAAATCGCGAACCCAAATCTCGTCCGGCGACTGTTCAGGATACGTGGAGCGCACCCAAGCAACCCGAGAGCCCGATAGCGACGGCTGTGTGTCGTTTTTTGGATCGCTTGTGATGCGGATGGGGCAACCCTCATCGATGCGTCCGTCGAGGTCATCGTCTTTGCCGTTGCACTGCTCCCGTGAACCCATTGGCGGTTCACTATCGCCGCCATCGGCAGCTGGAGGACTGGCGCGATCGTAAGCGGGCATCACGCCCCCGCATGCGCCCGAGGCAATCTGCAGCGCCAAAAAAAGAAAACTCACTCCAACTGGAAACGGTTGCGGTCGTACGCTCATCACGGTCGGCTCCAGGTTGATCGGTCCTATTGCGTATGTGCGCGATGTGGGGAAGCCATTTCGGTCGTTGCTACGAAATGAACACTGGACCTCCGAGCGACCACCCACGGCGAGTGATGCCGATCACGCCGCGCGACTCGTCTCAATCAGGGCCCCAGTCAAGCGGGCACACGCTTGCGAACAAGCCAAGGGTAGTGGAGATTTCGATGTCGAAACCAAAACGCTACGTGCTTCGAAGCGCTGCATTAACCACCGTCATGATCACAGGCTGCAACGAGCCGACGATTCATGCTGCGTCGGTGAGGCGTACAGCGTCGCAATGCTCGCCGGCTGCATGAAGCGGGCGTCCCATCCGCTCACGAAAGCCGTGCTTGAACAAATTGTTCGCGACGAAGCGCCACACGGTCGCTTTGGCTTTCTCTACCTCGATTGGGTGGCCGATCGGCTAACCGATCGCGATCGCACGTTGCTCGCGGCAAGCGCGCTTGATTCGATCGCGACCTACGCTCCGCTTTGGCAAAGACTGCGCAGCAAGATCCACGATGGTCATACGAGCGAAGGTTTCGAGCTTGCGCACATTCACGAGCTCGGATGGATGGAGTCCGACGCCTACGCGCGAACGGCCGTGCAGGCCGTCGAGAACGACGTTCTCATCCCTCTTGCGGAGCGCGGCATCATGATCGATCGCGAGCGACTCGCTCCCCTCCTCGAAACTGCTTACGAGCCCGCATTGATCGTGCCCAAGTCCCAGCTCGAATGACAAGGCTCTCGTCGAGCCAAAATGAGTAGTAAACAAGCTTGACGTTACTGATACACGCGTACGTAATCAACCTGCATGGTCTGCGGGAACGTCGTTGTCGAATCGGGGGCACCCGGCCACGTACCTCCGACGGCGACATTCAGAAGCATGTAGAACGCGTGATCGAAAGCCCACGCTGATCCACTCGGCAATTCGCTCGGCGTTCGCGTTGCGTAGAGATTGCCGTCGACGTAAAAGCGAATCGCGCTGGCTTCCCATTCGACCGCGAAGACGTGAAAGTCGTCGGCAAATTTTCCGCTGCTCAGCGAGTAGTACGAGCCGATGCCCGACGAACCCGAGTACCCGGAGCCGTGAATCGTGCCGTGGACGGTCGCTGGTTCTTTGCCAATGTTCTCCATGACGTCGATTTCGCCGCAAGCGGGCCATGAGGCCGAGCCAATGTTGTCGCCGAGCATCCAGAAGGCAGGCCACAGTCCTTGACCGTATGGAATTTTGATGCGCGCTTCGAAGCGACCGTAAGTCGCCGAGAACTTTGATTTCGTGACAAGCCGTGCGGACGTGTAATCGCGACTGATTCCATCGGTGCCGGTGGCAGTTTCTTTGTTTACTTTGATGATCAAATTGCCATCCTGCTGGTACGCGTTCTTGGTGCTCGTTGTGTAGGTCTCGAGCTCCTCATTTCCCCAGCCGCCACCGCCAGTGTCGTAACCCCACTTAGTCCCATCGGGCGCGGAGCCGTTCGCGCCGTTGAATTCGTCGCTCCAAACGATCGTCAGTTCGCTTGACGAATCTGATTTCGTTACGTCACTCGATTGATCGCGGCGCGCATCGCGCGGACCACCATCGAGCGCTGGGCGATACTCACTTCCGATCTCGGAAGTTTCGGCGCCTCCGCTCTTCCCGCTCGCACAGGCGAGTGGTGCGCTGAGAAGAACTGCAGTGAGAGCGCGCCGCGTCGCCGTTTTCGATTTTGCCATCGCTCAAGTGACAGGCGCGGCTGGTGTGCCGTCAACGTACTTGCGCATCTCATTTTGGCGCGCGACGCTGCCGGGACGCCTGCATGAACAGCATTGGGAGCTGGACAAATCCAAGTCCCGCGACCCAACGCTCACCGCGTACTTCGATTCGTTCGCAAACGAAGACATCACGAAGGACTTTCGCATGCTCTTACGGCAAATTCCTCCTGGTTGGGAGCTCTACACGGTGTGGGCATCACCGACGCGCGATGCGAAGGGGCTCTTCCAAATTGGAACGCTCACGAGCAAGAGCTACATCACCTCGACCCTCGCGCGGCGACGAGCAAATTTTCTTCCGTCACCCGCGCTGAAAGCCACGGCCTCGAAAACTTGGCAAGACGCGGCTAGTTGTCGCCCGCGCCCTGGGCGACCCACCTTCGGATTGTGTCGCGCGACTTGACGTCGAGCAGCGGTGAGCGTTCAGGCATCGACACGCCGCAGTCTTCGCCCGCACACTCTTTCTTGAACGTGCAGGCATCGCCGTCGATTTTGTGCAGAAGGAAACTCTTGCTTGGATCGCTTGCAGCTACCAATGCCATTGTCGGTAGCGCCTTCGACATGACACCGACGATGCCGGGCCGAACCTTGGCGGGGTCGCCGGTGCCCGGGTTCAATCCGAGAAAGACGCGCGCCGAAGCAGGCGAGCCGTGGCACGAGCTGAAGCCGCAGGTCTGATCAAAAAGAGGCATGACGTCGTTCCGAAACGAAACTTGCGGAGTCGTCAGGTCGGTCGTCGTAGGCACAACATACGCCTCGCACTTCGCTGCATCAGCGCCGCCGTCCGCAACCTGCGCGGTCGCGCATGAAAAGAGAGTCAAGACGGCGACGGCGAGGCGCGCGTTCGGCTGCATGCATGCGAGGCTACCGTGCTCGGTTCGAGAACGGCAACGGATCGCTCGAAGTCCCGACTCGCCCTCGCGCCAAAGGCCGCAGAAAGTCTTGCGACGCCAAGTAGGTCATCGTATTGCCCGTAGGATGACGTCTCATAAAACGTGGTCTTTCGCGGGCCTATCGTGCATCACCGCGATCTCCTGCACGAGTGCGGCTCCAGCGCCTGTCGACGCGTCGAGCAACGACTTCGTGATGTCGAGCGAAACGTTCACGATCGAGCCCAGCAAGGAAAAGTACATCTGCTACTCGAAGACGCTCACCGAAGATGTACTCATTGATCACTACGAAACGAAGGCCCGCGCTGGCGTGCACCATGTCTTCTTCTCAAAGACCGACACGCCCGAGCCCGAGGGCGTTTCCGAGTGCAACGCGCTCTATCGCAAGACGTGGCAACCCTTGTTCCTCGTCGGCAAAGGCGACGCGCACCTGACCGTGCCCGACGGCTCAGCACAAGAACTGAAGAAGGGAATGCAGCTGGTGCTTCAGCTGCATCTACTCAACGCAACGAAGGATCCCATCCAGGACAAGGTGTCGATCGTGATGCGACGTTCGACCGCGACGAAGTACGCGCCGGTCGGAATCTACGCGTTTGGCAGCATGGATTTCGAGATTGGGCCGTTGCAGGCAGGCTCGGTTGTTAACGACTGCGTGGTGCCAAAAGACGTCGACATCTACGCGCAGTTTGCGCACATGCACCTGCTCGGCACATCGCTCAAGTTCGAAACGGGCACGAGCGCTTCTGATCTCACAACGCAGTTCGAGGTGAACCCCTACAACTTCGACAACCAAGCGATCGTTGAGAAGCGCTTCAAGCTCGCCAAGGGCACGTTTACGCGCACGACGTGCAACTACCAAAATACGACGAAGGCGGCGGTTGAGTTCGGTGAGAGCTCGCTTTCCGAAATGTGCTTCATGGTTGGCTTCGCGACCGGCGTCACGCTTGGAGCGGATGGTTGCGTCAAGGTTGCAAAGACTGAAGCCGGCGATTACCCGCCCGATCCCGCCGCCGGCAAATGCGGAGAGCAGGTACCCACCACGACGGGTATCGGCGAGAAGTGCACGAAGGGTGGCAATGAGTGCAAAAGCGGTCTCTCGTGCACCTTGGATCAGTCGCAAACGCCAGAGGGATCGCCCGGGTTTTGTTTCAAGATCGGCTGTTCAACGAGCGCCGAATGCGGCGGGGGATTCAACACGTGCTGTGCACCAAAGGAGGCGGGCGGGTTGATCAATGTCTGCATGCCCGAAGCATGTCGCGCAGCGACGTGTGCTCCGAAGAAGTGACGCTTCCCAACGTTGCTGCCCCGAGGCATGGTTTGCCTACGACTCGTCGTCGAGCAAGCCGGCAAGAACCGTTTTGAATCGGTCGAGCTCCTTCTCGGACACGCCCATCTTGTGAAGCGAACGATCGAGGCGCGTACCAGTCTTGCGCATCACCGTGCGTGCCTTCTCGATATCGCGGCGACCCTGCGGCGTGAGCGCCCAGTTCGTTTTTCGTCGATCGGTCTTGTCGGGTGTGCTGAACACGAGTCCATCTTTCGCGAGCCGTTCGAGCAACTCTCCCATGCTTGGGGGCTTCTGGCGCAGCGCCTTGCAGAGCTCAGCCTGCGTCGTGGGGGCCACGAGCAAAATTGAAAGGACACCGATGCGACCGAACGAGAGGTGCGAGAGTCCCGATGACGCGAGTGCTGCCTTGCCCCGTTCGGAAAGTCGGGTGCCGACGGTCACAACGAGGCCGCCAAACGAAGCTTGGATGTTGAAGGTCTTTGCCATTCGGGGTTCGCCGTTGGGCTTACTTCGCATCGTCTAGCGCGCGCAAGAGATATGGAAAGTGGCTGTATCCCCAAAAGGGCTCGTCCCCATAGAGGACGAACGGAACGCCAAACACGCCGTGCTTTCCGGCGCACTCCGCGTTGTCGATGAGCTCCTTCTTAACTTCGGGAGATTGCATCGCCACAAGCAGAAGGTCGCCGTCTCCGCCGACGGACCGGATCGTATCGGCGAGCAGGGAATCGTCGGGCGTTCGTCCTTGGCCCTGCGTCCGGCGGTAGAGCTCAGTATGGAACGCCGCGAAGTGCCCCTGATGCTTCGCTGCGATGCCGGCGCGCAAGACAGGTATCGGACGAAAGAGCGTCCCAACGTATGGAACGCCGAGTTCCTTTGCGTAGCGCTTCGTTTCAAATGCGCTGTAGTTCATACGGCGCGGATCTGTAGCGTTTAGTGGCGTGTGGTTATTGTCGGGATGCAGTCCGCCGAGGAACACGGGTGTCCACTCGATCGCGAGATCGTAGCGCCGCCCGACGTCGTTCTTCAGGATGTACTCGTTTAGAAAGTAGGGAAATGGGCTGACGTAGTCGAAGTAGATTTGGATTTTTCGCATGATGGTTAGGTCCCTAAGGTATCGCGTTCGCATGCGTCATGCCAGGCCAATCAGTCACGACTAAGGACAGCCCATCTTCCCAGCGGCCGGCGGCGTTGGAGGCTTAAGCAGCGCAGCGCAGCCGTTGAAGTTGAACATATCGAAAAGCGCGTCGGCGTTCGCGTCGCGTGCGGTGAGCGCGGGCAAATCGAACAGCGCTTCGATGAGTCTCAGGGTCGACGTGTGATCGTGCGTCGTATGCGATACGTATCCAGGTCGTGCCCACGGTGAGATAAGGATCATTGGAACTCGAATGCCAAGGCGATCGAAGTCGGTTTGATCCGCACTCGGGATGCAGGCTTTTGGAGGCGGCAAGTGGTCAGCGAGTCCGCCCGACTCGTCGTACGTGTAGACGATCGCCATCTTTGACCACAACGGGCTCGCGAGCGCGGCCCCATAGAGAGAGTGCCCCCAATTTTCGCCGCCGTGAATGTCGTTCGGCGGGTGCTCATCCTGGGAGTCGCCTCCTGGGTCGACGTAGGACACCTGCGGTAGCGTTCCGTTCTTGAGCGCTGCGGTAAACGTCGAAAATTTGTGCAGGCCGGCGTGGCTCGACTTCCACCCCAGACAATCTTGTCTTGCGCTTCCGTCGGTGTAGACGCCCCACGTGATTTTTGCGGCGTCCATCGCGTCGTAGATCGTGGGCACGCTGATTGTTTTCTCGCCCGTGGCGGTGACGCCGTCGGAGGTGCCCGCGTAGAGGTAGTCGCGGTTCGCCCACGTTCCGCCGAGCGACGACCCAAAGTAGTGGTCGGACACGGCGAACGTCTGCGCGAGGAAATAGTAAAATGGCAGATCAACTTGCTCGTAGTAGCCCATGACATAGTGGCCATCGTTCGTCGTCGTCGCTGCGCTTTTGACGAAGCCGTCCATTTTGCCGCCGTTCCAACCGGCCTTCATGGCGGTGCCTTGATGCGGTGGATCCGCCGGGAGGCACCCCGAGGCGAGCGGGTAGCTCTTTACTTGAGTGCCGTCTTTGTCGGGATTCGTGTAATTGCTCGGCAAGCCCTCGAGGTCTGCCTTCCCCGCTTGCGGGAGGCGACCAAAGTAGTGATCGAACGATCGATTTTCTTGTGTGACGATCACAAGGTGCTTGATCGGAATCGCGGCGCGCTGGGCAGCCGTCAGCGAAAGTGAGTCTCCGACCTTCGCGCCCTTCTTGAATGTGCACGATGCACGTTTGGACTCCGCAAGGTCGTTGAACGTCAGCGTGGGGCAGGTCGTTGCATCGATCGGTGGCGCGCCGTCGGCCGTGCCGTCGAGGCCTGCGTCGAGTCCACTCCCGGTATCGAGGAGGACACTACTGTCGACCGCCCCGCCACTGTCGTTAGGCCCGTTGGGATCATCGCCGCTACATCCGGCGACAGGGAGAGCGATCGCGATAAGCCAAGCTGTCGTGCGCATTCGCCGAACAGACTACAAAACTTGGCGAAGCAGTGCGAAAAACGAAAACGACGGAAGAAGCTGGCGCATGGATCAGCAGCTGCTTGCAGCCGGTGGAGATCCGCGCTCGAGAAGAACCTAACGTCCGAAGGGTACGCACGGCTTCCCGATGGGACGCACATCACTGCCTATCAGGCGGAGATTCCCTGACGAACTTGCTGTCTTGACGCTCCCTTTGAGCGCGCATAATCGGGGCATCGGGTTGGCGACGCCTGACACGTGACAAAAACCGCGGCGCAGGGAGAATCATATGAAACGCCTATTCGTATTGTGTGTGGCGATCGCGTCTGCTGCTGCTTGCAGCAGTACGAACTACTACCTGTCTCCCGGTGCGGATGGCGCAGTCGTCGGTCTCGGAGGCGATGGCGGCAACCCCATCGCGGTCGACGGTAGTGTCGACGCGGTCCCTATCAACGATGGTTCGACGAGCGACGCGATCGTTTCCGGCATCGCGGGTCTCACCGTGGCGTGCAACGTTCCGTACATTCTTGACGGCGCGAAGGTAGCTGCGATGGATCAAGTGTACATGGCGGCTCACTTCGCCCACCTCGTGCAGCAATACTGCGTGACTGGGACCATTCTCGGAGCCGACATCGCAGCCGATCCAGAAAAAATGTACTACGGCACGCACGCCAAGGGTCTGCTCGGCCTCATGCAATTGGCGATGACGAAGGGGCTGACGCCGACCTATTCGGTGAAGTTCGAGTTCCCGCCAGACTCCGCCGCCAAGACGGGCTCGATTTGGAACGTGGGCGTTGACGATACCGCCGAAACCGCGCGCGTGGCCGTGTACAAATATCTAACCGCGTCCCAAATGTGCCTTTTTTCGATCGGTACCGGCGGCAAACTTACGTTCGGCGCAGCTCAGAACACCACTGCCGAAGGCGGCAGCTTTTCGGTCTCCGGCAACGTTTCAATGACAGCGCCCAAGGACGTGCCGACCGTATGCGATGACGCTGCGAAAACGTCGGCGCCGTGTTGTCTTTGATTGAATTGGCGCGCGCCACAGGATTGCGGGCACCACTTCTTTCGGGCCTCGTCGTTGCGTTTCTCGCTGGGTGTTCTTCCTCGAGAGTATCGCCGAATGACGCGGGGAGTGGTGAGGCGTCGCCGGCTTTGAGCGTCGTTCCTTTGAAGGTGCCGTTGGATGGTCAACCTTGCCTCGAAGTGCATCTCGATGCGCAGTCGGAGCCTTCGTTGCTCGTCGTCGATACAGGCGCCGTTCGAACCGCGGTCGAAAGAACTCTGCTTCGCGATGTGCAGAATGGTGTCGGCATCGTATCGATCAATTTTGGAAACGGAATTGTGTTGAAGGACTACGAAGTGATTGCGGCCGATCTCGGAACGGCGCGTGATCACATTGGCGCGCCGATCGCTGGGCTGATCGGGCAAGACCTCGTGAATCGCTACGCATTCGGCATCGACTATCGCAATGGCAAGGCCTACGTAACCGATGGCACGCAGGCTCCGGTGCCTGCAGATTTCTCGCAGACCGACGCGGTCGCGCTTCCGTACGAAGTGGTGCAAGGTTTGCCAATCGTGACGACCCACATCGGCACAACGTCGGTTCGCTTGCTCGCCGATATGGGGTCAGGCGTGACGCTGCTCACGCGATCCAAAGCGCCTGAGGCGGCGTTGGCAGCAGGCCTGCAGGGATACGTGTGGTATACAAGTTATGGCTCCGACGCTGCGACGATCATTCGCATTCCGAGCCTCGACATTGGTGGCCGCGAAGTGAAGCAAACATGGGCCGTCGTGGTGCCGGACGAACACCATCTTGCATCGGTCTTCAAGTCGCTCAAGATCGAGATCGACGGCTTCTTGGGTTATCCGGTCTATCGCGAGTTCTTCGTTGCAGTTCGAGGCGCTGAGAAGCGTTTTGATCTCTACCCGTACGCATCGGCCGATCCACGCAGTCTCAGCGAATGGAACCGCGTTGGAATTGAAGCCTATCGAAGCGGCGCTTCAGTCCTGGTCGACATGGTCTTCACTCCAACGGACGCAATTTCGAAGGGCGTCGTGCGCGGCGATGTCATCAATTCGATTGACGATGTGGCGGTCGCCGCCCTCGAGCTCGACGACGTACGTCAGCGATTGCGTGGGGTGGTTGGAAGCACGCGCCGTCTCGGAATCGTGCACGAGGGAGTGGCGGCGCAGGTCGAAGTGCGAGTCGAAGGCGTCTTGCCCTAGGTCTTCTTGAGATCCAGATGGAAGTTTGAGTACGTCCTACAAAAACAAGGAGATCAGCAATGGCCATTCAACCCATTCTCGAAGGTTACCGCTCACTCACACCAGCCATGAACTTGAAGGGCGCCGCGAAAGCGATCGAGTTCTTCACGAGAGTCTTCGGCGCGGAGGTCGTCGATAAGTTCGAAAATCAGACGGGGCAACTCATCCATGTCGATATGAAGATCGCAGATGGCCACATCATGTTCGCCGAGGCCGTTCGCGATCCGGTTCAGACGCTGAGCGCGATGATCTACGTGAGCGATTGTGACGTCGTGTTCGCGCGCGCACTCGAAAACGGCGCCACTGTAAAGCGCCCCCTTGCAGACCAGTTTTACGGCGATCGTAGCGGTACCGTGGCTGATCCATTCGGAAATGTGTGGACGATTGCAACCCACAAGGAAGACGTGACGAAGGAAGAAATGGATCGCCGCGTCGCTGCGATGAAGCGGTAGCACCTCGCGGTAGCCTCGCGTCGCTGCCACAGGGGCCTAGCCGAACCACTTCCACGCTGCGCCAATCAGGGCGCTCACCGCGAGCGTTTTCGGTACGGCCAATTTGAAACGAAACATGGCGACCATCGCGAGCCCCGCGAGGGTCAATGCCGCGAGATCTACGCTCGACGGCACCGGAACGAACAGGCGTAACGGTCCAACATGTTCTTCCCGAATCGTTCGAAACACGACGTTCATGCCGAACCAGATCGACAAGTTTAGAATCACGCCCACGACGGCCGCCGTCACGGTCGACATTGCCGAATGCAGCGACCGGTTGCCCCGCAACGATTCGATGTAAGGCGCGCCGAGGAAGATCCACAGGAAGCAAGGCACAAATGTCACCCATACAGTGACAATTGACCCGAGCACACCCGCGAGCATCGGAGGGAGGTTTCCCGGGTGGCGATACGCGCCGAGAAACCCCACAAACTGCACCACCATGATGAGTGGCCCAGGCGTCGTTTCGGCGAGGCCGAGGCCATCGAGCATCTCACCGGGTGCCAACCACCCGTAGGTTTCGACGGCACGCTGCGCAATGTACGCAAGTACTGCATACGCGCCTCCAAATGTAACTACGGATGTTTCAGAAAAGAATACGCCTTCCTTCACGAAAATGGACTCACGTCCAAACGCGATCGCGAGTGCGACGATGGGCGCAACCCAAAGGACGCTGCAGGTCACGACCACGCGAGCCGCTCTCCGTCCCGACGGCAAGGTGTGCGCGAGCTCGCCGGCAGCGGCCATCCGTTCGACCACTGTTGTCGATGATTCGGTTTTCTTCGCGGCAGCGGGGGATGGAAACGCGTCGGGTGAGACGCGGCTTCCAATCAGACCGAGCACTCCGGCCGAGAGGACTACGGCAGGGAAAGCGACGTTGAAGAAGAAAATTGCAACGAACGCGAGTGAGGCAACGAGGATCATCAATCCACTCTTGAGCGCACGCCTGCCAATCCGCAGCACCGCTTCGATAACGATCGCAAGCACTGCTGCTTTCAATCCGAAAAACATGGCGGCGACCGCGGGGAGGTCGTGAAATCCCGCGTAAAGAATGCTCAGCGCCAAGATGGCAACGAAGCCCGGAAGGACAAAAAGGACGCCAGCGGCGAGGCCGCCGCGCGTCTTGTGCATGACGAAACCGATGTACGTCGCAAGTTGCGTAGCCTCAGGCCCAGGCAGCAGCATGCAGTAGTTGAGTGCGTGCAAGAAGCGCTCGTCGTCGATCCATTTGCGGCGTTCGACGAGCTCCCTATGCATGAGTGCGATTTGGCCCGCTGGGCCGCCGAAGCTCAAGATGCCAATCGTCGCCCATACGCGTAGGGCTTCTCGGAACGAAACGGTCTGCATCTGCATCGTTCACGCGCCTCGACGCGCTCGCTCAAAGTGTCGAAATAGATGCGTCACGGGATCGCGAAATGGCACCGATCGGGATGCTATGGTCGTCGGATGCGCTCCGCAAAGAGCGCGATGCCCTACGCGTTCTTGCGAGCGGCCGAAAAGTAAGTACCTTGACCACACCGGTCGCTGCGCCGCGTCAGTGGCTGGCCAGCACGACTCATGTGCGCGATGCTTGTTGCATGACAAGAGCGGGCGACAGCGCAAGCCTCCGGATCGATCGTATTCGCGCGTCGAAGCAATTCGCGGACGGTGCGTTTCGCAATACGAAGGGCACGCCGCCGACGATGCCGTCCAAGCCCTTGCCGCTTATCGGTGAGTATTTTTTCGGCGACGTGCAGCGCAATCCGCCCGGTCCTCTGCCGCTCGTGCGTCCGCATGAGGCTTGGCTGAAAGCGCCGGACACAGGCTTTCGCATGACGTGGTTGGGGCACAGCACGGTCCTTCTCGAACTCGATGGTCGCCGCGTGCTTACCGATCCTGTATTTGGCGAACGCGTTTCGCCCGTGGGATTTGCGGGTCCGAAGCGCTTTCATCCCGTGCCCGCGTCCCTTTTGGAGCTGCCTCCACTCGATGCGGTTGTTCTTTCGCATAACCACTACGATCACCTTTGCCGTTCGACGATGGAGGAGCTCGCGAAGGCCTCCGTGCCGATCATTACGGCGCTTGGCGTTGGTGCGGATCTCGAACGTTTTGGCATTCCCGCGGCCCGAATCACCGAGCTCGATTGGAACGAGAGCAAGGACCTCGCAGGGCTTCGCATCACCGCCACTCCGTCGCAACACTTCTCAGGTCGAGGCATGACCGATCGCAACAAGACGCTGTGGGCATCGTGGGTCATTCAATCTGAACGGCGCAAGGTCTTCTTCTCTGGCGACACGGGTCTAACCTCCGAGTTCGAAGCTATCGGTCAAGCCCATGGACCATTCGATCTCGTCATGCTCGAGGTGGGTGCGTTTCATCCCAGTTGGGGCACGATTCACCTCGGACCCGAGAACGCGTTAGCAGCGTTTGCGATGCTCGGCGGCGGAACGCTCCTTCCGGTGCACTGGGGCACGTTCAATCTTGCGCTCCATGGGTGGGACGAGCCCGCAGAGACGCTCATGGCGCTTGCGCAGGAGCAACGAGCTCGCATCATCACGCCACGCCTCGGAGCCGCGCTCGAACCCGAGCGCATCGAAGGTGTGACGCCGTGGTGGCGTGAAGTCGTCGCACCCGAGGGCGCTCCTTCACCTTGTTGTGCGTAGGGGCGCGTCCGAGAATCTGACACATTTCATAAACGCGCGGCTTGTTGGCCACTCATCGTTGTGACGGCTTCGTGGATCTGGGGTCTCCTTAGTTCATCGCTCGCGCTCGTGGCTGACGTGGCTCCGGCATGTCCGGTTTGCTCAACGGGATCGAGCGCCGCACCGGACACGCCGCTTCGCCCTCGCGAAAAGCCGATGCGGTTTCGTGCTCTCGTCGATGTGCGTGTGGGTTCTGCAAGCACGGGAGCTGGTGACGCACGCGTTGTTACGCACGACGTGCGGACGGAAGCGTCGCTCCGCGTTGCCGCATCGGAAGACCTTTCGTTCACAGTCACGCTCCCCACGCTCCTTCGATCAATCGACAGTCTCGGTAGTGAGCGCAATGCGGTGTCGCTCGGCGATGTTGACGCGCGCGTGGCTTACTCTCGTAGCCGCGGAGAGGGTCTCGTGCTCACGCTTGGAGTGAAAACGCCGACCGCACCCATTGAGCACGATGCTCTCCATCGCGTGCTCTCGTCGGAGCTCCAGCCTGGATGCAGTGCGCTCACACCTTACCTTGGCGCCATGGGTGCAAAGAGCATGGGCCGTTGGATCCTGCGTTATGGTGGGTCGATCGTGCTGCCATTTTCAGTGCGTGAAGCGCCACATCCTGGCGACTCAATTCGCGGATCGACCAGCGCGCAGTATACCCTTCTGAAGTCTCTGTCGGTTCGCGCAGGCGTAATGACGCGCTTCGACCTTTCGGGCGAATTGCGTAAGGGTGTTGACGATCCGAACTCCGGTGGGCTTGTCGGTTACGTCACCGCGGGCGTCTCGCTGAGTCCAAGCCGCAGCTTGAACGCTTCGTTCGACGTGTACCTGCCTGCGCTCCAAATCCTACGAGGCGACCATCGTGAATCAACGGTTCTTGCTCTGGGGCTTGGTTATGCATTTTGAACGTAGAGAAAATCGTCCTGGCCGATCATAAGTTAGGCACCCCTCCGCCACACACCATCAATGAATCGATCGTGTCGATGGCTCGCGCCGGTTGCTCTTGCAGTGGCGGCGGCGTTTTCGAGTGTCGCCTTTGCAGCGCCGGTGGAGTTGACACTCGCGGCGGGACCTTCTGCTTACGCGACATCGTGGCGAGGCGACTTCGGCGCTGGAGGCTCGCTACGTCTCGGCTACCGGATCGCGCGAGTTGTGGCGATCGACTTTCAAGGGTGGGAGACGTACGCGACGGTCAATCACCGGCTCAACACAGGCCTCTCGTTCGGTGTCGCGGGGTATGTCCCGCTCCAAAGCGTGCGTCCATTTGCGCGCTTGTTTATCCTTCATCAGCATGAAGAGGCGCTCGTCTCTGTCGAAAACTCACCGGCCGGCGTTCTGTTCGGAGTGGGCTCCGGTATACGTCACCGCGCGGGTGGTGGCGTCACGCTTGGCGTTGAGATTCCGCAAAAGCGCTTGGGACCAAAAACGGAACCTGCATTTGTAGTCAACACGAATGCGCTCTGGTTCCCCGACGAGCTTGGGCCTCATTGGTACTTGGGGCTCGATCTTGGCGTCTCCTTGGGTGTGCTTCTATGAAGTCAAGATTATTGACTGTCATCGTTCTTGCATTTGTCGCAGGGTGCAGCGGCGCCACAAGAATTGACGAGGTCTCGTGTCCCCCAAACGGGACACCGTACTCCTATGACAACTTCGGAAAATCGTTCTTCGCTGTCCACTGTACGAGCTGTCACGGCGGACCCAATGGTTACAGCTCGCGGGCGTTTGGCAGCGCTTCTCTCATTCGAGATTCGCGTGATCGCATTTTTGCGAATGCGGCAGTCGGCAACGTTTCGATGCCACCTGGGCCGGACGGCCCAACGCCACAAGAGCGCGCCGCCCTTGGCGAGTGGCTCGCATGTGGGGCTCCCTAGCGATTCGTGTTCGGTGGCGGCGGGGGGACGGTCGAGATCCGACGCATCGCATCGCGCGTGAGGAGCGGCTTTCGCGCAGAGAGTAGGATCGAATGATCACGCGAGTCGTCCTCAATGATGGCTCCGGAGAGATCACAGGCGATGGCATCGTGCTCGAAGCCAACCTCAACGAGTTGGCGGCGCTGCGCTTCGAGCGAAATGTAATAGAGCAGCGTGCCGTAGTTGTGGCACTCGTCGTTGAGGACCGCGTACTCGGTCTCGATTACCTCGAGGGGCTTGTGCTTGCGCCGGTTCTTCACCCGTTCAATGGTGTTGCCAAGAAACCGGGCGCCCCGGACAAGAGCCTTCGCAGGATTCATGGTGCGCTCGAAACTCGGAAAACGAAAGGCGCCGTCGAACTCGGGCGAGTTCCGGTTGTGCGTCGAAAAAAGAAACGCGCCGCCAGGGACGAGCACCCGAAGGACCTCATTGAGAATGCGCAAACGGTCATGATGGTTGACCATTCCTATTCCGTTGCAGCTGAAGCAAACGAGAAAAAACGAACCGTCTACGAAACGCGAAAGTGCGCGAGCATCGGCGTATTCAAATCGGCGATTCGAAAATCGCTTCGCGCACACCTCGATCATTTCGCGCGAATAGTCGACCCCGACGTAGTCTTCACTGATCGCCGTAAGTGCCTTGACGGTTCTGCCGCCGCCAACGCCAATGTCGAGAATGGGTCGATTGCGCGCACTTGGGGCGAGCAAGTTAAGCAGAGTTTTCTCGGGCGGGCTTAGCTCATCTTGCCGCGCATACTGCGCAACGGCTTCCTCGGTGTGCATCAACAAGCGATTGAGCGCGCCACGAACGCTGAGCGGCCCAACTTCGATCGAAGCGGGTGGTATCGAGGAATGACGTTTCACGCCGCCAGGGTATCTTCGGTGGAGCCCATCGCGCTAGCGACTCGAGCACGGCACGTCTCAGCCATTGACCATCTCAGCCAGTTTCAGCACCGTGCGCCAGTTGCGCAACGTGCTCACCGTGGACAGCCTGCTATCGAAGTACGCGTTGGTGAGCTTCGTCTTTGCGACAGTATCGCAGCGGATGAAGATATCGCTTCCCACGACGCGAAAAACGTCGCCCGGCGAGCGGTTGGGGTCGAGGCTCGCAATGGCGTTCGCGTCAGGAGTGTCGCGCAGGAACATGACGTGCACGCGATCGAGCTCACTGGGTGGAAACGGAATGTTCGCTACCGCACGCAAGAGCGCTTCGCGTGACCGGAGCACGATCGGAAGCGAAAGGCCGAAGGTTGTCTTGATGCGCGTCGAAATCGTACCGGAAAGTTTCTTGACAATGCCCGTCGTGGCGCGGAACACGACGTTTCCACTTTGAATGTACGTGGCGACTTCGGTGCAGCCGGCATCCTCAAAAATGGAAGCGAGATCACGCATCGGGAGCTTGTTGTTGCCGCCAACGTTGATGCCGCGCATCAGCGCGACGTAGCGATTGCTAGCGGTCATCCGGGCTCGATCGCGTTACAAGACTTGGCGCTGTCCACTCGGGTCCGTGGAGCATGACCCCCAGTTTTTCACGGATGCCGTTGGCGCGAGCGACGTTGCGGAATACCGCTCGGTATTCGTGCAACAAGATCGTCAAGATACTGAACGAGTTGATGTTCTTTGTGAGTCCAAAGCGTACCCGCGCTTTTTCCTCGGTGAACGTGCCGAACAACCGATCCCAAATGATGAGCGCGCCGGCGTAGTTCATGTCGAGGTACTCCTCGTTTGAGCCGTGGTGCACGCGGTGATGCGACGGCGTATTGAAGATAAACTCGAACCAGCGCGGCAACTTGGTGATGGCTTCGGTGTGGATCCAATATTGGTAAACGAGGTTGATTCCGCCCGAGATCATGATCAATGCTGGGTCAACACCAAGGAGAGCCCAAGGGGGATAGAAGAGTAGGGCTGGCCACGGGGTCCAGGGCTGTCGTAGCGCTGTCGATAGGTTGTAGTGTTCGCTCGAATGGTGGTTGACGTGGCACGCCCACAGGATGCGAATGCGATGCTCCGCTCGGTGAAACCAGTAGAACGAAAAGTCCCACCCGAGCAGCGCGATCGCCCAGCCGAGAACCCCAGTCCCGAGCGTGACAACGCGGTGCCCATACAGCCACTTCGCAAGCGCAAAAACGCTAATGTTAATGAGTCCCGTGAAGAACAGCGACCCCAGCCCCATGAGGATGCTCGCCTTCGTGTCCTGCCTTTCGTAACCGATGACGTCACGTTTCTCGCGTCGATATCGCGCAAGCAGCGCACCTTCGCCATAGAGGGTCGCAATGTAGAGCGGAATCACGTAGACGGTCGGCTCAGGCGGCAACCAGGATGGCACCGCGTGAGCGTAACATGTTGGCTCACGGCGCTTTTATTTTGTCGCACTCTTTGAGCTCCGCCATCGTCTGCGCATCACGTGTGCATTTCAGGTTCTTGACCCAGTAAATGTTTCGTCCTGCGATCGGCTCCGTGCCTGCGCGATCGAGGCATTCCTGTTTCGCTTTCGCGGGGAAGGGGATGCTCACGTTTTCCTTGTTCCAGAGCTTTTCGACGTTGCCGCAGACGTCGGCCGCCGCGGGTGGTGTCAGATAGCCGAACCATAGGATCGCGAATCCGACAGCGAGCAACCCGATGAGGCCGCCCACAATGCCCAAAATGATCTTTACTGCTTTCATACTTCTTGCTCCTGGCTTAGCGACGCCGTTCCGCGTGAGGAGCACCTCAAGCACTCAGCGTGCCATTGCTGAGTCAGTCGAGTTTGATAGGGGTGTGGCGTTCGAGTTGGGGGCGCGAGGACCCGCTTAGGGCATGCTCGATGGGTCCGGATGTTGCGCTGCCGGAAGCCGGGCACGTGCTTCATGCTCCGCGCGAGGGAAGGTCTCCCGCTCCGAGTGCGTACTGCAAACCATGAACACCCCGAACACCGAACAAGACGCCGCGAGCGTCGTAGAAGAAGACGAATCAGCTGGGTCACCCTTGGCCACCATCGGCTTGGGTGCCGGTGTCTTGCTCCTTACGGGAGGCCTCTTTTGGTACTTCGTACAGTTCGAGGCATCCGACGCAACCCGTGGTGCCAGGATGTGGTGGCCGATCGCCCTCGCGTACAACCTCGGTGGTAAGTGGCCACCGACGATCATCCTCGCGCTCATTGGGGTCGCTGGACTGGCGCTCGGCGTTCACCAGTACGTGACGTCCGAAAAGAAAGCGTGAACGCCTCCACTGCACAGACGCCCAGCCACGAATCCCCTGGAAACGTGGGCGTGTCCGCGAGAATCCTTTGCAAAAAGTGCCGGTTCTTGTAAGGAGTGCGGCAACATGAGTCGTTATACCGGTCCGCGCGTGAAGAAGATGCGAGCACTTGGCACCGAGCTGCCGGGCTTGTCGGTTAAGAAGATTGAAAAGCGCCCATACCCACCAGGCCAGCACGGTCAGGCGCGCAAGAAGATCTCCGAGTACGGCCGCCGTCTGATGGAGAAGCAGAAGCTTCGTTACAACTACGGACTGAGCGAATCGCACTTGCGCCGTCTGGTTGTTGAAGCGCGCGGTTCGAAGACGGCAGCAGGCAAGAAGCTTCTCGAACTTATTGAGCGTCGCCTCGACAACGTGGTCTTCCGCGCAGGCTTTGCCCGCACCATCCCAGCGGCGCGCCAGCTCGTGTGCCACGGTCACATCCTCGTGAACGGCAAGCGCCTTGACATTGCGTCATACCGCGTCCGTATGGGCGACAAAATTTCGGTGAAGCCTTCGCACGCGAACTCACAAACGGTGGAGCAAGGTCTGAGCCGCGCTGACTTGCCGGTTGCACCATGGCTCGACGTTGCAAAAGAGCAGCGCGAAGTCGTCGTGAAGGAACTGCCTGACGAGACGAGCATCATGTTCACGCTCGATGTTCAGTTGGTCGTCGAGTACTACTCGCAACGCCTGTAACGCACGACACGAAGCGCGTTCGATGCAAGGGTTGGCCGACTTGCACCGTCATCTTGACGGCTCGATTCGGCCGTCAACGCTTGCCGAATTTGCTACGCGCGCAGGTCGACGCGTTCCCTCGGATCTCGCATTTCACGTCGGGATGGGTCTTGACGAGGCGCTTGCGAAATTTGGGTTCACGCTTTCACTTCTTCAGGACCCTGCCGCGATTCGGCGCGTAGCTTCCGAAATTTGCGAAGACGCGGCTGCCGAAAGCGTGACGACGCTCGAGATCCGGTTCGCCCCGCAACTTCATCAGGGCGCGTCGATCGAAGCGATCGTGGATGCAGTTCTCGAAGGTGCAAGTGGCCGCGCTGGAATCGTGCTGTGCGGGCTCTACGGAGAAGACGTCAATGTGCTGAACCAATTGGTTGCAGTTGCCTCGACACGCGAAGGAGTGGTCGGCATCGACCTTGCGGGAGGTCCCTCGACGCACCATCGTTATGCGCTTGTCGACTATGCGGGGCCATTTCGTCGCGCTGCGGAGTTTGGGCTTGGGCGAACGGTGCACGCGGGGGAGGGTCGGCCGCCGGCGGAGATCCGGGCCGCCATCGAAGTGCTCGGCGCGAACCGGATCGGGCATGGAACGACCTTGCTCGATGACCCGAGCATCGTCGACCTAGTGTTGGCGCGTGAAGTGACGATCGAAGCGTGCATCACTTCGAACGTACACGTGGGTGCCATCGCGAGCGCCATGGATCATCCGCTCGCGACGTGGCTGACATTGGGTGTTCGTGCAACGGTATGCACAGACAACACCTTGCTCTCGCAAGTCAGCGCGTCGAGTGAATACGGCGTTGCGCGTTTGCTCCCGGGCATGACCGAGGAATTATTCGCAACTGCGGTTACAAATGGTCACAATGCCGCATTCGGAGCGCGGTGATTCGCACGGTTGACATCGTGATGTCGCCAGCAGCTGCCGCTGATCCGACTCAAGTCCGCGAGGCTGCAGAAGTGGCGGCTGGATGGCGCGGCGGCGAAGCGCGAGGCCTCCGTCTTGAGAAGCGATCCATCGACGCGCGCGCGCGCGCGGTGAAGGTGCAGCTTCGCGTCGTGATCGACAACGAGCGCGCATTTGACGACGATCCGATTCGCCCGCCCGCGCTTCCGGACGTTCACAAGGGGCCGAAGGTGATCGTCATCGGCTGTGGACCTGCGGGAATGTTTGCCGCCTTGCGGTGCATCGAACTTGGCCTGTGCCCGATCGTTCTCGAGCGCGGTAAGGATGTGCGCGCACGACGGCGCGATCTTGCGGCCATTACCCAGCAAGGCGTTGTGGATCGCGATAGCAACTATTGCTTCGGCGAAGGGGGTGCTGGCACCTATAGCGACGGCAAACTCTACACGCGCAGCGGAAAGCGCGGTGACATCATGTCAGTCCTTCGCACGTTCGTCGCGTTCGGTGCGAGTCCCGACATCATGGTCGACGCGCACCCGCACATCGGAACCAACAAGCTTCCCGGCATTATCACAGCGTTGCGTGAATCGATCACCGCGTCTGGAGGCGAGGTCCGATTTGGCGCACGCGTCGTCGACGTATTGATTCGGAATGGCTCGGTGTGCGGTGTCGTTCTCGCGAGCGGCGATGAGGTCATTGCGCCGCAGATCATTCTCGCCACTGGCCACTCCGCGCGCGACATCTTCGAGCTCCTCGACAGGCGGGGCGTTGCAATCGAACGCAAAGACTTCGCGATGGGCGTACGCATCGAGCACCCTCAGTCGATCATCGATGCTGCGCGCTACCACGCAGCAGTTCGCGACCCGTACCTGCCGCCTGCAAGCTACGCGGTGGTTGAGCAGATCAACGGGCTCGGCGTGTATTCATTTTGCATGTGTCCTGGTGGTATCATCGCACCATGTGCGACGGCGCCCGATGAGATCGTGACGAACGGCTGGAGCCCGAGCAAGCGCAACAATCCATTCGCAAACAGCGGCATCGTTGTCGAGTT
Organism: Myxococcales bacterium; assembly: GCA_023248735.1. Taxonomy (GTDB): domain Bacteria; phylum Myxococcota_A; class Polyangia; order Polyangiales; family Polyangiaceae; genus JAHFDX01. The sequence continues at coordinate 21,406 of JAHFDY010000009.1, forward strand.
GCGGGGCCCGAAAGGCGACGGCAGCGCGCTCAGTGGCGTTCGCTATCAACGCGAAGTCGAGCACGATGTTTGGCTTGCGGGGGGTCGTACTCAGATCGCACCCGCGCAGCGAATGGCTGATTTCATCGATGGCAAGCGGTCAGTCAATTTGCCTGATTGTAGCTACCCTCCTGGCATCACGAGTTGCCGCATCGACGAGCTCCTTCCACGCGACGTTGCGCAACGCTTGCAGGCTGGGTTGCGGGTGTTCGGCACCAAGATGAAGGGCTACCTCACCAACGAGGCTGTGGTTGTCGCGGTCGAATCTCGCACGTCGTCCCCGGTTCGCATCCCACGCGACGCCGAAACGCTCGAGCATCCTCAGATTCGCGGGCTCTTTCCGTGTGGTGAAGGCGCCGGATACGCTGGCGGGATTGTGTCTGCCGCGATCGATGGTGTGCGATGCGCAGAGCAGGTTGCGATGCGTCAGACGTCGTGAACGGCCTCTACCGACGTTTCGCTAGCGTTCAGAAAGCCCAAAAAGACTAAGTCGATCCCCGCAAACCACACGAGGAACGCTCCGAGCCCAATGCAACTGATCACGCCACCTCCTGCTAGCACGCCCGGCGTCCAGACTGACCCAAGGCTTCCGATGAGCGCTACTCCGCCAACGGGAATGCCTACCCACGCGACCCAACGGGGCAGGGCACGCGTTGCAATGGTTGCCCACACGATAGCGAAAGTGAACCCCGCCTCGGCCACGAGAAACAACGCGAACCCGCTGCTCGCGAGATCCGAAAGGACCTTCGCGCCCACTTCGAGCCCGGGCTTCGCTAGAAACGGGATTGTTTGAAAGGTCATGAGATCGGCGGTCCCGATTGCAAGCGCGAAGATCCCTGACGCAAGTACGAGGATCCAAAGCCAGCCTCCTTTTTCTTCTGCCTGCCGAAAGCGCGCAGCGAGGTAGGCGACCTTGACCAACCCTGGGAGCATCGCGACGACACCCAAGTAGTTCGCTATCAAGAAAGGAAGCCGGTGAGCCGCGTGGAACGCAAGGACACTCTCCGCGTTGCTCCCGAGGGTTGGATGAAGGTCAGGCGCTACGGCAGGGAAGATCGCCGCCGAGAGCACGGCAAACGCAATTCCGTGGAAGGCTGCTGCACGTCGGCCATCTGGCCATCTACTAAGGGACTTCATGGTTAGGTACCTTATGAATAACATAAGGTACCTAATGTTCAAGGTGGAAAACGGCCAGCCGTACGCTAGTGGTTCAGCCGGCTCTGAGTCGCATCTGTCGGGAAAACTCCGTACATAGGGCGGCAGCGGCCATCGCGACGTTGAGCGACTCAGCCGCACCCGCCCGTGGAATCGAAACGACAGTCGCATCCGCGACGCCGCGCACCGCTTCTGAGAGCCCATGTGACTCACTGCCGAGAACCAGCACGGAAGGACGCTTCAGTTCAACGTCAAAAATGGTCTTCCCGGCCATGTCCGCAAAGTAAAGGCTGGCACCCGCTGCGGCGCATTGGGGCAGTTCGTCGTAGAGCTTCGCGTAGCGTATTTGCACGCGAAAGAGTGATCCCATTGTCGATTGTACGCACTTGGGATTGTAGACCTCCATGCAGTCTTGGCTGCAGATCACTTGCTTCACACCGAACCAATCGGCGATGCGAAGTAATCCGCCCATGTTGCGTGGGTCGGCGATGCCATCGAGTGCGAGAACGAGATCGCTGCCTGACGGCGCGCGGAACTTTGGCTGATCGGGCATCACCGCAACGGCGATGAGTTCGTTGCCCTTCTCGAAAGTTCCTGTGCGATCAAGTTCGTGGTCGGCAAGCACATGTACCGGGACATTTTTGGCGAACTCTCGAATGAATGCGGCGCCTTCCTGAGACGCGAGAATCATCTCTGTTTGAAACGACGAGCCTAAGAGCTCTTCGACGACCTTCCGTCCTTGGACGAGAAAGCGCTTGCTCTCCGCTCGGAACTTTTTCTGCTGGAGCGCGCGGATGCGCTTGAGTTCGGCTTGGCTAATCATTGGACATAGCTCGGGTGCTTAACGAACATGGCGCGCGATCACTTGATTGCGATCGCGCGCCTTTGGTCGGAGGGCTTGCCTACTTCGACGCTGCCTTTTCCTTCTTCTTCTTTTGCTTCTCTGCAGTGGTGAGTTTTGGCTTGTTCGTCTTCTTCGGCTTCTCTTGACCCTTGGCCATGGCGAACCTCATTGCGTTCGAGGACGTGAGTGTCCTGGACCCGATGATAGAAGGATTGCGCGTGCGAGCGACAACAAACGCGCGCGGGATTGAGTCAATTGCAGGTCGTGTAGTACTGAATTTCGGGCGTGAATTTGCGCGGGTTGCTCGTCCACTTCGTCGGGCAAAGATGCACGTGGTACCGATTGGTCAGGAGCGTTTGATTGTTGTTGTCGATGATGTCGTGGGCGTGCCCGTTTTGCGCGTCAAAACCGGTAAGTATGGGGGTCGCGCCACTGAGTTCCGTGCATCCCATAACCAGCGTGCCATCGCACATCATGCCGTAGAGTTCGATAGTCGCGGTGCCGGGTTCCGTTGCGGTTGTGAATCCGAGCTTTGAGAGCACCTGAAGCGGACCCTTCGTCGTCGTGTGGTAGTGGTAGTTGCCGGTCATCTCGGGGTGACCATTGTAATCGTCGAAGGTGTATTTCTCGTTTTCGATGTCGTCGCCCGGGGCGGCGAGCGGATTGAACATGATGACGCTATTGATGGCGACACCCGCAGAACCCATTTTGTATTCCTGACTCGACGTTCCCACGACACCATCGATGAGCCCCGAGGTAATCGTGAGGTTGCTCTTCGCCGTCGGTGTTAGCGGAACGTTGAACGTGACCGACTGCACCTTGATCGTGTTCGGATTCGGGCTGTATTGATTGCCGCGGCTCGTGTCGAAGGATGCGTAGTTCGTGCTCGCGGGGCCGTAGTAGTACGTCTTGTAGGGGGGCTGACCTTTGGTTGATATCACCAAGTTGCTTCCGTTGACGCTGAGGTCCGTGCACCGGAAGTAGGTCTTGTAAAAGGCGGGCACGGTCGCGCCAACCGTTGCACTGCATGTGTCAAGCAGGGATGTTCCCGCGTCGACGCTTGCCTCGGCGCCAACATCGGCGGACGCATCAGCGGAGCCGCCGTCAGCACCAGTGGGTGTCCCCGAGCAAGCGCACAGCATCAAACCGACGAGCGCGTGTTGGATTCGCATGCAACGAGTATCGGCCGTTTGTCCAAGATCATGCCAAAAAATGGGAAGCATCGCTATTGATGGGCGATCTGAACAAAAATGCGCCCACACGAAAAATCGTTTGTCCCAATCATGCGTCTCACCGGCACTAGGGGGACAGATGAGGGTTCTATCAATGCCTCCTGCGGCAAACTGTGCTCTAGCGGAGTCTGCTGATGGACAGGTCGACGGTAGGGCCATGGTCCTTCTTCCGACCGTGACAACGGACGCCGACATCGTTTCGCGCGTGCGCGCGGGCGATGCTCGAGGTGCAATCGCGCTTTGTGCGCGACACTACGGCTCGCCCGTGTCGCGGTTGTGTTTCGCGATGTTCGGAACCCAATCCGACGCGGAAGAGGCAACGCAAGAGACGTTCCTTGCTGCGTACGACGGTATGGATTCGTTTCGCGGTGAGGGCTCGGTGAAGTCGTGGCTCTTCGGCATCGCTCGACGTGTTTGCGCGCGTCGCATCGAAGTACGAGCGCGCCAAGTGAGGCGTCTTGCCTTGCTCCGCAATGAGGAATCAACGGGCGTTGGGGTCGACGTTGCGTATGAGAACGCGAGGCGCGGTGAACAGGTGCGCGACGCGCTGGGCGATCTCCGCCCGACTGAACGTGAGGCCGTTCTCCTTCGTTACGTTTCTGAGCTGACCGTGCGCGAGGTGGGAGAAGCGTGCGGTATCGAAGAGGCCGCTGCTCGCAAGCGCATCGGCCGGGCGCTCGTGCGCCTTCGTGAACGGGTGATAGAGCGCGAGACATCGACAGCTAAGGCCAAGGCAGGACGCACATGACAACCACGAATGAACAAGACTGCGAACGCGTACTCGACTTTCTCGCGGAAGCCGTCGATGGCGAGCTAGCGGAATCGAGTGCGGAGCACGTTTCTTCGTGCGATGCATGCCGGGACCTCGTCCACGATGCGCGATGCGCGCTTGAATGGGTGCAACGTGCCCCCGACGGCTTCGTTGCGCCGAGCGATCTCGAGGCTCGCATTCTTGCCGCAATCGACGCGCGTCCGAGCGCACGTACCGTGGAGGCAACGCCGACAGCAGTACTTGCCGCACTGCCTCCGTCCTTTAGCCCAGTTGTGCCGGAAAGTCGGGCGGCGTCAAATAAGGCAAGCGCGTTGACAATGCGGCGCCGCGCTTCCGTTGCGTTCGCGATTGCGGCGGCGGTCACTGGTTTGGGCGTGTGGCGATACCGACAGGAGCCGACCGCGGAGCTTGCAACGTCCCCCTGGAAGGGAATCGTTGCTGACGTGAGCGGCGCGGAAAGTGGAATCGCACTCGTTGATGCAAACGGTACGGAGACGCCGTTGAGAAAAGGCGAAACCATAGCGGCGGGCGCGCGCGTGCGCACTGACATGCGAACACGCGCACGCGTTGCGCTCGACGACGGAAGCTCGATTGTGATCGATCGCGGAAGCGAGGTCGCTCTCTCGTTGAACAATGATCGCAGCGCGCGATTGAATCGTGGTGCAGCGGTCTTCGAATTCGCGAAAAGTACCGCTACCGTTCGAGCTGGGCGAGGCAAGGTCTCAAACGCGGGAGCCGCAAAAATAGCGCTCTCGGTTGCAGATGATCAAGTCGCTTCACTATCCGTCGCCCGTGGCGTGGTGAACACGAGCGGTGGTAACGGCGTGCTTTCACGGGTGAACGCCGGTGAGGGCGCGCTGATCACCGAGAAGGGCACGCGCATGGGGGGTGCGGGCCTCGCGCAGTCGTTCGGTTGGGCGGATCCCGATATCGATGCGAATGTGGAGGCGATGTCGGGGCTCGGTGAGCTGCGCGCGCGCATGCCTGGGGACAAGGGTGAAGGCGGCAAGGCGCTGAAGCTTGCGAAGCAGAACGTGAAGGTGCGCATCGCCGGGGAGATCGCACGCACGGAGGTTGAGCAGACGTTTGCGAGCGATGAGCCTCAAGTGCTAGAGGGCATCTTTCGGTTTCCACTTCCTCCGGATGCGCAGATTGAGCGGCTCGCACTCGACGTCGACGGCAAGCTCGAAGAAGGCGCATTCGTCGACAAGGACAAGGGCAAAGCGATTTGGCGCGGCGTCCTTTTCAATGCGACGCCAAAGCCCGAGCACAAGCCGCTCGAAGAGTGGATCTGGGTTCCAGGTCCGTGGCGGGATCCGGCGCTTCTTGAGTGGCGCGCGGGCGGACGCATGGAGTTGCGTATTTTTCCGATTCCAGCGAAGGGGTCGCGACGTGTCGTGCTGGCATACACGCAGCACGTTCCGCAGTCGGCGGGAGTGAGGCGATACGTCTATCCTCTCGCGCGCATCGGCGATGGAAAAGTTGCAGTCGACGATTTCGGACTCGACGTGCGCGTCATCGGACACGACGTTTCCCGCGGCGTGCGGGTGCGCGGTTACGAAACGGAGTCGGCGGGTGAAAACGAGCGGAGCGGCGCGCGTCGCACCATGAGCAAACACGCATTTTCGCCGAGCGGCGACGTCGTCGTTGAATACGAAAAGAAGAGCGAGGGTGCGGCGACCACGTATGCGTACAAGCCGGCGGGAGCGGAGGCTTCCTACGTTGCGCTGACCCTGTCTCCACCGTTGCCGCGCGTCGCAGATGACGTTCCGAGGACCCAGGTCCTTATCGTCGATTCAAGTCGTTCGATGGTGGGTGAGCGATACACGCGCGCAAGTGCGCTTGCGGCCCGGGTCATCGAGGAGCTAGACCCACGCGACAAGTTCGTGGTGCTTGCATGCGATATTGCATGTGTGCCTCACGCGCTCACCGCGGGCGTTCCCTCGAAAACGGAAGCCGAGAAAGTACGTACGTTCCTGGCGGCTCGAACGGCAGACGGAGCGAGTAATTTGCTGGGCGCGATCGAGTCGGCAAGAAAGTTTACCAATGGCGAGCGCGTTCGCATTACGTACATTGGGGACGGGACGCCAACGATTGGCGCTCGCTTACCTGCGACGCTCGAAGCGGGCGTGAGGAAAGCTCTCGGCGAGGATACTCAAGTGACCGCGGTCCCGATTGGCGTCGATTCCGATACGACGGCACTCGCAGCTATTGCGCGTGGTGGCGGAGGAACGGTGGTGCCGTATCAAGCCGGCCAGCCGCTCGCGATGGCGGCTCTCGATGTTCTTGAGGCTACCTATGCGAATGCGCTGCGAGACGTAACCGTGGATCTCCCTGAAGGGCTCGTCGAAGTTGCGCCTTCGCGTGTCGGCACGCTCCGCGGTGGCCAAGAAGCGATGCTCGTTGCGCGGATGTCGGCGGCAGAAGTGACGGGTGTGGCGACGGTAAGGGGAACATTGGCGGGTAAGTCTTGGTCAACTTCGTTTCCGATTGCGGTGCGTGCAACGTCCGAAGAAGGTAATGCCTTCGTTCCCCGTCTGTTCGCGTCAACGACGATCGCGGAGCTCGAGCAGAAGCCGGGCGATGCTGATAAAGGTAAGATCGTTGACTTATCGAAGACGTTCTCGGTGCCGAGCCGACATACGTCGCTCATCGTGCTCGAGAGCCCCGCGATGGCTTCCGCGTTTGGTGTCGAGCGTAGGGTGCCGGTTTCGTTGTGGTCCGGTGAAGCGGTGGCTGTAGCGGAAACGAAGGCCGATGGATCTGGCGCGTCCGGGACGACGTTTGACATGGACCCAGCGACGGGCGATGCGCGTCGAGACAAAGAGTCGTTATCCAAGAGCGCTAGGGCCACAGAGGCTCCAATTGCGGCTCCGGCCCCGATGGCAGGCGCGATGCGGGGCGTGCCAATGAGTCCTGACGCGCCCGTGTTCGATGAGGTGCCTCCGCAGACGCGCCGAATCGAAGAGCAGGATCCGCGACGCATATTTGATCCGAGGCGGGAACGCCGTCGCGGCGAGTGGCGGCGGATGCGTCGCGAATGGTACCGAACGGTTGCATTTAGCGATGGCGCTACGTTGCCCCGCGACCTCGAGACGAGGATTGTGAACGCGCGTGGTCAAGTGCTCGCCTCGCCCGATTCACGTGACAAGCTCGCATTGCTCTTTGGGTTCGTGGCGCAGCGGAGTTCGCTCTTCGATGCGCAAGACGTTCTCTCGGCATGGACCAAGCGCGACCCGACCGATCCTGATGCGACGGCACGCCGTGCGGAGCTTGCGGCGCGTGTTGGCGATCGGACGGCGGCGCTGCGCATTCAGACGGGGCTGCTCGAGAGCCGTCCTGATGACGTAGACCTTGCGGATCGCCTCGGCGACGTGGCCCTGCGCGCAGGAGATAGTAAACTTGCGGAATCGCTCTACGCGGTACGCGGAGAATTACGACCTTTCGAGATGCGTCGTGCCGTGGCGTCGACGAAGGGAGGCGACCTTACGATCGATGCGCATTGGGACGGGGGCTTTGGCGCAGCGGGCGCCGATGTCGACTTTGCGCTGATCGATCAGAAAGGTGTGCGGTGGTCGTGGCTGTCACCAAAGGGTGTGTCGGTCGTAGCCGATCCCTCGTCGATGAACAGTGAACGGCTGACCGTTGAGCATCTCGCTGCTGGGACGTATCTGGTGGAGGCGACCCGTGGAAGCGGAAGTGGACTCGCCGTGGGTTCAGTAAAGGTAACTTCAAGTGGTCAGAATAAGACCTTCCCATTTCAGCTGAGCGGGCCGCGGGTGGTGGTTGGCACCGTCGAGATTCGGATGCAGTCGCGATTGGTGCCAGCGGATTGACGAACTAATCGTCTGCCGGACGTGTGAACGCGTAGTGGAGTTTGTTCGCGAGCCCCTGTGCTCGCCGTATGCCGCCGGCGACGCGGGCGACCTCAGCGATGATCATGTCGCGGAGACATTCTGGTTGCCGTGCAGGCAGCCCGTAGGCTGCGGGACGAAACGTCCGGGTGGCCGGCACCCACGTGCCGAAGATGCGGTCGAACACCACGAAGAAGCCACCATAGTTGCTGTCCGATTCGGCGCGGACCGTCGAGTGATGTACGCGGTGCGCAGCGGGCGTGTAGATGAGGCCGCTCAGCGGTCCGAGGGACCAGGATACCTCTGTGTGGACGATGAACTGGTACAGCGCGACGAAGACGTAGAAGAAGCCTGCGATGGCAGGCGGGACACCCAACAGTACGAGCGGAACGCCGAAGACGATCACGCCCATCGGCTGCTCACCCCACGACGAGCGCAGGCTGTCGAGTAGCGACAACTGGCGGGCGCTGTGGTGAGGCGCGTGCACACTCCAACCGATGCGCGTCGCATGCAGCATGCGGTGGATGCAGTAGTACGCGAAGTCGGTGACGAACCACGCCATCGCCCACGGCCAGAATGAGTCCATCGGCAAAGTCCACAGGCGGTAGGGCCATACCCGCCACAGGAGAGGCTGCAGCGCCGCTGTGACAAGGGTCGCCGACCCGCTGATTACGACAAACGCCATCATGCTCCAGCGTGCTTCGGCCCAGCTGTAGGGGCGGCGCTTCACGCAGTACCAAAGCCCCTCGAACACGAGCCAACCCGCGACCCACGCGGCGATACCGGCGACCAACCGAGGCGACGAGCGGACGAACTCGAGGGTGTTGTTGGAATCAGGCAAGGCGGCCTCCATCTTCAGTTCCAAATAGGAATCGTTCACGCAGACTGACACCGCGACATGCCATGCCTGGACGATAGCCAAACGCAGGCCGAGCGATCAAGGTAGTCGTGCGCAAGCAAGGAAGCCGCCCTCGCTTGCGCGCATGACAAAGTGACCCCCGAAGCGATGATTTCGAGCCCCTTGCGCGTGCCCATATATCTGATATTTTATCAGATATGAACACGACGGTAACAACGCTGCTGAGAGAATTCCCTAAGATCCGGCGCGCGGCGATGCGTGGCGAACGAGTGGTCGTGAAAACACGGGCCGGCAATTTGATTCTCACGCGCGAGAAGGATCCCGAGGCTCCCCTTTTTGGATGCCTGTCCGACATGGCAACCGACAATGGCCTTGAAGCGGACGAGTTTGCCATCTCCATGAAAGTCTGGAACCTCAAGAAGTGAAGTTCTTGGTCGATACGCACGCTGCATTCTGGCTCGCAATTGGGAGCAAGAAGCTCGGCCCGCGAGCGCAGAGAAAGCTGAGATCGGCGAAGCCTGGCGATGTTGCAACTTCGGACATCACACTCTTCGAGCTCGCAGTGCTCGAAGGTCGTGGGCGCATCTCGTTTGACCGCGCCTTTCTTCGGGACCTTGCGCAGAGACTCGTTGTGCTTCCGATTGACCCAGAAGTCGCGTCCGTCGCCGCTTCAGTTGCCATGCCACAAGGCGATCCGTTCGACCGCATCATCGTTGCCACCGCGCTTCATCACGGGCTCACCCTAGTCACCAAGGACGAGCACATTTCCAAGAGCGGTCTCGTCCCGACGATCTGGTGATTCACTGCCGCGGTGCTTACTCCACGGCGACAGTCAGCGTTCGCTGAGAGCGCATCGCGATGCCGCCAAGCCAGTCCACTTCGCCCTTGCGTTGCATCCTCGGAAAACGAGTGATCAACTCCTTGACCGCGGCCTGTGCTTCGAGGCGACCCAGCGCAGCGCCCGAGCAATAGTGGATGCCTAGGCCAAATCCAAGGTGGCGGTTGTCGGCGCGGAACACGTCAAGGCGATCCGGATCGGCGAACACTTCCGGGTCACGATTTGCGGCGGCGATGAGCAAGTAGATACGTTGGCCCTTAGCGATTTGTGACTCGCCGATCGTGAGATCCTCCATCGCCACGCGACTCATGCGCTGAACTGGCGTGTCATAGCGAAGAAACTCCTCAACCGCGCTCGGCATTGCATCCGGAGTGCGCTGTAAGCGAGCGAGTTCGCCAGGATGCTCGAGCAACGCGAGTATTCCGTTGCCGATCAGATTGGTCGTCGTCTCGTGACCCGCAAAGAGAATCAAGGCGCAGGCGGAGATGAGTTCTTGCTCGGAAAGTAAGCCGGCTTCGGTCTCCGCCGTGATCAGCGATGAAAGGAGATCGTCACCGAGCGCATCTCGTCGCGCTGCGATGATGTCACGAAAGTAGCTCTCCGTTTCCGCGATGGCCTTGCATGCGCCAACTGCCTTGTCGAGCGTTGGCTGTGCCGCGCTAAGGAAAGCCGCCAAGCTGTCCGCCCACGCCCTGAGGCGATGACGGTCTTCTCGCGGCAGTCCGAGCAGATCACCAATTACGATAACGGGTAGCGGGTTTGCGAGATCGTGAACGATGTTGATAGTTCCGTTGGTTGACTTTTTGACGGCATCATCAACGAGGACCTTTGCAAGTTCGTCGATCGCCGGCTTGAGTTGAGAGGCGGTCTTCGGCGTGAAGGCTTTGGTGAATAGGCCACGAAGGCGCGCGTGGTCGGGCGGATCGACGAAGAGTGCCCACGATGAGAGGTTGCGAATGAGCGGTTCGAGGTGAGCCTTCACCTCTGGAGGCAAAGAGCCCGCGAGCATTGCAGCGCGGTTTGCCGAGAGGCGAGGATCGCGAAAGGCAGCCGACACGTCGGCATGGCGCGTCAGGGCCCACCCACCCCATGGTTCGATGAAGCACACTGGGGCTTCGCGGCGCATGCGCGCGAAGGCAGCGTAGGGCGAGCGTGCGGTTTCGGACGTGAGCAAACCGAAGGGATCGAGTGCGGACATTGCGCGCATCGTACGAGAACTACGAACGCAGCCGTGAGAACTGATTGTGTTCTCGGACCAAAAAAACGGCTGAGGCAGCCCGCTCAAGCTGCCTCACGGGATTTGTCTTCCGATGGTCAAGGAACGGAACTGACAACGATTGGTGTCGTGGTGGGCTTGTACTTGTTGTCGATTTCGCCCTCAACAACGCGGAGCGCGTCCATGCCCCAATCGTACCCAAAGTCGGTGAACTGGGTTGCCTTCAGGATGCTCGTGTAGCTGTTCTGCTTGCCATCGATGAACGCGCCGACATAGCGCCCCATCGCTTCACCGCTGCCGTAGACGTAGCTCTCGAGACCATTGGTGACTGTTTCGAGGTTCGCGGTGCCGCCCGGCTTGAGCGCGTAGTAGTCCGCGTCGTAGTAGTTGTACGAGACGCAGCCGTTCAGGTTGAGAACCTGGTAGCTCGATGGGAAGTCCCTCGACGAGAAGTTGCTCGGATCGAGCGGGCCGTAACCGATGTATGAGTGACCATTGTAGACGAAGAGGTCGCTGTTCTTGATGCCGCGCTTGTGCGGGGTGTCGTCGGTCGACGCGCCGAAGTACGAGTTGAGCTGAATGGTGACCTTCTTCGCGGCCGCGCTTCCGACCTTAACAGACACAGGGGCCTCGAACGTGATCCAGTGCCGGACGAGGCGCTCCGCCACCAAGACGCGGAGTGCGCGCGAGTTTGCGGATGTGATGCCCGTTGGAAATCCCGTTCCGTCGAGCTCCCATTTGAGGAGATCGTCGAATGTCGCGCCGGTCACCTTGACAGTGCCAACAGTGTAGCTGCCGATGTCGATCGATGGGTCGGCCTTCACGTACTTGAGGCCAGGGCGCGCCTTGAAGATCGCGCGCAGACCCTGGAACCACATCTTGTAGCCCGAGTCGTCGATCGTGTCGTGCTTCTCACCGGCTGCCCAGTCGGCCATCAGGCCGTTGACCATGCCAATCACGAGTTTGCCACTCTGAACACCACCCGCGTAGAGGCGATCGTACTCGGGGTAGGTCGTGCCGCGGTTGGTAGCAGCGTTTGAAAAGCCCATCGTAAGGGGAAGGTAGAGACGCGAAACTTCGGACTGCGGGACGGCGTTTTCCACACTCCCAAGACGCGCACGATCCGCGTCGATCCTGGCTTGCTCTGCCTTCATCGCCGTCTTGCACTGCGAGAGAGAAGGATCAAAGACGTACCAGATGCTCTCCTGAAACTCTTTCGCTTCCTTGTCGTTCGCGGTGCATTCTTTGAGGATGCGGCTCGTCTGCGATGAGTAACCGCTTGTCAAGACGGCGAGCGACAGCGTGCTGCGCGTCGACATCGACTTCGGAACGACGGAGGTAGCGGTGTAGGTGTATTTGACCTTGACCATTTCCTTCGACGCGGAGGGATTGCTCGGGTCAACTACCTTGACCGTTGTTTTCACGAACGACGCCGGGTCAACAGTGGCGAGCTCGCGGTCGTTGACGCCGACGTCCGAAGTGCGGAGCGCGCCGAATGCCGACTGGGTTTGCTTGCGGACTGAGTTGAGAATCGACCAGTCTTGCGCTGACTTCTCAACGTAGACGTATCCTTCGAACTTGAGGGTTCGAGCGCGAGCCGTGAGGCTGGTGAGATCGTCTTCTTGACCTTCGGTGGCGATTTCGCCGGAGCTGCATGCTCCGAAGGCAACAAGCATGGCTGGCAAGGCAACCCATTGGCGAACGGTAAGGTTCCGCATCACAACACCTTTTCTTGAATTTTCTGCGAGCTCATGAGGGAAATCGAAGCGTGAGCTTGCGACTGAATTGGACAGATTGCGCTCGGTGCCCAGGACGCGTTTGCGACCGGACAGGAGCTGGCGGCCATATGGCACGATGTAGGTGAAGCGCAAGATTGTCACTTAGTGACAGTACGGGTTTGTGGCGAAAGGGCCGAAATCGCTTGAAGTGCGTCGCTCATGGGCAACGAGGTTGACGGTTCCCGACCATCGAACGAGCACTACGGCCCACCTTGACCTTCATCGCACTTGGGCTATCTCCAAGGCGCGGCAAACAGAGGGCGATACAAACGTTGAGGGAGAGAGCATGACTTCGATTCGATCTGCAGTTTCGTTCATTTCTGCCGGTTTCGTGGCTTTTGGGCTGTTCGCTTGTGCGTCGGCTGGTGGTTCGGCCACCGAGTCTGCGGGCGACGAAGCGACCACGTCTGAAGAGGCACTCACCACGTGCGCGAGCGTTCGCTGCATGGCGGGCACGCATTGCGTGATGAAGAAGCACAGGGCCGCGTGCGTTGCCGACACCGCTGCAAGCGAGTGCACGAAGGACTCGGACTGCCGCGTCGAGGCCGACTACTGCACGGGCTGCAACTGCGTCGCACTTGCGCCGACCGAGAGCGTTGCTGCGTGTTCGGGCCCTGGTGTTCGCTGCTTTGCTGACCCGTGCATGACCAAGACGGCGAAGTGCTCAAGCGGCCAGTGCATCGCTCAATGATTGGCCGGGCGCAGCGCATCTGACGTTCGATCAAGCACGACGCTCAATATGAAGATCACAGAGGGTTCCCGATAGGGCGGCGGCGCGGGTGTTCGTGTTGGTGACGCACGGCGGGGCCGGATTGATTTCGGCCCGCAGTCGATGCAGTCGCTCAGCAGCTCAAAGGGCGTAAACTGCATGGTGTGTGTCGACATGCACTTCCTGGCGGACTCCAGCATTACCCGGCCTTCGTCGGGGACAATCCGAGGGGCGGACTCGAGCATCACCCGGCCTTCGTCGGGGAGAATTCGAAGATGGACCCGAGTTGATTTCCCCGGCGGAAAGCAATCGCACACGGCTTCGGCGAAGGGTGCCCAGACGGGTGACTTCATCGGTTCGGGGAAGATGACGACGCTATGGGGCCATCGCGGTACCCGCGTGCGCAATGCGCACGTCGATCCCGCGTATGGCCGCGCCGGCTGCGCAAAGGCCGCTTCGGCTGAGAGTGAGACAAGGACCAAGGCGATCGCGCAAGAGAGACGCATGGCGTCACGACAACAAGCGGGACGCGTTGGTTCCCTGAATTGAACGACGCGCCAAGGGAAGTAAACAAAGCCGCCAGATGGGAGAGATATCGCCAACGGTCGCGCTACTGCGTTGGCCATGAACCGCACCGTACTCAAGACACGCTTGTCAACTCTTCCAACGGCGCTCAGGGTCCTCGGCGGCGCCGTGGCCTACTCGCTCGTCGCATGCTCGTCGTCGCTTGAGGCGCACGAGGAATTGCGCGCCGGTGAGACTGCTCCGGCCACGATAACAACCGCGCCGCAAGCGCAATGCGTGATCGCGGGCGGTTCGTCCACCGATGGCCTGACGATGCACTCGAATGCGCGCATTGGAGCCGCGACCTTCACTGCGGTCGGCGACTTCAACGCCGACGGGCTTGACGACGTCGCGCTTCTTCCCATGCGAGATGCGAGCGACTATTTGGGACCGCCAGAGGCGCACATATTCTTTGGTCCGCTCTGCAGGCCAAGCGTGACCGCGCGCGACTGGTACCGCGATTCGGATCAACTCATCGCGCCCGTGACCGGCCAGCTCAACTACGGAGCGTTCGCGTTCGACGCCGACGGAAACGGTACGAAGGACCTTGTCGTCGTCGGCTACAACCGTCGCATCGGAGCAACGTCGCCTGCGCTTAAGACTACGCTCGACATCCGATACGCGCCGCTCGCCTCTGGCCGTCACCTTACGATCACGGCAACCGAGACCTCCGGACCCATGTGGCTACGTGGTGGAGCGGACGGTCGTCGTCAGGTGGTCGCGATTGGTGACGTGACCGGCGATCGCATCCCTGACTTCGGGTCGATATCCTACCCAGGCACCACGACAAACCTTGTTATCGTTGCGGGGCCCATCGCGGTTGACTCGCGCGAGATCGTGATCGCTTCGGGCACGTCGGAGCGCCCCGTCGTCGTCGGTGATCTTAATGGCGACGGTGTCGCAGAGTTTGCATCGACGGGCGGTGGCGCCCTCGGACGATCGATACGATTGTGTCGTGGGCCCGTCCTCTCACCGGCAGGATGCATAACGAGCTCCGCATTCGATCTCGAGCCGGGCTTCGCGCTCATCGGCAGCGCGGGTAGCGATGTCAACGGTGACGGCTTCGTCGACTTGATTGGCGCGTCCCCAAGTCGCGGTGGGATTTCGTACTACGTCAAGACGATCTCAGGTAAGGACCTGAGCGTCATTAGCGCGACGTCGCTTACCTACTCTGACTACATGGCACGCTATGGAATCAGCGTTGGAGCGAAGGTGTCGGGAGATTTCAACGGCGACGGCATTGTCGACAAAGGTGTCGGCGACCCAGCCGCGGGCCTGCAAAGGTGGAGCGTGAACTGCGACGGCGGCCCATGGGGGACCTACTACGACTGTAGTCCCAACACCTGGGGCAGCTTCACCGCGACGTTTGGAACGCGCAAGTAGGCGGCCTTCAAGGCCGGTCACTCCGAAGGGACGCAGTCGTACGACTGTCGCCAATTCGCGAGTGTCGGCGCAAGCAGGTGATCCGCCGACGGGTTGAGCGTCGCTGTGACGCGCAGGTAGGCACGGGACTTCTGCGCCGCCGCGGTGAGCACCTGGTCAACGGTGCTCGCTCCCGCCGTCCATGCAACGACAGTTGTCGAAGCCGTGCCCACCGCGTAAGAGGTCGCCGCCGGCAAGGCACCCTGCGTGTCCGCGGTTTGGGCAGTAAAGTTGATTGACGTTCCGCTGGGTACGGTGGCCTGCCATTCGAAGAGCCTCCATACCGGGCGGGTTTCAGACGGGCAGACCGCGTTGTAGTCACGCGTAAAAGTCGAGGGGTAGTAGTAGATGAGCGGTGGCGGCGTCTGGCACGTGCCGCTCGCGCAAATGTTGGGCGGGTACCCGCAGCACTGGGAGTCGGTCGTACACACGCTTCCGAGCGCAACGCAGGATGATGAACTCGTCGGAACGCAGTGCAACGTCGCTGGGTTCGACAAGGGTGGCGGGTCGAGTTGGCAGACGGCTGTGGAGGGTGCTCCGCAACAATCAAGATTTGAACTGCACACATTCGCCGCTGTCAGCGTGTTCGATGCAGCCTTGCACGCGTCGAGTACCCAGTATGCCTTCGAGTTGCCGGCGAGTAATTCTTGTCCAGGGAGATAGAACGCCGGATAGCTCGGGTCCGCTCCCGCGGCGGGCGATGAGCTAATCGCTGCGACCCACAACTTCTTCGGCGTGGGCTGAACGCTAATGTCTCGGAAACGTGGATCGCTCCACCATGGGTTTACGGTCGCGACGTTTCCGTAGAGTCTGCGCGACGTGAAGACCACCCAATAGTAACCGCCGCGCGCTTGTGGATTGACGGTTGGCTCGAAGTTGAGCTGAGGCTCGTTGCCCGCAGTGTGAGAGCTCCCCCCAGTTGGGATGTAGAGCGTGCCCGAGGCATTTTTGCCGTTCAGCCAGTTCATCGAGACAACCGACGCCGCGCCGGACGTGTTGACCCACTGAATCTCACCCTTTGCGCCGTCGTCGCCACATGCGGCAACGTGCGTCGCATCGTCGCATCCGGACCGCGTTCCGCCGAAGTCGTGGTGGTTCGATCCGGCGATGTCGCCGTCGTTCACGTTCTCGCGTTCGAAGACGACTCCTTCGTTGCCAGGTAGGAAGGTTGGCCACACCGCAGTTTTGGGGCTTGCAATCGTCGCAAGGCGTTTCCCGCTCGAAAATGTCTTCGTCGCGGGGTTGTAGCTGAGCATCGCGAGAGAGCGTTTGTCGGCCGCCGCGCCGTCGATGCTGCCGGTGCTCGCGTAGTGATTGAACGCAACTCTGGTTCCGTCAGGCGAGAATACCGGCGTCGCTGCTTTCAGACCGGCAGGCAACCCCGATACGCCCGCGACGGCTGTTCCGAGCGAACCAGACACGAGCGAATACAACGCGCTAGCGTTCGCACCATTATCACTTCCCTCCAAGCCGCCTGGGTTGGGTGTGGTTGAGTAGTTCGACGGAACGCCGCCGTTCGCGAAGAGCATTGATCCGTCTGGGTAGATGCCAGCCCATGACATGCGACCGTCGTTGTTGTTCGTAATGACCGTATCGACCGGTGCGCCCGAGAGGTTGGTGTACTGATGTACTTTCGTTCCGACCGTGAACTCGTTTGTCGTGAGCTTCGATCCGTCGGCTGATGCCGAGTGGCACACGCGACAGCCAGTGTAGTCACCGCTCGACCAATTCGAATTTGATCCCGCCACAACGGTCGGTGCCGAGGCGCCGGGTTTGATGGCGAGTGTCGCGGCGCCGAAGCCACCGCTCGGAAGCTTGGGACCGAAGTTCTGCACCAGGTTGGTTCCGTACGATTGGTAGTAAACGGACCCCTTCAATTGGTCAGTTGCGAATGTGAACGTCTCTGTTTGCTCGGCTCGCAACGTTGCGCCACCGGTAATGCGCTGCACTGCGAGAATGCCGTCGTGGCCCGATGCTCCTTGCGCGGTATGTTCGAACGCTACCCACGCGTTTTGAGCAATCTGCGCCCGCGCTTTGGCGCTCAAGCTCGCCGTTGGATAGGTGGTTGTCTCCGCGATAATCTCCGACCACGAGAAGATCGTCGTGCCTGACGCCGGGTAGCGCAACGTTACCTTGACTGCGTTGGCAACAGTGCCGTTCGACCATTGCACGAGCGGCGAGAGGAGCCCAAGAGGGAACACCGTCTTGTCGTACGGATAGAGGAACGCGAAGGTCCCGGAGGTCTCTGCAGTGCCGGTGGTGACCGGAAACGAGGCTGCGTTGTAGCCCACCGGCGCGGCGCTAACGTCAACAACATTGACGGCAATGTTGAGGGTTGCGACGGCCGTGTAGGAACCCGCAAATGCGCGAACCGTGATGGGCCCCGCGATCGGACTGACCAGGGTGAGCGTTCCCGATGCGCTGATCTGAGCGATATCGACGCGATCGATCGACCAAAGCGGCGTCAGCGCTCCAGCGTAACAACCACTCGGCGTGAGCGATGCGGTGAAGGTCGCAGTGGATGGGGAGACGGGGGACATTTGCGTCACGGT
The DNA here is from genome assembly GCA_023248735.1 of Myxococcales bacterium. Taxonomy (GTDB): domain Bacteria; phylum Myxococcota_A; class Polyangia; order Polyangiales; family Polyangiaceae; genus JAHFDX01. The sequence goes on from JAHFDY010000009.1 coordinate 39,240, forward strand.
CAGCGTCGACGGCGACGGTGTGATGGCCATGCCTGTGCACGTCACTCCCGCAGGTGAGGTAATCGTCTGCGACAACGAGATGCCCGCGTCGGTCAATGCGAGACCGCTGTCGACGCCAGCGTCGATGCCCGTCGGCGAGTCTGTGAAGTCTTGACAGTGGGGGTCGCAAGGATTGCGGCTTGTGCAGTCGCTGTTGGACCCGAGATCATTCAGGTGAAGAGTAGGCGCAGACTGCGTGGTGACCGTCTCCTCGCTGCACGCTCCCCAACGGCCGCTCGCGCAAGTCATGTGTCCGATCGAGCACGTGATGTAGTCGCCGTAGACCTTCTTCACGCCGCCACAGTTTGTCGTGGCTCCCTCCGGCGAACACCCGCATCCGGAGTTGGGGCGTGCGCAGGTTGTGTCGAGTGCGGGAGCGACCGTCCCCGAGCCGAGTTCGCCTGGCCGACCGGCATCGCATGCGTCAAAGCACGCAATCGCGGTTACAAAGATCGCGCCGAAGCCTAGGTAGGCGCTTACCGTCCGCTTCAAACCCATTTGCGATCCTCTCGTCCACTACGAACCGAAGGCAGTCTCAGGCTAAGTTTGTTGCGGCGCGCGCGACGCCATCGCTTGCGAGGAACGATTTGAGCTCGCGCCATTTCCAACGTGTTTCATTATTCCTGTGGGGTTGCGACTGGTCAATCAAAGCGCCCCCACAGATCACGCGTACTAAGAATGCGGTCGCATAAGTTGCTACGTTGCAGAACTCGCCCTTAGGCGCGTTCACATCAGTGTCTCTTGCCCGCGTCACCCGACATGTTCCCTGCGCCGGCATCGCCGAGGTCCATGTCCCGTTCGTGTGCGGCAGGCATCCATCCCCCGCCACTGCATGGGCCCCATGCGCCACCATTGCAGGTCTGCGTTCCGTTGTAACAGCTGAAGACGGTTCCGTTTTGGCCGATCATGATCTTGCAGTCGCGTGATTCGCCTAGCGCGCACGTCGTCGTTGGCGTGCCGGCATCGACCCCGGTGGTGCCACCAAGTTCGGCCGGTCGTTCTGCGCCGCCGGAACAACCTATCGATAGGGCGGCAATCATGGCCGCAGAGCCCAGCGCAATCCTGTGCTTGAGTCTCGATTTCATCTCAGTGAAGAGAACGGCACGGGGCGCTAAGCCTTGAGACGCATATGTGTCGAAGATTGGCCGAGCTCAGCCGGCGCCCACCTCGTGGCTGGGCGTGACCGCGGCCAACGCCAGAAACATGCCGAGGATCGGGCCCGCTCCGTAGCCGAGCAATGCCACAGGAAAGTGTCCAAGGCGAGTAACGATGAACGAGGCAAAGAAGTACACGCCAAGGGACAGCGTGAGCGGTCGCGTAGCTTTCGGAGCAGCGACAAGTACGGCTGTAGGCAATGCGATTGCGACGAGCGAAAGAACCCCAAGCCAGGGCGCACGTGTAAATGCGAGCTCAACGATGCCTTCTACCTCTGCGACGGGTGCAAGGCCGTCGGGACGCGACCAGGCGATTGTGATCATCGCAAGGTACGAAAGGGTCCAGAGCAGCGCGGTTGCACCCGTGAATCGCCGCCATGTCAACACGAGGAACGCTGCACCAACTGCGGTGGTCTGGCCTGCATCGGGCTGCGCAGCGAGGATCGCAAGAGCGGTCAGTTGAGCCACGACGTTGAACGTAGGAAGCAAGGCGGGGTGCGAGCAGGCCACCAGCAGGAGAGGACTCGCAACTCCGGCTACGTACAGCTGAAGAGCGCCGACCGAGACCCAGCGATGAACGTTGCCTGCGCCTCCGAACAGAAATGGGGAGGCCAAGAAGACGATCGTCACGATCGTGAGCGCTAACGTGCGCCTCGGATCAAGACGTACGCGGCGCGCGATCGCAAAGAGGGTGAGGCCGACGACGCAAGCGGCGATCTGCACCAGTTGCCTCGCTTTGGGAACGCCGTGACCATGCATCACCAGGATGCCGATTGCGATTGCGGGAATCGGAGTCAATGCGACCCACGACACCGACGTCCGCATTCTATTGCCAGCCGCAGATGAAGGCCTGGAGGTCCGGCGGCATCGACGTCCAGTCTGCAGGCGCGCGCGTGGGCGGCGTCTTGCACGATTCGGTAAGGCCCCTGTTTTCGATGACGTGCAGCGCGGACCTTTTCGTGAGCTCGGCCGTCACGACGGTGCCAGAGAACTTTGCGCCGTACTGATAGAACGCGCGCGCGACGATAAAGTGGCGCTGGTTCCATTCTGCTGGAGCGAATGTTTCGGAACATTCGGCAGGGCCTTCGTCGGACTTGATAGGAATGGCGACCGAGACAAGGGCTTGCTTCACTTTCGTCTGACAAGCCGCGACCGCACTTCGCCGGCCCGACTTTGGCAGGCAGATCTCTGGCAGCGCGTCGGTGGCGGTGAGTACCTCGTCAGCGCTTGGCTGCCACGATCCGAAGTGCTTGTCGGTTCCGGCTGGCTCGCACCGCGACACTTCGATCGATGCTTGCGAAGGTACCGATTTGGGTGCGGACCGCGCGCTCGGAGACGTTGCACACGACGAGAGAAGAGCGGTTCCAAGCATCGAGCAAGTCGCCGTGAGCCGCATCCGCATCGGGCAATGGTACGATGCGGTCCGAAGTTCGATCACAAGAATCGGATGGCTCGATTGGGCTAAGCTACGCCTGGATTGCGTACGCTTTTCATTACCCTCGGCTTCGCTGCGATGGTCGCACCCAGCGCCGCTCTGGCGCACGACTATTGGCTTTCTCCCGATCCGCCCGCCGTTGACGGCTCGCGTCGCGTTCGTTTGTTGATGGGCGAAGTTCTTGTGAAGGAAGAGGAGCGTCCATTCGTTGCGGCAGCGTTTTCACGGTTCGTTCGCGTCAGTTTGGATCGCTCGGAGGACCTACTTTCGGGTGGCGAGTCGGAAGTTGTAGCTCCGCGCGCCCCAACACTCTTTGTGGCAGATCGCCACGCCCGAATCGCCGTGCTGCCCCCCGAAAAGTTCGAAGCGTACCTTCGCGAGGAAGGGCTCGACGCGATCGTTACTGACCGGCGAGGACGTGGCGAATCGAATCGTCCGGGACGCGAGCGGTATACGCGCCACCTCAAACTTTTCGTTGGAGCGCCAATTGGATCCGCATCTGGCGCGATTTCAAAACGTAAGTTCGGTCAGCGGCTTGAGATCACGCTCACCAACAGCGATCTAGGAAAGCGCCTCGAAGCAACGGTCACGTTCGATGGCACGCCGCTCGAGGGCGCATCCGTTGCCGCTTTTGTGCGAAGAAACGGGTCCGTGAACGTGCAGACGCGTCGCACGAACGAACGCGGCAACGTTATCTTCGAGGCCGCAACTGGCTTTTGGAACTTCCGCCTTGTGCACATGCAGCGTTGTTACGGTTGCGTTGACGCAGACTGGGAGAGCTTTTGGGCGTCGTTCGTCGTTGAGTTTCGATAGGCTTGTGGCTCATTGGCCCGACACTTGCTCTCGGACGAAACATGAAACGACATTGGCTCCTTCTATTTTCGGCATCTGTTGCGGGTTGCGCGTCAGCAGCTTCGAATCCTGACGGTGGAGGGCTTCAAGGCGATGCCGCATTGGCACAAGACGCGGGCGGATCGATCATAGGTGAGCCCGGCACCCCGCAGGCCCTTCACGACGTCTCGGTGCTCTGGCCCCTTCCTAACGAAGTCAATAAAGTTGACCGTCTTCTTGGGCCGGCTTCGGCGGGGGCGAAGGGCGAGCTATTGCCCGCATCGATCTATCAAAAAATGCCTCAGCTCTCGGTAGCGGCGTTCGCGCGCGAGAATATCCGCGTCG
>JAHFDY010000161.1 GCA_023248735.1 Myxococcales bacterium
GTCGCCGGTGTAGGCCTTTGCCTTGAAGCAAATGTAAGCGGCAGCGTTGCACGCCGTTTCGGCGACTGCGAGGTCGACCGAAGTCGTAGCATTCGGATATTTCGTTGCGACCGCCTTGAGCGACGATTCGCAGTTCGTCTTGTTCTCATTCAGAACGCTCGCGCTAAAAGCAGCGACGCTGCGGGCGAAATTGCTGCTGAGCTTGACCGTCTCCGGCAGGCCGCACGTTGTGGACGTCCACTTGCCGAACGCAAGCGCATCGGCACCTGGATCGATTTTTCCGATTGAATCGCGAACGCAGGTCGCATCGCCTTTGCAGGTGTCATAAACGTCGAGCGCCTCGTCGCTGTAGGGCGAAAGTTTGGTTTCGCAGACGCTCGTCGAACCCGACGTCGCGCAGTATTTTTGGCAAAGCGCCACCTGCTTTGTCGACAGGTTCGCCTGCGACTGCAGAGGACCTGATCCACATGCAACCAGCGCCAACACAATGAAACCCGCAAACGAGCGAAGCATCTCAGAACCCTTTCCAGAACCGCGCGGTCTACTTCACGTGCCCACCCCACGTGATCGACAAAACATGGAGTACATCTTCGCGAAGCGCCAGTTTCGTCACAAAACCGAGACGGCCATGAGTCAAGGAAGGCGTCTTTCGAGCTCAAGCGATCACGCGCTCAGGAGCTTCTCGGCAAGAAGATTCGCGAAATGGATGCCGCCGGCAAAACTTGGAACGCCCGCCGCAGCGCCAACCAGATGAAGATTATGCAGAGGCGTTTTTGAGTTAAGGCGACCGAGCTTGAAGTTGGCAGGCGTGAGATCAGCGCCGTAGGAGTTTCCGTAGGGCGAGTTCACGTAGCGTTCGTTCGTCGTCGGCGAGCCGCTGATGCAAACCGTGATGTGCTTTCGAAGACCAGGAACAAAGTTGTCTTCAACAACGTCGAGCATTCGCTGCGTGAGAGCGTACTTCTCCTCTTCGTAGAGAACGCGATCCTTGATCAATAGCTCCTTGAAGCGAGCATAGTTGCACATGGTGCACAGAACCATTTGCTGACCGCCAGGCGGCGCGCCTTTTCGTTCACCTTGGGCTCCGCCCGGAGCATGAAGAGTCGGCGTCGATATAAAAAGAGATGGCGCACCCAAGTCATTCCGTACGAGCTGATCTTCGTAAACTTGGTTGACGCTGTCCTTTTGGTAAAACCAAATGTTCCAGTTTCCAAAACCGTGCTGCATCAGGTCGATGTCTTTGAGGCCGAGGTAAACGGTGAAATTGCTTGGCGAATAAGAATACTTGAGTCGCTCTTCAAACTTCGACGTGACGGCTCCAGTCGGAAGCCACTCGGGCAGGTGCTTTGGATCCGAGTTCAGGATCACGTGCTTTGCGCGAACGAGCCCCTCTCGCTTGGTCCGAATGCCGATCATTTTCCCGTTCTCAAATGCGAGCCCGAGCGCTTCATTTCGGGTCGTGATGCGGTTTCCTGATTTGCTCAAGATGACGCGCGCGACTTCGGTAAAAAGATGTCGAAACCCTTTCTCTGGAACACACGCTCCCCGATCGTATCCCGCCACCATCCCCGCATGAATGAAGAGGGAAACCGTCGAAGGCGGCGCGAGCAAATTGCCGCTCTGCCCCGCCAAAATGTTCTGCAGCTCCTCGGATATCTTCAGTTCGTCAAAGAGCTCTTGAAGGGTGTAACCGTAGTATCGAATGAGCGGGAAGGTCCGAAACGGGTGAAGCGCAAAGTGCGTTGCGTCGCAATCAATCGGAAGCGTGAGGATCGCGTCGTTGATTGACGCGATAATTCCAAAGTACTTTCGAATCGTCGCCTTCTCCGCAGGGTAGAGGCGTGAAAGCTCTGTTTCATTTTTGTCGAAGCCTCGCCGAATCTCGAAGCGGCGCCCGGGAAAATAAACGTGATCGAACCCGTTCTCATTCAGGCGAACGAAGGGCACGTCGGCCGCCAAACCGAGCTTCTGAAAAATGGCGTGGCCAGGTTCGCCGGGCAGGCAGTTCCAGAGGTAGTGGAGCTGCGCGCAGAAATCGAACTTGCTCTTCTTGAAGCTGTGCCCGTAGCCACCCAGTGCGTAGTGCTTCTCTGCGACGTAAACGCTCTTTCCTGCTCTCGCGAGGAGCGCTCCCGCAAAAAGTCCACCGACGCCCGCACCAATGATCGCGTAGTCGAATTCGATTTCGCTGCTCATTGGAACGCCCCGTTGACGAGGAGTTTCGCGTGGCGCGCGGCGTGTTCGACGGTTTCGAAACCCATGAGCCCCCCTACAAAGTAGAGGCCTCCTTTACCCTGGATCCGATCGAGCTGAAAATACGCCCCTTCTTGAAGCGCCTTTGTCTTGAAATGGGGAAAGAAGTCCCAACGTTCCGTCTTCAACACTTCGATATTTGTGGCCCCAAACGGGGCGAGATCGCTTCGCAAAAGGTTCTCAAGTTCGCCACGGCTTTGGCTCTCTGTGGCGAATTGGTACGCGACATAGATGTTCTCGTTGAGCCACCGATTTCCGAAGCCGAGCACATGCCCGCGCTTGCTTGAGTCAATGTTGTCATTGAGGAAGTAGGCCTTGTTTCGAGCCAAGCTCTCGGCCTTGAACAATGTCACGACGTAAGGATAGGTTTCGATCTTGCCGAAAAGACGCCTCTCCTCATCGTCAAGATCTTTGACGATCAAGGGAACGAGTTTGGCGTTGGCCGAAAAGACGACGCGGTCGAAGAGCTCCACCCCTGAGTCGACCGTAACGGCGACCTTATCGCCTGCGCGCACGATTTCCCGGACGGGGGTCTCAAAACGCACGCGATGCGTTTCTGCGAGCCTGCTCCAAATCGATTGGAAGCCCTCGGGCGCGACAAATAGGGCCGCAGTTTGAAATGGCATCGCGCTGAAATGGCTTGACGTGAAATCTCGTCTCGCCATCTTCAAGAGCATGTCCATTCCCTTCATCACGTAGAGGGCTGGGACTTCATCAAAATACCCGTACCCGCTCGCGCTCAGAAAAACGGAGAGCATCTTTGGCAAGGCGAAGAGATCTCTTGCCGCAAAGTAACTCTCTGCCGACGCGTACAAATCGACAGAGGCTTTCGATAGGTCGCCGTCGATGAGAGCGCGGTGCGCATGAACGAGACCGTGCATGGCGACGAAATCTCTGAGAACCGTCAATATTCCGTACTTCTTTGCGAGAAAGTCCTCAAACGGCTTCTCGGGTTCGGAGCCGGTCACGATGAACTTTTTGGGCTCGAATGCGACAAGGTCGACACCCGTCGCGATGGCTAGCTCTTTGACGATTTCATATTCGTACGCCGACCAGATCGCGCCAAACTCGATGACACTCGTCCCGTGTCGATAAGAATAGACCTTACCGCCCGCACGCGCGTTGCTTTCAAAAATCGTGATATCGGAATATCCCTTTTTTCGCAGGTGATGAGCGGTCGAAAGCCCACTCGGACCCGCACCAACGATCGCGATTTTGTCCATTCGAACGGAAATGACGCTCAACGCGTGCTCGCGACAAGTCGCTTTGGCGCCACGCCCTTCCATGCCTCGCGGAGCAACTCTTCAACTAACTTGACGTTTGCTAATTTGAAGCGCACGCCCAAGGCGCCGTTACTTGATGTCCACGCGCCGTAGCTGAAGAACACCTTCGGCTGCGAAGCAATCAACGATTCGGCAACCGAGGCAGGCTTCACGCGGATCATGCCCTCGGCGCCATCGATCGTCATCGTCGCGAAGATCTTCTTACCGACACGAAATGACGTTCGTTCGAAGTGCGGCTCTTCGTGAGCCTCCGGCAATGAGAGCGCAACGAGGCGCACGGCTCGGGGGGTCATGTTGACCCATTCATACATTGGATGCACTTCCTGGAACACGTCTTGCTTAGTCGCTCACATGAAATCGCACTTGCTAACGTTTGCCACCGTCGTCGTTCTTGTCTCAGCCGCTTGTGGTGGAAGCAACAGTGAAGGGGATGCGGGTGGAGGCGATGGCGCCGTTCAACCGGACGCCTCGATCGATGCACCGATTGTCGATTCGGCGCCGGACGCTCCTGGCAACGACGCGCCGTCGCCGCAAGATGCGAAGGTGAAAAGCGACGCAGGCCCCGTTGCGTGTGGGGGCAGTACGTGTGGGATCAACGAGTATTGCCTGCACAAGTGCACGTGTTGCGGCATCCCCTTCCCCGACGGCGGGGGCCCGCCACAAACCGCAACGGACGAGTGCAAACCCCTTCCGACGACTTGCGCAAACGACTTCTGCAGTTGCCCCGAGGTGAAGAACTCTGGCGGCTTCTGCGATGCCCCAAAACGCACCCTGTCGGTTCCCTGCGCCTAGCCCAACATGCGCCATCGTGGCGCATTCCGGACTCCCCGATCACGGCTTCTCGTCGCGCGAGAAGCCCAACTTAACTACACCGCCTAGTGAGGCACGACCGGAACCACCACTTCGTTGATGCCCGCCGCATTGCCACCTGCGGGGTAGGCATAGGAAGAGTCTCTCGCCATCCCCCACACGACCACGCCAAACGGGGCGTCGCTCTTCGCGCTTTGTGGACCGTTCGAGCAGCCCGCCACACCGACGCTAGCCTCGACGAGCTGAACGGAGGCCATCTCATATTTTCCGCCGCTGCCCATTGCCTTCCACCCGGACACCTTGCCTGAACACGCGATTTCGACATCTGCAAATCCGTTGTTCCCTTTGACGCGAACAATTGCAAGACGCGTGTCTGGATACGAAGGGTCCGAGAAGAAGACGTACTTCGACAGGAACTGCGCGGGCGGAAGAACGTTCACGTACTCCTCATCCCCGAGACTCGTGGAACTCACGGAGGAACCGCCCATGATTTGGGCGATGAGAAAGGGATGTGAATTGTCCTGACTCGTGACCGTAAATCCACCGCGCGCATCGAAGGTTGACACGCCACCCGAAGTGACGCTCTTCGGCGCCGCCGCGATCGGCGGGTCGAAAGTGAGATCGGTTCCATCGACCGTACCCACGATGCGATAGGTCATGCTCTCGTCAGCCACTGTGCGTGACCGAGGTGGTGCGACCGCATACTCACTCCCGAGCGCAGCTACCGGTGGCACGAGCTGATGCGCCGAGTCGCATCCTCCGGAGAGCGACGTTGGCGTGTTCCAACAAAGGTAGGTCTGACCACCCATCACGGCAATCGGCTGCGTCGCATTGATCAAGCTGCCGCTAAGGTCACCCGTGTTTTGCCATTGAATGAACTCACCTGCATTGAGCGTGTACTTGCTCAGGGTGTTTACCGGACCCGAAGGCACACCGACTCCCATCGGAAGTGTCGTGTTTGGAACGATCGAAACCTCGGTGTTGTCGGTGGCCGCAATCACTTGCAGCCAATGGTCTTGACCGAAGCCGGTGGATCGATTCGACGCCGGGGCGAGAGCCGCAACGAAGTTCGTTCCCCATGCGCTCGTCGGGAGAACGAGCTGCGCACTCGGCAGCATTGAGGTCGCACCGCCAAATGGCAAAATGTCATACGTGCTCACAGGCATGTCGCTCGTAATAGTAAAGGCGCTTGTCCTTCCGGTCGCCGCACTCGCGCCGGTAAAATAGGCTGCGGTGGAGTTCATCGCGGGAGAAACCGGGCACGCGAGAGATCCTCCGTTAGCCGATGCCGGATCGTGCGAAAGGAAGAGAACGGCCACTTGACCGGGTGGAATGCCAGTACTCGGCACAGGCTTCCAAGTGCCGACGGCGCCCGAGCTCGCGATACGACCGAACTTGGTCACGTCGTAGGTGGTGCCTGCGCGCGTCACCGTCAGCTGAGCATCGCGTGGCCACGCGTTGGCAAGAAACGCCGCGTGACAAGGCGGCTTGATGATCGACATGAACGAAGGCGTCGACACCACAAAGCTACAGCCGATGTTCCCCTTACTCGCGCTCGCCGCATCGCAGGCGGGAACGCACTTCGCGTCGGCGCAACCTTTGTCGTCATCGCACGTTTCGATCACCGCGCCTTGCGCATCAACGACTGAACGCAGGTCGCTCGAGCACCTGCTACCATTTTTCACACCGCTGTCATCGCCGACAAGAACTGGGCCGCTGTCGTTGCTCGTGGTGGCACCGCCATCCGCTGCACCGCCGTCGCCGAATCGCGATTTGGGCGCGTTCGAGCAAGCGACGATGGAAACCAACAGTGCCCATTGAATCAATCGCATCGTCGCATCCTCCACTTCCAAAAACTCACGGCGACCTGCACCAATCGCGCCAATCTCCTAGTGCGGAACAGGCGGGACAAAGACTTGGTTGATGCCGGCCGCGTTACCGCCTGCGGGATACCCGTACGACGCCGCCTCCGAGAATCCCCAAACCACCACACCGAACGGCGCTTTGCTCTTTGCGCTCTGAGGTCCGTTCGTGCACGAGCCGACTCCCTTGCTCGCGACCGTCAGAGGCAGCGTCGTATATTCGTAGGTGCCCGCGCTTCCGACGGCCTTCCACCCCGATACCTTGCCAGCGCACGCCACTTCGACATCTTCGAAGCCCGCCGTACCCTTCTCGCGCACAATCACCAAGTGAGTGTCCGTGTACGTCGGGTCAGTGAAGAAGATGTACTGCGAGAGGTATTGCGCTGGGGGCAGCACGTGAACGAATTCAGGATCCCCTAAATATGCGGGCATCCCACCAGGAATGATCTGCCCGAACACGAAGGGATGTGTATTGTCCTGACTCTTGACAGTAAATGCACTTGTCGTTTCGAAGATCGCGCTTTGACCCCGGGCGAGCGTCGTGGGCGCACCGACAACCGCGGGGCTGTAGCTCAAAGTCGTGCCGTCCACAGCACCGACGATTCGGTAACTCAGCGACTCCTGAGAGACCCCACGGGGGCGAATCGGCGCGGCAACGTACTCGAAGCCCAGCGCCGTAACCGGTGGGGTGGTGAGATGCGTCGACTCGAGACAACACCCGAGTGTAGAAGTCTTCGTATTCCACCCGAAGTACGAATTACCGCCCATGACAGAGATGGGTGCGGACGCGCTGAGAACAGAGCCCGTAACGTCGCCCGTGTTGTACCACTGGATGAACTCGCCTGCATTTAGGGTGTACTTTGTTACTGCGTTGACAGGCCCGGCCGGCAACCCGGTGCCGGCCGGAAGGGCGCGCGTCGGAACAATCGACACCTCGGTCCCATCCGTCGCCGCAACAACGTGAAGCCAATGCTCGGATCGATCGGATCCAACATTCGTCGCGGGGGCAATCGAGGTAACGAAGTTGTCACCCCACGCGGTCGTGGGCAAGAGAAGTTGCGCACTGGGTACGTAGGACGGAGCGCCACCGAACGGCATGATGTCGTACGCCGTGACAGGCGCGTCGGTTTCGATCGCGAAGCCGCTTCCCTTTGAGGTGATCAATCTCTTTTGCACGTCAACAACGCTCGTCGACGTCGACAGGGCTGGCTGCACCGGGCACGTGAGGGGGCCTCCCGCGGTCGATCGCGAACCGGGCTCATGCGATAAGAAGAGGACCCCGACCTTGCCTGGGGGAACGCCGTCGGAGGGCACGGCAGCCCATGTTGCTGGCGCACCAACACTCGCCACGCGCCCAAACTTCGTAACGTCAAGCGCCTTGCCTTGATAGCTCGCCGAGATTTTCACGTTGCGCGACCACGCATTTGCGACGAAAACCGCGTAGCAAGGCTGGCCAATGATCTCTCCGGACGAATAGATGACGGGCGGAGTCGAAACGCGAAATCGGCAGCCCATGCTGCCCTTACTCGCCCCAGCAGCATCACATGCCGGCACGCACACGCCCCCTGAGCACCCTTGGTCGCCCGCACACGTTGTCAAAACGTTTCCGTTCGCGTCAATCACCGAGCGCAAATCGCTGGAGCAGTTGCCCCCACTCACGCCGCCATCACCGAAGTTAGGACTACCGTCGTTGACTGCGCCGCCGCCGTCGGCACCGCCATCTCCGAAACGCGAAGCGGAAGAGCTGCAAGACACGAGAAGCAGGAGAACCGGTAAGTAAACGTTCTGCATCCCGCCCGCGTAGCCTCGATCGCGTGCTGACGCTACCGGCGCGGCCGTCTCTGTGCCTAACGCGCCACCCAGGCGCCACCGCATGCCAATATCCACGCAAAAGGGGCGATCGCCAATCCGATGAAGAGTGTAACCGGTGAGGAGAAGCCGAGGAGCGCCAGCACGAAAAAGATCGCCAGCGCCGCTGCAATCGCGGGCTCGAGCATCGTACGAAGTTGCGCTGCCCGCACGGTTAGGAACCCACCCACCGGGAACGCGGTGAGCAATCCACCAATGACAAGGAGTGCGGGAGAAACGTTTGTTTCGTTGACCAAGGAAAAGTCGATCCCCATCCAGTTCCCAAGCATGACGGATCCGACGAACGCTACGAGCATCGTACCCAATGTGGTGAGCATGCCCGTTGCGATCCATCGCCAACGAATGGGTGTTTGGTCACGCACGAGCGCACGTCTCGCCATCTCGAGAGACGTGCCTGACGATACGCGCCCGCTACCCGACTCCGGCGCGAGACTCGTGCCGCGAAGCCGCAGATCGCGCATCGCAAAAAACGCAATAACCCCCATCACCGCAAGCAGCGGCAGCGTCGCAAGGATGCCGCTCGTCGCACGCGCCCGGAGGAGAAACAGATAGAATCCGTGTGCGATCGTGCTCGCGAGCCACGACGCAGGAAACGCAATTCCAGGTCGCTTCGACTGCCGAACGCGGCCGAGAGCGTAGCCCCACACGCAAGCGAAGAAGAGGCTAGCGGGCATCGAAAGCAGCGCGCGCAGATAGGCATGAAGGTTCACCCCGTCGTGACGCAATATCGCGACGACATCGACCAAGCTGAAACCGAGCGCCGCGCTCGACGCGTAAACCACGCCGTCATAGGGCTCGTCGAAGTGCCTTGAACGAAACGCAGGCCAGCACGCAGCAACCTTGAACGCTTCGCGAACGGGCGCAGAGATGCCCATGAAGAAGATAAATGTAACTGTGACAGATCCGGTTGGAGCGCCGGGTGTAACTTCGGTAAAGCGGCCGACGGCACCCTCAATCGACGTCGCCCCAAGCGCGGCGACGACGCCAAACGCAAACGTGAGGCCGACGAGCCATACGGGTTCGCGTGTTCGATCGATACGCCACACCAAGAAGAGCGCAAGGAGCGCGGGCACGAGCGCGGGTAATGCGGCCAACATGGTTTTTCGTCGAAGCGAGCCTAAAAATGTAACCCTACGTGAGCGGTTCCGCTCACGCTCAGGCCGTTGGTCGACCCGCCCATCGTGTATAGAACGTCGGTGGCGGGAGCTCCTGTGGGCGCGGTTAGTTGTGGACGGCCGAGGAACCAAAACCCGACGCCAAGTTCAGCGCCCACCGAAAAATAACTATTGAAGTAGTAATCCGCGCCGCCCATTACCTCGAGATTCAAGCCACGAAGCGTAAAGTCCTTTCGCGAAGCCGAAGTCGTCGCTGAGAAGGCTTCAGCATCGATCGATCCGAGAAAGCCATACGAAGCGCGGAGGCCGACCGTCGGGTCCCAGTGACCGAGTTTGGCGTGCCAAGCGGCTTCTCCACCGATGCTCCACAGCGTGAAGTCCGCGAGCTGATAGTTCCGCATGCGCGCACCGAGCGTGATGAACAGGAGCCGAGCGCCTGCTCCAACTCCCCATACCATGCCGCCGGCGGAGGACTTTGCGAGACCGAGGTTGCTTTGTCCAAGCGCGCCGAGGGCAGTGTACGCGCCTCCAATGTCGGCTGTGATGTACACCCACTCAAGCCCGATGCCGCTGTCCTCGCTTTGCGCACTGCGCAGCTCGGTGCTCGTTCGTGTTTGAGCTCCGGTTGGCGCAGGCTGCGGGAACGGAGAAGGGGGAAAGAGAACCTGCGCGGAAGCGGACGCCTCTGCAAGCATCAGGGCACAGGCGCCGATTGTGATGGCCGCGCGCATCACCCGTTCTCCTTCGAGGACTCGTCGCTTTGGGATTCATCCTCCGCAGGCAGTCGATACGCTTCGTCAAGCCACTTACCCAAATCAATAGTCTTGCAACGCGGCGTGCAAAACGGGAACGCGCCGTTCGACTCGCGGGGCTGGGCTTGCCTCTGGCAGATTGGGCAGGGTGGCATTCCAAAAGGATACAGCACCCTCCCTTAGAGCGATAACGGTTACTCCGCTGCAACCTCGACGACCGGCGGAGGCTCAGCGATGGCCTGTTCTTCGCAGCTCTTTTCGAGGAGTTCCACAACGTCAAGTTGCTGAATCTTCTCTTCGAGATTCTTCGACTTGAGACCGTCGGTGAGCATTGTCATGCAAAAAGGACACGCACTTGCGATGGTATCGGGCTTGGTATCGACGAGTTGCAGCGTGCGCTTGACGTTCACGCGATCGTGGTTCTGCTCCTCCATGAACATTTGCGCGCCACCTGCCCCACAACAGAGGCCACGCTGCTTGTTCCAGTACTCAGGCTCGACGAGCTCGACACCGGGGATGCGACGAAGGATCTCACGCGGCGATTCATACACGCCGTTGTAGCGACCAAGGTAGCAGCTGTCGTGGTAGACGACCCGGCCCTCGACTGGCTTCGTTGGACTGAGCTTGCCCTCTGCGACGAGGCCCAGGAGATAGTCCGTGTGGTGAACCACTTCGAGCTTTGCGCCGAAGTCGGGATACTCGTTCTTGAGCGAGTTGAAGCAGTGCGGACACGTCGTAATGATCGTCTTTGCGCCGCCTTGCTCCTTGTAACCGTTGAGCGTTGCAGCGTTGCCCTCCGCAAGCATCGCGAAGAGGAACTCGTTGCCTGCGCGGCGTGCGGGGTCGCCGGTGCAGTTCTCTTCTTGACCGAGAATCGCAAAATCGACCTTCGCTTGCGTGAGGAGT
>JAHFDY010000246.1 GCA_023248735.1 Myxococcales bacterium
CCAAAGGTGAGCACGAGCCCATCGTGTTCAGGGAAGCTCTTCTCAGCGGGGACGATCTTCATCGTCTCGACGCGGCGTCGCTGATCGCTGTCGTCGAAACCTTTGGCCCATTCCGCCTGGAGGCGGTGACCATTTTCCGACAAGAGCTTCTGCGTATGCTCGGAGGCATAGGTGACGACGCCGAGTTCTCGATACGCTTCGTTGCCGCCCGTGCCATCGAAATGGAAGTGCGTGTTGATCGCAACGATGCGCGACGGCATGAGCGCTCGCTGAATCCATCGCACAAGAGCGCGTGTAGCCTGCGTCTCGTATGGGGATGAGCAAAGGACGACCGATCCATCCGGCATTCGCACCACAAGAACGTTCGAGGCGAAGAAGGGCTCGTGGGTGACCACGAAGACATCGGGAGCGATCGCTCGCACCGCAAGCTCGGCATCGATCCGAGTGATTTCGCCGACCTTTGGAGGGAGCCGGGCGGCACGCGGGCTCGCCGTTGGGCTCCCGCACGCCAGCACAGCCAGGCTCAACACGATCGAAAGGAGAACAGCGTGGCGGCGCATCGCGCCCGTCTTACCATGAGCTCACGCTTCGTGGCAGACCGCCTCAAGTCTGTACCCGTCCGGATCACGAACGAACGCCGCATAGTAGCCGACGCCATAGACGGGCCGAAGACCAGGAGCGCCTTCGTCGGTCGCGCCCATCCCGATTGCCGTTGCATGAAAGGCATCGACGGCGGCGCGACTCGGAGCGGTGAGCGCAAGGTGGCAGCCGACTCCAGGCGCCTTCGCGTGCTCGCCCGCGGCGAGGATCGCGAACGCCTCGTCCTTCGCTCCCGTGGGGCCGTAACCGACACCACGCTCGTTCGAAAAGAGGCGGACGTAGCCGAGCGGGGCGAGAACCGCGTCGTAGAAAGCCGCGGCGCGGGCGAGATCGAAGACGCCCAAGGAGATGTGATCGAGCATAGTGCCCACCTTAGCCCAATCGCGGCGAAGGATGCCGTGCCGACGGGGTCACGTCGCATGTGGCGACAGCGCATCCGTAACGGCGTGAGCATTCGCAACATAAGCGCAATGAGCGCGCTGTTCGTTTCCCGTCAGAGTGACTTGTGGGCGGGATTCTCCGCTCTTCAACAACACGCCAATAGGGGAACCAGCAATGAAGGTCATCGGTCATTTTTCATCAGGTCAAGTCACGGCACTCATTCTTGTCGCGTCGGTTTCGGGTTCGATCACGCTCATCGGCTGTTCGGATGCGGAGGCGATTGACTCAACCGCGAGTGCGCTCTGCGCCTCGGACAACGACGAGTGTCAACAGCCAACTGAGCCGACGACGCCAACCCCCGCGCCAACGACCACGCAGGTGACCTGCTTCCGCGATGCGGACGGCGATGGTCTTGGCAACGCAAACGTCAAGCAGTCGTTCAGCGGGAGCTGCGGCTCCGGGTATGTGGCCAAGTCTGGCGACTGCGACGACTCAGACGCGAAGTGGCAGGGCCTCAAGTGTTACACCGACAACGATGGCGACGGTAAGGGCGGCACGCTTGAACCTCAACTGTACTGCTCATCGAGGACGACATGCCCAGCGGGCCATACGACCAACGCGAGCGATTGTGGTTCTGCGTCAAGCTGCATGGAGAGCCCAGGTAAGACAAGCCTCTACCTTTCGTACTTCAAGATGACGCTCAAGCCGAACGATGGCGGTGACGCTCAAGTCTCGTCGGGCAACGCCGAGTCTCTTGCGGGCTCCAGTGTGAGCGGTACGGTGTCGGCCGATGGAACCTTCAGCTTCCCGAAGTCCACGTTCATTGTGAAATACGTTCAGAAACAAAACGTTTGGCCATACGGTGACCTCGAGATCACAACGAGCATCGCCGCTACATCCGACTTCTCGGCGAAGATCAATACCTCATCGGGAGCGATTCCAACCTTCTCGGTTCCGGCGAAGGTGTCGATCAATGCGCGCAAGGTGAGCGATACGGGTTCAGGTAAGACCTGCTCCGAGAGCTCCGTCACGCTGAAGCTCCGCACCTCTTCGAGTGCACCTTACAACTCGAGCAACGGATCGTTTACGCTTGAGACGGCGGAGGCTTTCCCAGTCGATGACATGACGGGAAACAGCGACGCACTCTGCGGGGTGATTAACCTTTACTTGCCTGCGACTGGCACCATCAGCATCAACGCGCAGGCGCACGACATCAAACCGATTGCGAGCTGGCCAGCGCTCACAGCGTACAACCCCGGCACCCCGAAATGAGGCGCTAAAGTCTTGACGGGTAGTCAACTACGTAGTTGACTACCTACATTGTGGAAGACGACTATCTCGCGTCGCTTGGTGCGCTGGCATTGGCCGCGCGCTTGAAACGGGTAAGCGATCACATGGTCCACGATGCGCGAGCGCTCTATCAGGACCTTGGGCTCCAAGTGGAGCCCAATTGGTACCTCATCTTTCTCTTGCTCGCCGAGCGTGGACCTTTGTCTGTGACGGAAATCGCGACCGCGCTCGGGTGGGCGCATCCGTCCGTTGTGGTCGTTGCCGCGAAGATGCAGAAGCGCGGCTTGCTCGAATCGCGCGATGCGCAAGGTGATGGGCGGCGCAGGCTTCTTCGATTGACGAAGAAAGGCCGGTCTCAACTCGCGTCAGCCCGTCCGATCTGGGAGGCGGCCCGGCTGGGCGTACAGTCACTTATCGACGAAGCCGGAGGAAAAATCATGCCGCTCGTCGATGCGCTCGAGGTCGCGTTCAGCCGACGCGGCCTGAGGCAACGCACGCTCGACGTTTTGGAGGAACGATGATGATTCGCAGCGCGCACGGCGGCGAGTTCGATCGCATTTGGCCCATCTTCTCAGACATCGTCGCGACCGGAGACACGCTGGCCTTCGATGCTGGCTGCTCTTTTGAAGAAGCCAACGCGTACTGGATGGGGGCGGGCGTCCGCACCTACGTTGCAGAGCACGATGGCGCGATCGTGGGTTCGTACTACCTCAAGGCCAATCAGCCCGGGCTCGGCGCCCACGTCGCGAATGCGGGATTCATCGTTTCACCCGAGGCACACGGCCGCGGAGTCGGACGTTCGATGGGGCAGCACTGCCTTCGGGAAGCGCGAGCGCTTGGCTATCGTGCGATGCAGTTCAATTTTGTCGTCTCGACCAACGAGCGGGCCGTGGCGCTTTGGAAATCGCTCGGCTTCGCCATCATCGCGACGGTTCCAGCGGCCTTCAAGCACGCTAGCCAAGGACTTGT
>JAHFDY010000010.1 GCA_023248735.1 Myxococcales bacterium
CACAAATAATGTCGTTCTTCTTAGTGGCGTGTGGCGCGGGCGAACGCGCATCCGTTCCAGCGCCGCAAGAGCTCGTGGCGCCCGCACAAGCAGAGTTTTCTCACGTGGAGTTTCACGCCGAGGCTTCCTCGTCGAGCCCTGCTAGCCCATCCAAACCGCTGCCCGAGGCGATTGCACGCATCCAAAGTGAGGCGCTTCACGGTTCGCACGCGCTTGAGTTCGTGCGCTCACTCACCGATGATGCAGGGCCGCGGCTCACGGGATCCGACGGCGACAAACGGGCCGTCGCGTGGTCACTGCGTACGATGAAAGCGCTTGGGTTCGCCAACGTGCGCTCGCAAAAAGTGATGGCGCCCCATTGGGTTAGGGGTGGCGAGACGGCAGACATTCTAGCGCCCACGGCGCACCGTCTGGAGGTGACGGCGTTGGGTCGCAGCGTTGGCACGGCTGCCTCTGGGATTACCGCAGAAGTGATCGAAGTCGAGTCGCTCGAAGAACTCAAGAAACTTGACCATCAGTCTGCGCGCGGAAAGATCGTTTTTGGCAACGTGCCAATGCAGCGCACAAGAGACGGACACGGCTACGGTGACGTCGTCGGCATGCGATGGGCGGGGCCTCTCATCGCCGCGAAAGCAGGTGCACGTGCAATCGTGATTCGCTCGTGTGGCACCGACCACGATCGCTTGCCGCACACGGGCGCGACCTCACCAGGGAAGCCCCAAATTCCGTCTGGCGCGCTTTCGGTGCCGGACGCCGAGTTGCTTCATCGCATCCTCGCAAGCAAGAAGCCCGTAACCATGCGACTCACACTGACGCCGAAAACGCTGCCCGATGTCGAAACGGCCAATGTGATCGGCGAAGTGAGAGGGCGCGAGAAACCGGACGAGTTCGTCCTCATCGGAGCCCATCTCGATTCGTGGGATCTCGGTACCGGTGCAATCGACGACGGTGCAGGCGTTGCCATCGCACTCGAAACAGCGCGCCTGATGGGCCTCGTGTCACCCCCACGTCGAACGTTGCGCGTCGTCCTATTTGCGAACGAAGAGAGCGGAGGCGCCGGAGGCAAGGCGTACGCCCACGACCCTTCGGACGCGCAGCGCCACGCCGCGGCGATGGAGGCCGACTTCGGGGGCGACCGCGCCTTTGAAATGCGGCATCTAGCGGCGCCAGGAGCTGCGGAAAAGCTCGCGCCGCTGGCGGGTTACCTTGCGGTCCTTGGTGTGACGGTAAGCGACAAGGATGCAGAAGGAGGCGCAGATCTGCGATCCCTTCATGCGTTTGGCATTCCTCTTATCGACGTGAGCCAAGAAGGCACCCGTTACTTCGACATCCACCACACAGCCAACGACACGATCGACAAAATTGACGCGGCGGCGATTGCCCAGGCCTCGGCGGCATTTGCAACCGTTGCATATACAATTGCCGACCTTGATGGCGATCTCGGGCGCATTCCTGACGCGAAGCGCAAATCGAAGTGGTAGTGGCAGGCTGCAAAAGATGGGGCCGCGTGCAGCTGGTCGTTGCCGTGACGTGTGCGAATGGGCTACACGTCGGCCATGGCCAAGATCAAAGTGAAGAATCCGGTTGTCGAGATGGACGGCGACGAGATGACGCGCATCATCTGGAAGTTCATCAAAGACAAACTCATTCTTCCGTATCTCGATGTCGACCTGAAGTACTTCGACCTCGGCATCGAGCACCGCGACGCGACCCACGATCAAGTCACGCTGGACTCCGCGCACGCGACGCAGAAGTACGGAGTCGCCGTGAAGTGCGCGACGATCACGCCCGACGAGGCGCGCGTGAAAGAGTTTGGCCTCAAGGAAATGTGGAAGTCGCCCAACGGGACGATTCGTAACATCGTCGGCGGCACAATTTTCCGCGAACCGATCATCTGCAAGAACGTTCCGCGGCTCGTGCCTGGTTGGACCAAACCGATCGTTGTGGGTCGACACGCCTTCGGCGACCAGTACAAGGCAACGGACTTTCTCATTCCGGGCGCCGGCACGCTTACGATGACGTTTACGCCGTCAGGCGGGGGCGCACCAATCGAACACAAAGTCTTCGACTTCAAGGGCGCGGGCATCGCGATGGGAATGTACAACCTCGACGAACAAATCCTCGGGTTTGCTCGGAGCTGCTTGCTGTATGGGCTAAACCGTGGTTGGCCGGTCTACTTGTCGACGAAGAATACGATTCTCAAGAAGTACGACGGTCGGTTCAAAGACCTCTTCCAAAAAGTGTTCGACGAAGAGTTCGCTGACAAGTTCAAGGCGAAGAACATCACCTACGAGCACCGTCTTATCGACGACATGGTCGCTGCCGCAATGAAGTGGGAAGGCGGCTTCGTGTGGGCTTGCAAGAACTACGACGGCGACGTTCAGTCGGACAGCATTGCGCAGGGCTTCGGCTCACTCGGCCTCATGACGTCCGTGCTACTTACACCTGACGGCAAGACCGTCGAGGCCGAGGCTGCACACGGTACGGTGACGCGTCATTACCGCGAGCATCAAAAGGGCCGCCCGACGTCGACCAATCCGATCGCGTCGATCTACGCGTGGACACAAGGCCTCAAGTACCGCGGCGGGTTCGACGGCACGCCCGACGTCGTCCAATTTGCCGACGCGCTCGAGAAGGTGTGTGTCGAAACCGTTGAGTCTGGAAAGATGACCAAAGATCTTGCGATCTTGATCGACAAGGGACATCCGTGGCTCACCACCGAGCAGTTCCTCGACGCACTCGCAGCAGGTCTTCAGGCGAAGGCGCTGGCGTAGCCAAACCGCCAACTTCGGGGTAGCAAAGCGTGCTATGCCCGGCCCCAATGTCTGCTCAAAAGGCCCCCACTTCGCTGCGCAAAACGACCCAGCTCAAGCACCTGGTAACCAGACCCGAGCTCAGCTTCCTCATGGAGGCGCACAACGGTCTCAGCGCCAAGGTTGCCGAAGAAGCTGGCTTTGAGGGCATTTGGGGTAGCGGCCTGTCCATTTCGGCCGCTCTTGGCACGCGCGACAATAACGAAGCAAGCTGGACCCAAGTTCTCGAAGTCGTCGAGTTCATGGCCGACGCAACACGCATTCCGATCTTGCTCGATGGCGACACGGGTTATGGCAACTTCAACTCAATGCGTCGCTTGGTGCGCAAGCTCGAGCAGCGTGGCTGCGCTGGCGTCTGTATCGAGGACAAGATTTTTCCCAAGACAAACAGTTTCATTCGCGGCAACGCACAACCGCTAGCCGACATCGAAGAGTTCGCTGGAAAAATTCGCGCAGGCAAGGAAGCACAAGTCGACAACGACTTCGTGATCGTCGCGCGCGTTGAAGCGTTCATCGCCGGGTGGGGACTCGATGAAGCGCTGAAGCGAGCCGAGGCCTATCGCCTCGCCGGAGCCGACGCGATTCTGATGCACTCGGCTCTAAGGTCGCCGACTGAAATTCTCGCGTTCAAGAAAGAGTGGGGCAACCGGCTGCCGGTCGTCATCGTGCCGACGAAGTACTACTCCACGCCGACAGACGTGTTTCGCGACGCCGGTTTCGCGACTGTGATTTGGGCCAACCATCTAATGCGGGCATCGCTCACCGCGATGCAAAAAACAGCCAAACAGATTCACGGAGACCAGAGTCTGCTCAACGTCGAGAGCGAAGTCGTTTCTGTTGCCGAGGTGTTTCGCATTCAAGGTGAGGCCGAACTTGAGCAAGCCGAGAAGCTCTACTTGCCGAAACACGGTCTTACGACGCGTGCCGTTGTGCTTGCGGCGTCACGTGGCGTAGAGCTGGGCGAGCTTACAAAAGACAAGCCGAAGGCGATGGTCAACATTAAGGACCAACCCATCATCGCGCACATCGCAAACTCGTATCGCGAGTGCAGCGTGAAGGACATCACGGTTGTTCGCGGCTACAAAAAGGAAGCACTCAGCCTGACGGGTCTTACGTACGTCGACAACGACGCATTCGAGAGCACCCAAGAGGTGGCGTCACTCGCCAAGGCAAAGGCCGCGCTTTCGGGCCAGACGATCATTTCTTACGGCGATGTACTCTTCAAGAAGTACATCGTCCAAGAGCTCATCGAGTCGAGCGAAGACTTCGTCGTGTGCGTCGATGCCAATTGGCGCGAGAGTCGAAACCGAGGCCGCACGGCAGACTTCGTCGTCTGCTCAGAGCCGAACTCGAAGCGCGCATTTTTGTCGACCGTTCAGTTGGTTGACTTTGTGAATGATGGCGATCGATCGGACGTGACCGGTGAATGGATGGGGTTTCTTAAGGTGAGCGCCAAGGGCGCTGATGTTCTTTGCGCGTTGCTGACGCGCCTCGAAAGCGACGATGCTGTGCGGTTCAATACGATGAAAGTGCCGGACCTTCTTCGTCACTTGATCAAGGATGGTCACCCTGTCCGTGTCCTCTATACGACCGGTCACTGGCTCGACGTCGACAGCGTCGATGACGTGATCATCGGTGCCAGTTTCTGATCGCCACCGTCAAGACACTTACCCAATCGCTCCGAGGACCCATGATTTCCGCCCAGTCTTTTATCGAAGCCGCGAAGGCGCACGGGTTCTCGCTCTACACGGGCGTGCCGTGTTCCTATCTCAAGCCATTCATTAACTACGTCATTGACGCACCCGATCTTGAGTACATTGGCGCTACCAACGAAGGCGATGCGGTTGCAATTGCGAGCGGCGCAGAGCTCGGAGGCCGTCGGTCGGTCGTCATGTTTCAGAATTCGGGCTTTGGCAATACCGTCAACCCACTCACCTCTCTGAACATGATCTTCGACATGCCCGTGCTGGTGATCACGACGTTGCGAGGCGAACCCGGCGGTCCGTCCGACGAGCCACAACACAAACTGATGGGCGCGATTACGACTGGGCTTTTCGACCTCATGAAGATTCCATGGGAGTACTTTCCAAACGCGGAATCAGAAGTTGCGCCGTGTCTTGCTCGCGCGGTCGCCCACATGGAAAAAACGCGGCAACCGTACGGCCTGGTGATGAGGAAAGACTCGGTCGCACCTCACAAGCTGAAATCGAAGGCCACCCCGAAGGCAGGCACGACGTCAGCGCTCGCGTCCGTGTTCGAGTGGGGGCCCGAGCGCCCGTCGCGTAGCGAGGTCCTGGCGGCCGTGCAGCGCGCGCTCTTACCGACCGACGTCGTCGTGGCAACCACGGGCTACACCGGCCGCGAGCTCTACGCGATAGACGATCGTCCAAACCAACTTTATATGGTGGGCAGCATGGGGTGCGCGTCGAGCTTTGGACTTGGGCTCGCGGTCGCCCAACCCAACCGTCGTGTCATCGTACTCGACGGCGATGGTGCGGCACTGATGCGCCTCGGCGCGCTCGCGACGCTCGGGTTCGAGCGTCCAAAGAACTTGGTCCACGTGCTGCTCGACAACGAGCTTCACGAATCCACCGGCGGGCAGTCCACGGTCAGCCATTCCGTCGACTGCGCGCTTGTCGCCGCGGCGTGCGGGTACCCTCGCGTCGAGCGAGCGCAAAACACAGACGCGCTCGAGAAGCTCGTCAAGACGCGATCAAGCGACATGCTCTTTGTCCACGTCAAGATGAGGCCAGGTGCTCCAGAGGACTTGCCGCGCCCGACCGTGACGCCGGTCCAAGTGAAAGAGCGCCTCATGCAATGGATGCGCGCCAACGCGTAACCTCCGCCGTTAGGAACACCATGAAGCTTCTCAATCCGGGTCCGGTCACACTTACAAAGGGTGTTCGCCAAGCGCTTCTCGGCGAAGATCTATGCCATCGCGAGCCGGAATTTGCGGAGCTATCAAAGCGCATCATTTCTGGCCTTGCGGGCGTCTACAAAGAAGCCAACGCAAGCTACATTCCGGTGCTTCTCACGTCATCGGGTACGGGTGCCGTCGAAGCGATGTTCTCACTCGTACCGAGAGAGGGCGCGAACACGCTCGTCGTATCAAATGGCGTGTATGGCGAGCGCGCGGCGGCGATGCTTGCGGCACAAGGGAAGGCGCATCTGGTGATCGCGTCGGCCTGGACGGAACCGATTGACTTCGCGGCCGTCGAGAAAGCGCTCGCGTCCGGCACGTTCGATCACGTGTTCGCGGTCCATCACGAGACAACGACGGGCCGCTTGAACGACATCGACAAGATCGGTGTGCTCTGCACGCAGTACAGAGCGCCTCTCTTGCTCGACGCAGTGAGCAGCTTCGCGGGTGAGCGCATTCGTTTTGCAGAGTGGAATCTGCTCGCGTGTGCGGCGACCGCCAACAAGTGCTTGCACGGCGTTCCTGGCATCGCGATGGTGCTTGCCCAAGAGCGCGCGTTCGCTGAGCGCAAGTCAGGTGCAGCGAGCGTGTACCTAGACCTTTTCCGATACCAGAAAGAGCAACGCAGCGGCTTCTCGCCATTCACGCAATCGGTTCAGGTCCTTTACGGTCTCGAGCAAGCGCTCATCGAACTCAGCGCACAAGGCGGTTGGGAGGCGCGGCACCGAAGGTACCGCGAGCTGACGATGCGCGTTCGCTCGTCGCTCGCGAAGTTTGGGATCACCACGTTTCTCGAAGATGCCGCGTCATACGGCGCCATCTTGAGTTCGTATCGGCTGCCGACCGGGTTGTCGTATGATCGTTTGCACGATGAACTTAAGCGCGAGGGGTTCATCATCTACGCGGGACAGGGACCATTCACCGGACAGATGTTCCGCATCGCCGTGATGGGGGAGCTCACCGATGCGGACATCGATCGGATGCTCAGCGTGATCGAGCGCTTGGCCACCTGATCCGCTCGTGCGAGCTCATCCGAAGCGCCTCAAGTGCAAAGTGCGCAGCGTGCTTCGCACTGCCATCGGTGGATGGCGTCCGCCTTCGGATTGTGTCATGTGCACCGCTGACGATGCCCTCCGAGCCGCAAGTGAAAGCACCGGCGCTGGACCGCGCGTTGACGACGAACGCCGAGGTTACGGGAGAGGTGTTTGAGCAACCATGCTCAGAAGCCGAGATTGAGTCTGTGCTCGCCGAGATGGTTGATCCGTTCAACCGGTTCTATCGCTACCCCGCGGCGCGCCTCCTCCTACCGCTAGCGCTCAAAACGCCGTTGCGTCCGAATCACGTCACCGCGATTCACGCGAGCCTTGGTATCGTGGCGGGATTGCTCATTGCCCGCGGAAGGTCGACCGATTTCGCGCTCGCATTCGTCCTCGCCGAGGCGCGCATGATTCTCGATTGTTTCGACGGTGTCCTCGCGCGAGCCAAGAAACTCTTCTCACCGAACGGTCGCACCATCGACGAAATTGGCGACATGATCGGCTACGTGAGTATGCAACTTGGGGCGCTCTATTTTATTCGCGCGCATTGGCCTGGCGAGAACGTCGTCTTCTTTTTCTTCGCGTGTCTCGTCGTCCCCGGATGGATGGCCATGACTTACGATTACTACAAGCGAACGTTCGTGAGCGCGATGCGCGGTACCGATGACGATCCCGCTTCGGTTCTTGTCACGCGGGTAATCAAGAAGCGCCGCGAGGGGGCGTCGCCGGTCGCTCGGTTTGCGATCATTTTTGAGTGGGCACAAACGTTCGTGATTACCCCATTCGAAATTCCAAGGATCATCGCGCGCATTCGCGAGGGTGTAAACGCCGACGACCGAGATGTGGTAAGGAAACTTGACTATGTGCGCTTGCCCATTCAGCGCAATCTTCGTCGAGGGATTCACACGCCTCGCTTTCGGCGGGTCCTTCGCCTGCTCTCGGCCGTGACAGGGGACAACGCGGTCACATTTTTCAATCTCGGCCTGCTGACGGGCGCGCTCGCGCTCGTCGAGAAACTGATGATCGGAGGGGGTATGCTGACGTTCGTGCTCACCGCCGCCGTGTGCTCGCGCTACGTTCGCGACGCGGGCAACGAGGAAGCAACATGATTCGCAAAGCCGTTATTTTGGCCGCAGGAAGTGGCAACCGCATTTCCGCGGTCGCGCGCAATGTGCCGAAGCCCCTGCTGCCCCTCTCGGGCGAGCCCGGCACGTCGCCGACGTTCATCGATTGGCACGTTCGTGCGCTCGCTGCGGCAGGCGTCAAGGAAATTTACCTTGTGGGAAACCCGCGGACGTTCGGCGCGAAAGTCGAACACGTTGATGCCAAGGTTACGTGGGTCAAGAACCCCACGGAGGAAGGAGCCCCCACAGGTAGCGGTCACTCCACATGGTTTGCGTGGCAGAGTGAGCACAACATTCTCGACGGAGAGTCGCGCGTGATTCTGATGGACGCCGACATCCTCTACGATCCGTCGATCTTTGCGATCCTCGACAAGCACCCGTCGCCGAGGTCGAAAACGCTCGTGTGCAGTGACTACCGCCAGACGAATGAGGAGGTCCTCGTCTTTGCGAAGTCGACCGCGCTCGAGATGCCGCTTTTCCACGGCAAAGGTTTGCTCGAACGCCCACTTCCGAGAGGTACGCAATGCATCGGAGAGGCGACCGGCATTCTCCTTTGGGAGCCTTGCGATCACGAAGCACTGAGTCGCGCTACCGATTGGGCGGTTCGATTTTCCACGGCGAAAGTGCGGAGTGAACATGAAGACATTACGCAATGCATGATGCTTGCCGAGCGCATGGAAGCCGTCGGCTTTTCCCGTGATCTCGCGTTCATGGAGTGCGACACGCCCGATGAGTACGTGGTGCTTACAACCGAGATGTACCCGAAGCTACGTCGGTTGCTTGGGTACTAAGGCCCAATGCCTTGGGCCGCAGCGTCAAAACAGCGAGTACCGTTGCGCGAGAGGTAGCACTTTCGCGGGCTCGCATCGCAGCAGCTGCCCATCCGCAAACACCTCATAGGTCTCCGCGTTCACGCGCATGACTGGCAGAGCGTCGTTCAACTTCATGTCTCGCTTGCCGATGCCGCGGCAGCCCTTCACAGGCCTTACCCATTTGTGAAGGTGCAGGGCGGCAATGTTGCCTTCTTCGATCGCGCGTTGTGAAACGAACGCGATACTCGTTGCGCCGGTCGCTCGTCCCATCGCTCCGAACATGGGCCGCATGTACACCGGTTGTGGAGTTGGGATTGACGCGTTGGGGTCGCCCATTTGTGCCCACGCGATGAACCCTCCCTTGATGACGATCTCGGGCCGAATGCCGAACATTGCAGGTTTCCAAAGCACAAGGTCAGCCAACTTGCCGACTTCGATCGAGCCGATCTCGTGGCTCATACCGTGCGCAATGGCAGGGTTGATCGTGTACTTCGAAATGTAACGACGAATGCGCATATTGTCGTTGTTGCCGGTCTCACTATCGAGACGACCGCGCTGGTCTTTCATCTTGTGCGCAGTCTGCCACGTGCGCGTGAGCACTTCGCCGACGCGCCCCATCGCCTGACTGTCGCTCGAGATGATGCTGATTGCTCCAAGGTCGTGGAGCACATCTTCGGCGGCGATCGTCTCACCGCGAATGCGACTCTCCGCGAATGCGACGTCTTCGGGAATCTCGCGGTCGAGGTGGTGACACACCATGAGCATGTCCAGATGTTCGTCAAGAGTATTGACTGTAAATGGCCTTGTCGGATTGGTGGAGCTCGGGATGACGTTCGCTTCGCCACACACGCGGATGATATCCGGTGCGTGACCGCCTCCGGCGCCCTCGGTGTGGTAGGTGTGAATCGTTCGGCCCTTGAATGCCGCGATGGTGTCGTCGACGTACCCGCTCTCATTGAGCGTGTCCGTATGTAAAGTAACTTGAACATCTTCGTCGTCGGCGATGCCGAGGCAACAATCGATGGCGAGCGGTCCGCTGCCCCAGTCTTCGTGCAGCTTCAGACCGACAGCTCCGGCGCGAACTTGATCGACGAGGCCTGTCGAAAGCGACGTGTTGCCCTTGCCAGTGAGTCCTATGTTCAATGGCAGCATGTCGGTGGCTTGCAGCATGAGCTCGATGTGCCGCGCGCCTGGTGTGCATGTCGTTGCATTGGTGCCCGTTGCGGGACCGGTGCCACCGCCGACGAACGTGGTCACGCCGCTCGCGAGCGCCTCGTACGCCTGCTGCGGGCAGATAAAGTGAATGTGGGTGTCGATTCCCCCTGCGGTAACGATCTGGCCTTCCGCGGCGATGGCTTCCGTCGTCACGCCGACGACCATGCCCGGAGTGACGCCCGCCATAACGCCAGGGTTGCCTGCCTTTCCGATGCCCGCGATGCGGCCATTCTTGATGCCGATGTCAGCTTTGTAGATGCCGGTCCAGTCGACGATGAGCGCATTCGTGATCACAACGTCGAGCGCTTCGTCGTCACCGATGCCGGCCGCTTGGCCCATGCGATCGCGGAGGACCTTACCCCCTCCAAACTTGCACTCGTCGCCGTAGGCAGCAAAGTCGCTCTCGACTTCGAGCACGAGATTGGTGTCGCCGAGCGTTACTTTGTCGCCCGTGGTCGGTCCGTACATGTCCGCGTAGTGCTGACGTAGCATCCGGTAGCTCATGCGCCCTCCGAGTTTACGGTCTCGACCAAATTGACGGTCTTCGTCATTCCCGGCTCGAACCGAATTGCGGTGCCTGCGGGAATGTCAAGGCGCTTACCTTGCGACGCGGCGCGATCAAACGAGAGCGCAGCGTTCGTGTCATCGAAGGGGTAGTGGCTTCCCACCTGGATGGGCCGATCGCCCGTATTCGTAACTTCAAGAGTCACAAATGAGCGGCCCGCGTTGATCTCCACTTCGCCTGCGCTGGTTTCGGTAGCGCCTGGCGTGACGGTTTCCGTAGAAAGCACGAAACGCGTGGCGTCGGGGACGGGTAGGAAGCTCCCATAGAGCGCAAGAGCGATATCGCCTTGGTCTCGCTCGATTGGGTGGTGCACCGTGACCAACTTCGTGCCGTCGGGGAACGTGCCTTCGACTTGGACCTCATGGATCATCTCCGCAACGCCCGGCATGACCTGAGCACGCCCAAGCATCGTGCGCCCGATGTCCATCAGCTCAGCGACTGACCGGCCGTCGCGGATCAACTCCAGCAACTGAGTCGCGATCAAAGCGATCGCTTCTGGATACGAAAGCCGCAATCCTCGCGCGAGGCGCTTCTGGGCGAGTACCCCCGCGCCGTGAAGAATAAGCTTGTCCAGATCGCGCTGCGACAGATGCATGGGCCACAGTGTCCACGAGATGACGCGCGGCGTCAGCGTCTTTTGGTGACTTCAACTGCAGGTCATTGAGCAGTAGAGCGTGTCGTCGGCTCCGCACGTGCAGTGAATCACGCAACAATTGTCGCCAAAGCAATAGTCGGCGCATGACGTAATCCCTCCGCAAGTCGCACCAGGTGCGCACAGTGCGTCCACTCCTCCACTATCACTATCGCGTCCTATCCTGGGCGTGCCTCCATCGTTGGGAGCGGCGTCGCTTGCCGAATCGCGAACGCCCGCGTCCGAAGCGTCGCAGCTGACATCGCGCGCGCCATCATCGGGCGAAGTTACCTCGTGGATCGTGCAGCCAAGGAGAAGAAGTGAAAACGTCGTCAAGTGCTTGAGCATGCGAGGGAGTGCCCGCACGAAAAGAGGTCGTTAAAGCGCTTTTGCCAATTCGACGTCGAGGGCCGCCCCCATCGCAGCAATGGGGGCTTCTCGTTGCGTGTAGAGTGCAAATTGTGCTGCCGCTTGATGCAGGAGCATGCGCTCGCCTCCGATCGTCCTTGCGCCTCGCTCCTTTGCGGCCTTGAGCCAGGGAGTGCGCAACGGTCGGTAGACGATGTCCATGACGACGTGATGCGATTCAATGCGTAACGGATCGATCGGAAAACCATCGCAAACGTCCGCCATGCCGATGCTCGTTGCGTTGACCACGATATCGATCGACGCAAGATCAATTTCATTGATGGTGGCGGCTCTTGCGTCAAGCGAACCGGCAAGGGCCTCGGCCTTTTCGTGACTGCGGTTGACGATCGTGAGCGCGGCCCCGTGCCTTGCGATGCCCGTCGCAACGGCTCGCGCCGCACCGCCAGCACCGACGACGAGAACACGCTTGCCGGTCAGTTCCGAAACCTCAAGGAGGGCGCGCGCCCCTCCGATCCAATCTGTGTTGTGACCCACGAGGTGACCATTCGTGTTAACGATGGTGTTCACCGCGCCCATCTTGGCGGCATCCGCGTCGATGGTGTCGAGCAGCGGCATCACGCTCTCCTTGAACGGGTACGATACGCCAATACCTCGTATCCCAAGGGCGCGGATCGACGCTATGGCACTCGCGACATTCGTAACGCCGAACGGTACATAGTGCCAATTAAGGCTGAGCGCGCGGTAGCCTGCGTTGTGCATTGCGGCGCCCGTGCTCACGGGGTGGAGGGAGAACGACCCACAGAGAATCGGGAGCGTCATCGGCCCGAGCGTATCGTATTGGGCTTCTCGCCGCTGGTCGCGATACTCTCTTGCTCGAGCGGGTAGGGTAACGGAGGAATCATGAGTCGCAAGACGTTACGGAATGGTCGCGTTTTCGCGGTGGTCGCTATTCAGCTGAGCGCGCTCGGCTGCAGCTCGTACTCCGGTGAGGCGGCCGACGCTGCAGTCGACGCGGCGAGCGACGCCAGCGGCGGACCCCTCGATGGCACTGTGAACGACGCCACGGCCGACGCCAAGGCGCCCCAGCCTGACGGGGCACCGGATGCGAAGCCGGACGTCAATATTCTTGACGGTGGTAAGGACGCGGACGCAACCGCACCCGACGCGCCGATCGATGGTCCACTCGACTCTCCGATCGAAGCTGCGCCTCCCGACACTGGCGGCGATGCAACTCCGGAAGCAGCCGTCGCCGATACGGGTAGCGATGCGCCTGTCGTCGTGAACATTCCTCAACTCGCGTACAAGGGTGTTGAGCTCATTAGCGTTTCGACCGCGGGCGCGCAGGCGAACGCGGATTGCGACTCGGTGAGGGCGTCGGATGACAAGCGTTTCATCGGCTTCTTCTCGACCGCGAGCAATCTCGTGGTGGGTGACACCAACGCACTGAGCGACGTGTTCATTCGCGACCGTGGGCTAAGTACGACGAAGCTCGTGAGCGTCGGTCTCGGTGGCAATCCTGCGAACGGGGCCTCCCACGGTGGCTACGTCGCTGCGAGTGGCTCGCATGTTGGGTTTGTTTCGGGCGCATTCAACTTGGTCACGGGTGACAACAACGCAAAGGACGACATCTTCGTTTATGATGTGGGCAGCGGCGCCGTCGAACGCGTTAGCGTCGCCACTGGCGGTGCTGAGGCGAACGGGAGCTCGGACGCTGCGATCGTGTCAGACGACGGTCGCTTCGTGGCGTTCGAGTCCGATGCGACAAACCTCGTAACGGGGGACACCAACGCGGTGACGGATGTTTTTCTGCGTGATCGCGTCCAGAACACCACTATCCGTGTCAGCGTCGGAGCGGGCGGAGCGCAGGGAAATGCGCTGAGTCGGCGCCCGCATCTGTCCGGCGACGGCAGATTTGTCGTGTACGAGTCGGATGCGACGAATCTCGTCGCCAGTGACACCAACGGGGTGCGCGATATTTTTCTCTACACTGTTTCGAGCCAAGTGACCGTTCGCCTGTCGGAGACGTCGTCGGCCGTTCAGGGGAATGCCTTGAGTGACCGCGCTGTCATGTCAAGCACAGGCCTCTACGGCGTCTTCCGCTCGGCGTCGTCGAACCTTGTGACAGGTGACACGAACAACCTCATTGATCTTTTCCGTGTGGGCAACTCGACGCCGCGCGAGCTCTTGCGCCTCGCAAGCGTCCAGACCTCCTTCGGTCTCGCACGCGCATCGATTTCCACCAACGGGAACATTGTTGCCGCTGAGAGCCTCGATACGTTTGGGAAATCGATCGATCAGAACAACGCCTCTGACATCTTCGTTTGGGATCTGAGTACGATACCTGCCGCCGCCCCGAACTTGATCAGCTGTACGTCGAGCGGCAGCGCTGCAAATGGTGCGTCGATAGGGCCGTTCCTGACTTCAGACGGCTCGCACATCCTGTACCGCAGCTCCGCGACGAATTTGAACGGCATCACCGATACGAACGGCTTTGCTGACGTGTTCCTCAGTCGCGTGCTGCCGTAGAATAGTCTGGTTCGCGCGCGCTTGCACATCGTGGTCTACTGGGCGGCTCATGGACGCGATTCTCATTAAGGGTAGCCGCGAGCCGCTGCGGGGCAGCGTGCGGATCAGCGGTGCGAAGAACGCCGCGCTCCCTATCCTGTGTGCGACATTGCTTTCCGACGGCGCGAGTCGCTTACGCAACGTTCCCAAGCTCCGTGACATTGATACCACCGCCGCGCTTCTTCGATTTCTAGGTCGCAAGGTGGTGGTCGAAGCGCCCGAAATTACGATCGCTCCCGGCGCCTGCTCTCGTCCGGAGGCACCCTACGAACTCGTCAAGCAAATGCGCGCCAGCGTGCTCGTCCTCGGACCCCTTGTTGCACGCTACGGTCGCGCAAAGGTATCGCTGCCTGGTGGCTGCGCGATTGGTGCGCGACCGGTTGACCAACATCTCAAGGGCCTCGAAGCGATGGGTTGCACGATCCAGCTCGAGCGAGGTTACGTTTCCGCGCTCGGGCCCGACGGTGGTGGGCGCCTAAGGGGTGCAGAGGTGCACTTCGACATGCCCACGGTCACCGGCACCGAGAACATCATGATGGCGGCGGCACTCGCCCGTGGTCGTAGCACGCTCATCAATTGCGCCCGCGAGCCCGAAATCGAAGAGCTTGGCCGCATCTTGAACAAGATGGGCGCCGTCGTCGACGGTGCGGGAACGGACGTGATTCACATCGAGGGAGCCAGCGAGCTCGCGCCGTTCGACCATGCGATCATTCCCGACCGCATTGAGGCCGGCACGTACATGGTTGCCGCGGCAATGATCGAAGGTTCTGACGTCCTCATCGAAGGCGCCGAGCTCAACGATCTTGAGGCGCTGGTGTCAAAGTTGCGGATGGCAAACGTCACCGTGAAAAGCGAAGGTCGGAATGTGCGCGTGAGTCGAACGGGTCCGCTCAAGCCGGTGAACATCACAACGGGGCCTCATCCTGGATTCCCGACCGACATGCAGGCGCAGCTCATGGTGCTCATGTGCCTTGCCGAAGGTGAGAGTGTCATCACCGAGACGATTTTTGAGAACCGTTTCATGCACGTTCCGGAGCTGCAGCGCATGGGCGCGGACATCGTACTTCGAGGTCGCGTCGCGGTAGTCAATGGTGTTGACGAATTGTACGGCGCGAGCGTGATGGCGACGGATCTCCGTGCCAGCGCATCGCTCGTTGTGGCGGGGATCGCCGCGCGCGAAGAGACCGAAGTGCGCCGCGTTTACCACATCGATCGCGGGTACGAACGAATCGAAGAGAAGTTCCGGGGAATGGGCGTGCGCATCGAGCGCGTGGTGGGCGCGGACGGCTGATGGCGCTGCTCAGTCGCAAGCTGCCGTGTTGACAGCGCTGACTTCCCGCTTCTGGAGGTGCACCCGAACGACATCGCCCAAGTTGGGCTTGCCATACACGAGCGCAAGCTCAAATGGACCGCTCTTGCCGGACCAAACGCCCTCGGCCGAGCGCCGAGGCAAGGTCAATGTGCTTGACGTTTTGCCGGTTGCGGCATCGAAGAAGTGTACCTTCTCGCCGGTGTCGGAGACGATCGCCCATAGCGTTTCGTCGATTGGGTGAAGTGGCGTGGGGCCCAGTCCGATGGCGATATCGGTGGTGGTTACGGTTGCCTTTGGGTTCATGGGATCGATCGTAGCGAGCGTGCACAAGCCCTGGGAGCAAAGGCGAAGTGCGATTCGATGTTCCGTCCACCAAAGTTGGCGCGCTGGCTTTTCGCCCAATGCGAGTTTGTAAAGTGTCTTGACGACAAAGTGATCGACACCTTTTGGCCTGAGCTCTTGCACCACGAGCGCGTTGGCGCCGTCGATGAACGCGAAGTGCTTGCGGTCGGCGCTGATGTCGGCGGTGAGCAGCCTCTGTTTGGTGGCGTGCGGACTCGAATCATCGCTGTCGAGGTCCACCGTATCTGGCGTCGCGCCTGACGTGCTGATCACGCAGCAGTAGTCGAGCTGGCCCTCGCGTCGTCGGTCGCACATCTTGACGCCGCTTCTTACGCCCCACAAGACGCGCTTTAGCGGGTGCTCGGGTGGTTCCGGTTTCGAACGCGCTTCGGGGGGAATGTCGGCAAATGCGACGAGCGCATTGGTCATCATCTGCAATTCGATGCAGCGATCGACCTGGTTTGGCCCGACGCAATAGGCGAGGCCTGCAGGCGACCACCAGCTGCGTCCCAGCGAAAACATGCTTCTCTCAGCTACATTTAGGCACGATCTTTCACGATTCGTTGTTCGGGCCTTTGCGCTAACGGGGTGCGATGCGCTTGAAGACGGCTCCAAGCGCGCGTCGCCGTGCGCTCTCCCCTTGCTGGACGCGCACGTTGAGTCGCATGCTCCGAGGAAAAAAGTGAGCAGCCATGTTGTCGTCGTGCCCACGCGCATGGCCGCTCGTCTATCACTGTGGTGGCGATGCGTCAGGACTTGCCGGTGGGTCGCATGTGAATCGTAACAGCGGGCGTATCTTTGCGAGTCGTTTGCGCCCGAGACCTTTGACGCGAAGTAGATCTTCCGGACGCCTTAGCTTGCCGAGGCGTGCACGAAGCTCGACGATTGCTTTGGCTCGCTTCTCCCCGACGCCAGGCAGGTGGCGTAGTGTTTCAGGATTGGCGTCGTTGATGCACACGTACCCTTGGGCAGTCATGCCGGACGGCGCCGCTGAGGGTGCGACAGCCGACACCGTTTCGGGCGGCGGACCTAAAGACGACGGGGAAGCCGAGGAAGGAGCAGGCGCTTCCACCGTGGGCATGCCGCTTGTCGACTTTTGAACCGTAACTGCGCGCGAGGGCGTAACGGCGCCCAGGGCCATGAGGCTCGCGACGACAATGACGCCGAAGGTCACCTTGACGAGTTGACGATGCCTGTCGAGTGCAGCGTGCACCGATGCCAGCCGCGACAGGAGCGCGTCCCGGACCGAGCGTTTGTTCGCGCGCGGCCCAGGTTGCATTGGCGCCATCGGGCTAGCTCAACCCGAGTGAGGCGCCAGGGGGACGCGTTCGTTGGCGCTCTCCCCCTCCGGCGGTTTCAGGAGGCGGCTCCCAATCACGCACTTGGAGCGACCCGTTGGTGGGGACGGCGTCGAGTTTCAAATTGAGCGACCCGTCTTTGTTCACAAACCCGACGCCGATGCGAACCCAGTAACTCTTGCCGGGGGCGCGTTCGACGACCGTGTAGACGACCTTCATTTGCTTCGATTGACTATTGTCCATTTTCTTTACCTTTCAGCTGGGCCGACCCAAACCGAGTCAGCGATGCGTCTAGGTATTGCGAGAGGCATGCCGTGCTAGAGCCGAGTGAAATGGCGAGAATCGTTGTTCTCAGACCCGTCGCGGACGGTTCTTTGAGTGCCCTTGGACAGCAATTCGGTCTGATCCTGGCGCGCGGGTTTGATGCCATGGTAGGTATTCACTAGGCCCTGCCCGACGGCAGGGAAGGACCCTTGGAGGCCGCGCTATGTCATACGAAGAAGAGCTTGTCTGGCGACGCATCGAAGAAGACTCGGACACCTCGAGGCGTGCGTTTGTCGGTGGTGTGGCAGGAGCCGTGACAGCGGCCGTGGCGGCTGGCGCGCTCATTTCGCGCTCTGCGTTCGCGAAGAGCACAAAGGGCGATCTTGAGGGCACGGCTGATCTTGCAGCGAGGCCGCCTGCGGGCTTCGTGCCGTTCGCAGCTCCTGGCCTCATCGCGAAGGTCAAGAAAGCTGACTGTTTGATGCCCAACGGCTACTACCCGAAGGAAAGCGACGCTCGCGCGATGCTTGAACGCGCGATGCAGGAGCTCACGGGCAAGGGCTCACTGGTCGAAGCGACGCGGCTCTTCGTGCACCCCGACGACAAAGTGTGCGTCAAGGTCAACGGCATCGCAACGAAGATGATGGGGACCAACCGAGAGCTTGTGTTGCCGTTCCTGGAAGCGATGATCGCGTCGGGGGTGAAGCCCGAGAACATCAGCGTCCTCGAGCAGTACGGCAGCTTTCTCGCGGCAACACGCATCGACGAGAAATCAGTTCCAAAGGGTGTCAACGTCGTCGTGCACAGCAACGGCAACGCCGACATGGACTCACGTCGTATCCCTGGCACGGGCACCAGCACCAAGTTTTGCCGCACACTCGTCGAATCGACGGCCGTCATCAACTTCTCGCTTATTAAGGATCATTCGATTTGTGGGTACACCGGCTGCTTGAAGAATCTGACTCACGGTACGATGATCAATCCGAGCGCGTTTCACGGGAATCACGCATCACCGCAGATCGCATTACTTTTCGCCCAAGACGTGATTCGTTCGCGCGTCCGCCTCAACATTACCGATGGCTTCAAGATCATGGCCCATGGAGGCCCCTTGTGGAAGAAACCGGAATTCGTCGTTCCTCACGAAGCGGTCTATGTCACGACCGATCCCGTCGCGATGGACGCGATTGGTTGGGACCTTGTTGAGGAAGCACGCAAGAAGTTCTCATTGAAGACACTCACCGAAAGTGGGCGCATCCCCGCCTACATCCGCGCAGCTGCCGACCTCGGTCTTGGCATCGAGGACCGAAAGCAAATTCGGCTAAGAGAAGTAACCATTTGAAGTTACGCTTGAGCGTGAGTGTCGTCGCACGATTCCCAAAAAACCCGAGTGAGCGTCAGCCTCCGCGAAAGTGGGGACAAGCGAGCTACGTCTGACGCCGCGTGCCTCGTCGTGATCTACGGGCCCGACTTGGGTCGGCGCGTGACGCTGAGCGGTCAACCCTTTGAGATCGGGCGGTCTTCGAAGTCTGACCTCACGATCGACCAAGAGAGCGTTAGCCGTCACCACGCACGGATCACGTACGAGAGCACGCTGCACTTCATCGAGGATCTTCAGTCGACGAACGGAACCTTCGTCAACGACACGTCGATTCGCAAGGGTGCAATCCGCGACGGCGACCAAGTGCAGATCGGCCGAACGATTCTGAAGTACATGACCGGCGACAATGTCGAGGCGCACTACCATGAGGAGATCTATCGCCTCATGACGATCGACGGCCTCACGCAAGTTCACAACCGTCGCTACTTTGACGAGACGCTCGACCGTGAGTTCACGCGCTCCAAGCGATACACGCGACAACTCGCGCTCATCGTCATCGACATCGATCACTTCAAGAAGATCAACGACACATGGGGCCATCTCGCCGGCGATAGCTTGCTTCGCCAGGTGGTCTCGGCGATCAAGCCGAAGTTGCGCGCGCAAGACGTGCTCGCACGAACCGGCGGCGAGGAGTTCGCGATTCTGTCGCCTGAGATCGATCTCGAAGGCGCACGCCTAGTCGCCGAGAAGGTGCGCGCGATCGTCGAGCAGACTGCCATGCGTTTCGAAAATGTAACTATACCATGTACAATTAGCCTCGGTGTGGCGCAGCTCTCCGCAGGCGACGAAGAGCCCTCAAAGCTCTACAAGCGCGCCGATGAGCTTCTCTACGCAGCGAAGCAGGCGGGTCGCAATCGTGTGATGGGTGGGTAGGGGAACGCTCCCGTGCCCCGACAAAGGAAAACCCCCCGCACATCCGCGCGAGGGGTCTAACGAAGAAAGACTCGAGTTAGTCGGCCTTCGCAGAAACCGAGTCGAGCGCATCAACAACGCCCGGAAGCGTCTCACGCAATGCGTCCAGCTTGGCTTTGCCAACGGTCTTCGTGATCTCGCGCTCAATCGTGCCGAGAGCTTCGAGGCTCGCGAGGAGAGCGTTCTTTCCGTCGGTTGTGAACGTCACGACCTTCGCGCGCTTGTCGGTTGGTGATGCGTCACGCGAAACAACGCCGGCCTTTTCCATATCGTCCAGCAACTGGCTGACGGCCTGTTTGCTCACACCCATGCGACGCGCGAGTTCGGTCACACTTGTGCCGTCGACGTCGAGGTGCGGAAGGACGCTTGCATGCGCGGCGCGAAGCTTTGAGAACTTCGCTTGCCCGCGAATGCGGCGGAGCCCTTCGTCGCTGAAAACGCGAGCCGCGTTAATCAGCAGTTGACCCAGGCTTGCGCTCTTGGCGCGCTCAACAGTGCGAGCTGCCTGGGCATCCATTTTCTTAACCTTTGGAGGTGCTTTGCTCATGGGCTGACACCCTACAACAACTTGAGATCCATCTGTCAACAGAATTGACAAGAAACCGAATTGACTTGAAAGCAGGTTGACCGATCCCCGGAAAGCGTGAGCGTCAGGGTTCGCACTCACCGCACTCTTGCAGGCTGGCTCCCTGTGCGATCCACAGACGCACGCGCTCAAGCTCTTCGAACGAAAGTGGCGCTTCTGTCTTCGGGTCACCGACGGCTGCGTCTTCGGGTGTGCCTGGTTTCGATGGATAGGGCATGGGTTGCCCGACGACGACTTCGCCAAGTTTGGCGCGTTCTTCAACGCTCGCCGTGCGCGAATAAGGCGCGGAGTAGAGTGATGCCGTGTCGATTGGTGTCGTACCTTCAGTTCCGTCGCACTTGATCCGCCTCGCGGCCGTGGTTGTTGTCGGCGGCAACGCGAGGAGCATCTTGTAGAGAAGCCAACTGTCTCCCGGCGCACCGGGGCTGATGAGTGGCATGTCGACGCCGAATCGGACCGTTGGGGCGGACGCTTGCGAGCGCGCGCCTGTGTTCGATGCCTGTGACACGCGAGAGATGGCGGTGAGCGCCACTCCCGATGCGGTTGTCAGCACGAGCCCGGCGGCTGGCCTTACGTGATCAGTGGCAGGCCCATGGCACGAGCCACCACCGCACTTGTTCTCCAAGATGGGAACGACGTCGCGACAGAATGTGGATACGGGCGGCGCCGTTTGCGTTGTCGTCGATGCACTGACGGAGAAACCAATCACACGCTGAGACGAAGGGTCCAACGTTGTGCCGTCGATGCCGCGCAC
Organism: Myxococcales bacterium; assembly: GCA_023248735.1. Classification (GTDB taxonomy): domain Bacteria; phylum Myxococcota_A; class Polyangia; order Polyangiales; family Polyangiaceae; genus JAHFDX01. Next base: position 20,898 of record JAHFDY010000010.1, read on the forward strand.
ACCGCCGACTTGGGAGGATGACGTGCCCGCGTCGTAGTCAGGAAGCGGAAGTTCGAGCATGTAACTCTGGCCCGGTTCGAGCCACACAGAGCCCGTCTGTGGCGACAGAGTCACCGTTCGTGCAACGGGATCGTAAGTGACGGCCGGGGAGGCCGCGACTCGACCGTCAACTCCCTTGACTACGAACGATTGGCGCGACACGGACACGGGCAGCAAGAATCGATCGAAGGCCAATTCGATCGAGCCACCCGCCGCGAGCGGCTGTGTCGAACTCACGTTGGCGCCCAAGAGGTGGATGTACCCTGTGGGGGTTACCTTGCCCGGGAATGCCTGATCGCACCCGAATGCGCCCGCAAGAGCAGCTGCTGCCATCGCGACGCCTGCAGCTATCGAACGCCCGCTCGGTGCCGTGCGAAGCTCGCTGCGCGAGAAACGATGGGCGCTTAGCTGTCGGTGTAGAGGTTGAGCTGCTCGCGCACGACGTCTTCGGATACGCCGGTGCGGATGTTGTCTTTCAAGCAGTCGGCCAAGGTAATGAGCAAATCGTCCACTCCCTTGTCCTGAATCAGACGCTGTAGGAGTGCTTTGCTTTCCCGGCTCTCGTCGGCTCGGAGGAACTGGCGCACCGAATCCAGCGAAATTTCGCCCTGGAAATCGATGTACATGTTCTCCAGCAGGTATCGGACGAGTTCTTTCACGGGCAGCCTCCCAGGCAAAAAGCGAGCTGTTCGTATAACTCTCCGCGCTCCCCGGGCGCAAGAGAGAAGCGCGTGGCCGGCTTTTCCGCCTTCGGCGTTTGGTCGCGCAATTTCCTGGGCGATCTACTGGCATTGCGAGAGTGTCCTGTCGCCGGGCTCGTGGCAGACGTAACAAGGTCTCGGGTTACGCTTGAATTGGGTCGAGCAGCCGCCGGCAAAGCCCGCACGGTGCGGATTGAAGCCGCCGCCAATGCCGCGCGCGCCATGGCAACCTGTGCAGTCACGTTCGATGTGGCAGCTCACACACGCATTGAGATTGCGTTGCGCTTCGAAGGCATGGTGACCGGGTTTTCGAGGCGCGTCGCTCCACTCGCTCTTTTGGGGGTGGAATCGACCGCTGTTGCGAAGATTGGCCGGGCCACTCATCGATACGCCCGTGCGCTGGTGGCAGTCGACGCAGAACGTTTGCTCGCGATGGCAGCTCGTGCATCGTTGCGTTGCCTGGCGCGCCTCGATTGCGTGCATGTTCAAGTAGTCGTTCGGGTGAATGCTGCGCGGCCGAACGCGTCCGTCGTGGCAATCTGTGCAGTACTTCTCAGAGTGGCATTGCGCGCATACCTGAGAGTTCGTGCCCGCAACTTGTTTGTGCCGTTCGATAAAGTCGGGCGTATGGCCGGCGTTGTTTAGCCACTTTGGGGGCTTGAGCGTGCCAGACGCGAAGGTGGTTCGCAGCACCCCCTCACCGTTTTTGCTCTTGATGTGACACGTTTCGCATGCGCTCTTTGCGTCGCCTTGCGATGCTGAGTCGGGCATCTCGTGGCAGTGCAGGCACCCGTTCATACGTGGAAGTTGATCGCGCGTTGCAAGCTCGAGTTCTTTGATCGCGCCGTGGCATTTGTCACAACCGATGTTACGAACAACGTGCTTCTGGTGAGAGAAGATCATGTTCGCGCGTGGCAACACCAGTCGCGCTACGCGATTTCCGTCGCCCGCCTTGTAACCGTTGTGGCAGAACGCGCAGCCACCCATCGAACCGCCGCCCGCCTTGACCTCCGCCTTGTTGTCATGGTTCGTGCCGTGGCATCCGTCGCACGTTTGTGGTTGGGGCAAGAGATAGTCTTCAGTCGAATTGCTCGTCGCGGCCTTGGCGTGACAGTCCTTGCAACCGAGACCAAGCGACGAATCGAGATGCTTCTTGTGGTTGAAGCGAATCGTGAGCGCTTGCGGTGGAAACACAACAGGGCTCGGTCCAGGGTCTTGCTTCAATGCGCCGGGTGGCATCCATTTGAGCGGCACCGCGACGTTGCCTGGCATTGGCGCCATGCCATGACGACTCGCGGGGTCGCCGCCAGCGATAGCGTCTTCATCTGAAAGCGCGAAGCAGGCTGCGAGCGCCGCAACGAGCACCGGCAGAAGCAGAAAGATCCAGCGGAGGGCCGCGGGCCTGGTCATGGTGTGACCGCCACATTCAGCGAAAACACGAGGCGGAAGCGATGCCCGACCAAACTGTTCATGTAGTGATCAAATTCAAGATTCGCCTTCGAGCGTTCGCCGAGCAAGTAGCCGATGCCCGCCATGTAACCGCCGCTCACGCTGTCGCGATTGGTGCGCAGCTTGTCGTCCCACGCCCAGAGTGATCCTCTGCCCGACAAAACGTAACGTTGACTGATCAATTTTTCCGCATAGACATCACCGCCGACGCGCTGTCCGCTATCACCGAAGTTCCCCGCTCCCTTTGCGCCCAGCGTCAGGGTTCCCGCACGATAGCGAAGAGACGCCGTCCCTCCGGCATCGAAAGGTGTGCCGTTGGTCGGATAGACGCTTGGGTTGTAGAAGTCCGTCAATCCAGGTGACGAATTGGATCGCGTGGGCTGGGTTTGAATACTAAACACCCGCCCGTACCCGCTCGCCGAGACGCTCAACTTCTCCGTCGCCTCAACGCTACCCCTCAGCGCGAGGTAGTTCATTGGCTCAGCTCCGAAGAAATTCCAGATCGAGTCAGCGTCGAATGAAGGTTGATAGTAGTCGTAGTCGGCGCTTAATGTAACTCTCTTCGTTGCGTATACGTCGGCACTCGCGAACACTTGCGTGACATTCGAACCGTAGAAGTCGTAGACCATGCCGCTCTTCACGCCGCCCCAGTTGGAGAGGTTGAAGTTGACCGATCCACCAATGCGCTCCTGCGAGATGCGCATCCCATCGTAGATCGCCGGTGTGAGTAGCCCACTTTGGAATTGAGATAGGTTTGAGCTCCCGGTGTTGTAGACGCGCCTGTAGCTCAGCTTCGCGTTGAGCCACGACCACCCCGCCGTCTCGACCGAGGTGCCCATTGCGGGTGCGATCGATGTCGGCTGAAACGATGGGTAGAGGGTTGGATCGTAGCCGCTACGGTCACCGCGCCAGATTCCGTCGCGCTCAAAGCGGCCGGTCGACAGCGGCAGTCCACCGCGTACTTCGAACCCGCCGTAGCCCTCGAATGCGACGTGATACGGGCTCGTCACCTTAACGAGAGCGCCGTCGAAGGACCACCACCCAAGGGGATCGACGACGTATTGCCGACCCGCGCGAAAGCCTAGCCACCCCCTAAGAAGCCTGCGGCCCTCAAGGTACGCGTACATGATGTCGACGGGGCCTCGGGAAAGGCCTGGTACGAACTGGCCGTAGTCGCCGGGATCCGTAAACCCACCGTTCCCATAGTCGGCGTCATAGCGAACGCGCGCGACGAAGCTGAGGTCCGCACCGAGGCGACGTTTGTCAACTTGCCTGACGAGATTGTACGCACCTACCCCAAGCGTGGTCGTGACCCTGCGTCGCGCATACACGACCTCTCCGGTCGGGCTACGGACGTCGTAGAATTGCGCGGCAGTGTCGCTCGTCACGTCGTAGTCAGCGGCTGAGGCAGACAGACTCGAAGTGAATGCGGCTGAGGCGAGGGCTAGAGCGGGGCTGCGGCTGCGCACGGTGTGGTGGACACGACCTCCGAGCTCGAGAGGGAAGCAAGACTTGGCGCGAGACGTCAACCTAATTTACGGGGCTTCTCGCGTGTCTGTCCTCAATTCGAAACATCTTCCCTTGCACTTGTCTCGAAATGCCTCAGAGTTTTCTCGCGGCGCCGAAAGATAATAACGACGCACAGGTCCGCACAAAACGCGAGCGCCCGCAGTTTCTGACCAAATGGCGGTGCGACGCGACCGTGAAGCTTGAGCGCGTATGCGCGACGGCTTCGCACGGATCAGCCATCCGCGTGGGGCGGGTGAAGTCTTGTCTATTGCTTACGTTCCGACTTGGGATCTGGGGGGATTCGTCATGCGTATGATTGGTGTAGGTCATGTTTTTGGCTTCGGTTGTGCACTTCTTGCGGCGGCCTGTTCCGGCGACATCGGAGGAAGCGATAACGACACGTCCGCAGACGGATTGACGCGGCAATGTGCAGCCAGCGATACAGTCAAGGGAATTGACGTTTCGAAGTGGCAAGGCGACATCGACTGGACGAAAGCGGCGAGCGATGGAATCGCGTTTGCGTTCACTCGCGTAAGTTACGGGACGAGCTCTAACGATTCGAAGTTTGGTCGCAACTGGGCAGGTGCAGGCAGCGCCGGTTTGTATCGCGGCGCCTATCAGTACTTTCGCGCAGGGCAGGACGCAGCCGAGCAGGCGAACAAGGTCGTCGATGCAGTTGGTGTACTCGGCAACGGTGACCTTCCAGTGGTCCTCGACATTGAGGAAGCGGATGACCAGTCGTCGGCCACGGTCCTCAGTAAGATTCGTGAGTGGTTGCTGATCGTCGAAGCTGGCACGGGAAAGACACCGATTATCTACACAGGCGGTTACTTTTGGAACTCACTGAAGGGTGGCACAGAGTTCGCGAAGTACCCTCTTTGGATCGCCAACTACGGCGCCTCGTGTCCCAAAATGGCTTCCGGTTTTTCGAAGTGGTCGTTCTGGCAGTATTCAGACGAAGGGTCGGTTTCGGGAATCTCAGGGGACGTCGACCTCGACGTCTTCAACGGTTCACTCAAAGACCTTGCAGCACTCGCTGGGCCTACGGGTGAGTCCGCCGTCGTCGTTGCTGGCTTGCTCAACCTCCGAGAGGGCAGCGGCACGTCGCATCCGATCATCACACAGATGGAGTGCGGCTCCGAACTTACGATTCTCGAGCACGATGAATGGGGATGGGCGAGGGTCCGTTACGGGGCAACCGAGGGTTGGTGCAACGAGAGCTACCTCATCCCAAAAAGCGAATTCGACGCGTACGTCTGCTACTGAATGGCCCTCGTCGGTCCAGCGCGACCGGTCTAAACGTGGCCGATATGAGGCTTCCAAGAGGAAGCTTGCCCTCGCGGCGCGTGGATTTTACGCTTCGGCGGCGGCTTGACTGATGAGTGACCATCCCCAACAGCGTTATCGCGTCGTTGAAAAACTCGAATCTGGAGGGATGGCCGAAGTTTTTCGCGCCGAGAGCGAGGGTTTGCAGGGGTTCCGCAAGCAGGTCGCGATCAAGCGCGTCTTGCCGCATCTCAGCTCGAAGACGAAGTTCATCCAGATGTTCTTGGATGAGGCGCGACTCTCAGCGCAACTTTCGCACTCGAACTGCGTTCAGGTTTTCGACATCGGCGTCGGTGACAACACGTACTTCATCGTTATGGAGTTCGTCGACGGGGCGAACCTCAAGAGCGTCACCGACTCGCTCCGAAAGCAAGGTCGTGAGTTTCCGATCGAGGCGGCACTCTTCATCTGTATCGAGATTTGCAAGGGCCTAAGCTATGCGCACGAACTTACCGATCAGCGCGGGCTTCCCTTGCAGATTGTCCATCGTGACATCTCGCCTCCGAACGTGCTCATCACGAAGTTTGGCGAAATCAAGATCGTGGATTTTGGCCTCGCCAAGGCGAGCACGCAACTCGAGAAGAGCGAGCCTGGCATCATCAAAGGTAAGTTCGCTTACCTTTCGCCTGAGCTTGCATCGGGCAAGGAAGTTGACGCTCGCGCCGACGTATTCGCGGTCGGTATCATTTTGTGGGAGCTGCTTGCGGGCAAGCGCCTTTTCTTGGGCGACACCGATTACCAGACCGTGAAGAACATTCAGGCGGCGGTTGTCCCCCCGATCGGCCAGCTCAATCCGCTGGTGACCACCGAACTTGAGCGCATTGTGAATCGCGCGCTCGCGAAAGACCTCGATGCACGGTACCGAACGGCACGCGAGCTTGGCTATGATCTTACGCGGCTATTGTTCAAGCTAGGCAAGCCCGTGAGCACGTTCGACATTGCGTCGCAGGTCCACTTTGCAATGCGTGATCGCGCACGCCAAAGGCCCGCATCGTCGCGGATCGACAAGTTGATTGAAGAGACACTGCTCGAGTTCACGTCGCTTACGGAGGGCGAGGAACAGCCCGTGGTGCGCAAGAGCAAGCCGCTTGCGATCAACGATTTTTCAAAGTGGATTTCGGAGATCGCGCCGTCAAGCCGTCCTAGCGACCCGTATCCACTCCATCAGTCGCTGCCCCCAAATTTGAGTGAAGGTAACCTTGCGCTTCTCGAGGAAGATGACATCCCCTTATCGCCACCGTCCTCCTCTCAACGCCTTCCGCCCGTAGGGCCGGCGATCACGATGGGGGGGAATCCGGTCGCAGGCGTGAAGGCGACTTTGGCGACGCTGCGTTCGATTCCGCCGCCGCTGCTTCCCGATCCACTCGCGCTCGCTGCGGCGAATGAAAACCCGCCAAAAATCGCCGTCGCCGAAGCGCAGTCCCGCGCGTGGCTCTACGCCTTACTTGCGGGTCTGGTGCTGATCGGTGTCGCCCTTGTGATGTTTGTGATGCGACAACGAAGTTGACGGTCATTGTAGTTGACTATTGGCAAATGACGCGCCCGTCACGTACGACGCATCCAGTGCCGGTGCACTCGTGAAGCCTCACGAACTTCTTCCCTTTGCACACGAGTTCGAGCTTCGCATCAGGACTGCAAGCGCGCGCTTCAGGTAGCTCGCACGAGTCCCCCTCAGATGCGATCGTGGTGTCGCAGCTAACGCCTCGCTTGTCAGGTTTTACCGCGCACTCTTTCGGTCCACGACACGAGCTCGCGCTCTTCATGTGGCCGTCCTGGCACAAGAGGAGGCTGCGGTGATCCGTCCCGCAGGCGAGAGAACCTGGAGGACCGCACGCGTCTCCGCTTTCGGCGATCGAGTTGTCGCACTCAACAACTGATCCTTCAATGTGACAGCCGCCCGCACCACGACAGTTGCGCCACGATTCGAACTTGTCTCGGTTGCAAACGAGCGCCCGCTTTCCGTCGGCGCTGCATGCGTAACTCCCAATGTTACCATTCATGCAGGCGTCGCCAACGCTTGCGCGAGAGTCGTCACAGGTCACGTTGTGGGCGTTGCCATGCTCGACGCAACCCTGCGGTCCGCGACAGGGTATCGACGCCCATTGGCCCGATCGACAGAGTGCAGCTTGAGCAGGGTCGAAGCACGCCGCGAGGTTGTTTGTGTTGCACGCTGCGCCGGGCGAGGGCTTTTCACGGCAGCCAATGAGGAGCGAAAGAAGGAGCAAGGCGAGGCCGGATCGAGTGCTCAACGAGGCGGCCACAATTTCCGATTATGGGAGCGCTTGGCCCCGAAGAGGAGATAAATTGAGTTCAATGCGAAACTGTTTGATTGTGCCCTTTAGCGGTTTGGTCATTGTCTTGATGACTGACCTTGGTTGCAAAAAGTCCGAAAGCGGAGCCTCTGGCCAAGGCCAACTTTCGAGTCAAAGGCCGAGCCAAAAGCCAAGCCCAACGCTTAGCGGGGCCGAAGCTCAGGCAAAGGACTTGGTGAGTGGCTTCTTGAAGGGCGAGACCGAGCAGGCAGAACTTACGAAGAAACTCTTGCCGACCTTTGAACAGTGCAAGACGGCCTTTGTTCCCGAAGAGATGGCAGCGAAGATTTGCGAGCCCTGGAAGGAGGCGCCGCGTGCCCCCAACGCGCATCTCAGTCCCTCGGCGGGGCAGACCGAAGTGCTGGTTGCCAGCGCGACGACCGAGGACCTGCGCGCATGGAACGAGAGGGCACAGAGTTTCCATGCAGGATACAAGCGTCTCGCCGAGCACCTACGGCCAGGGCTGACCGTGTTTCGCTTTACGTTTGTGGAGCCCGGGAAAACGACAGGTCTTACATTCGACGCGCTTTTTTTCGTCGACGGCAAATGGTTCTTCGTGCCGAAGCCGTGGCGCGGCTTGAGACGTGAACGCCACGAGGACGGGAAACCGTAAATATTATTGACTACACAGCCTGTCCGATGACGGGCTCACTTCCGTCACGGTTGGGCAGCCCGTGGGCAACGTCGCGTGTTTTTCCGTCTCGCGAGTAGGCACGCTCTTCGCAGAAGGGATGGCATGCTTGCGACCGCGCTCAGCGCCACCCTCATTGGTCTTGATTCGCAGCCCGTGCGCGTCGAGGTCGAGACGCGCCGCGGCCCTCCGAAGTTCGAACTCGTCGGTCTTGCCGAAGCGGCCGTTCGCGAAAGCCGTGTTCGCGTACGGAGTGCCCTCAAGCAAATCGGCGTCGACATCGGGGAGTGCATCGTTACGGTCAACCTTGGTCCTGCCGATGTTCCGAAGACGGGCAGCGGTTTCGATTTGGCGATTGCTGCTGCGCTGCTGGGCGCGCTCGGACTGATTTCCGCTGAGGCGATCTCCGGCGTTCTCCTCCTTGGTGAGTTGTCGCTCGATGGTGGAGTCCATCCGCTTCGGGGTGCGCTGGCTCACTTGCTCGGTGCGCGAAAGCGTGGCGTAAAGTGTGTTGTGCTTCCGCGCGCGAACGAAGCGGAGGCGGCTCTTGTGGGCGATCTTGAAGCGACGACCGTTGCGACGCTCGGTGAGTTGGTCGAAGCGTGGCGCGAGGGAAGGGTCCTTGGGCGTGTTCCTCCTAAGGAGGCGCCAGCGCAAATGACTGCGCCAGGTCTTCCCGACCTCGCTGACGTTCGGGGTCAATTTGCCGCACGTCGCGCACTTGAGATTGTGGCAGCAGGTGGCCACAACCTATTAATGATGGGACCGCCCGGTGCGGGCAAGACCATGCTCGCCCGTCGTTTGCCCGGCATCTTGCCGTCGCTCGCAACGAATGACGCGCTTGAAGTGTTGGCGATTCAGAGTGTCGCTGGGCTCCTGTGCTCTCAGCGACTTCTTGCGCAGAGGCCTTTTCGTGCGCCACACCACACCGTGAGCGATGTCGCGTTGATCGGAGGTGGTGGCGACGTACCGCGTCCGGGTGAGGTGAGTCTTGCCCACAACGGCGTCCTCTTCCTCGACGAGCTTGCCGAATTTAGGCGCACCGCTCTCGAGGGCCTCCGCCAGCCGCTCGAGGACGGTGACGTTCTCATCTCGCGTGCGCGCGTGAAGGTCTCGTTCCCATCGAGACCCATCCTCGTGTGCGCGACCAATCCTTGCCCTTGCGGCTATTACGGCGATCGATCGGGGCGTTGCGAGTGTTCGGTCGACCGCATTCGCCGCTACCGCGCGCGCCTTAGCGGACCATTGCTCGATCGAATCGATATTCAAGTTGCGCTACCACCTGTCGAAATTGATGCGCTGTGGAAAGGCGAGCGGGGCGAAACGAGCGCAGCGGTCAAGCAGCGGGTCATCGTTGCGCGCACGGTCCAGCGTGAACGACGCGCCGCGGGGAACGTTTCAGCAAGTTGCAACGCGGCCCTTACCGCGCAGGATGTCGAACGCGTGATCGTGCCGTGTTCAGAGGGGGCCAGTTTGCTCAAACGCGCGGTGGAGCGTCTCGCACTATCCGCGCGTGGCTATGGCAAGGTGCTCCGTGTCGCGCGCACGATAGCGGATCTCGACCACCAAGAAGGCGTGGCGCCACGGCACATCGGCGAGGCGATCACCTATCGAGCGCTCGAGCGCACAAGCGTCGCGGGACCGTAACGGTCACCGCAACCTGCCATTCTCAGACCTGGCGCGAGTGGTGGGGCAGATGGAAACCAGGTTGACCGGAGTCAATCATGTTGAGTGAACTTGCAGAGAAGATTCGTAACATAAAAAGCGTTATTTGCAACGTCGAGAAGCAATTCGGAAAAGGGGCCATCATGCAGCTCGGCGACGAGTCTGGGCTCGAACCTGTGACGACCATTCCGACCGGCTCCCTTGCGCTAGACCTAGCAACAGGTGTGGGCGGCTATCCGCGGGGCCGCGTGGTCGAGATGTACGGTCCTGAGTCGAGCGGCAAGACCACGCTTGCGCTTCACGCGATTGCCGAAGCGCAACGCAATGGCGGTATCGCAGCGTTCATCGACGCTGAGCACGCGCTCGACGTGAAGTACGCAAAATCGATCGGAGTCGAGATCGAGAAACTTCTCGTCTCACAGCCCGACACGGGTGAGCAGGCGCTCGAGATTTGCGAAATGCTCGTTCGTAGCGGCGCGGTCGACATGATCGTAATCGATTCGGTCGCAGCGCTCACGCCAAAAGCCGAGATCGAGGGCGAAATGGGTGATCAACACATGGGCTTGCAAGCCCGCCTTATGAGCCAGGCGCTTCGCAAGCTCACAGCGGTTGCGCACCGCACAGGCACGACGCTCCTCTTCATCAACCAGCTGCGTCAGAAAATCGGGGTTGTGTTTGGCTCACCTGAAACGACTACGGGAGGCAATGCGCTCAAGTTCTATGCGTCGATGCGGCTTGACGTGCGCCGTATCGGGCAGATCAAAGTGGGCGACGAAGTCGTGGGTGGAAGGACTCGCGTGAAGGTCGCGAAAAACAAGTGCGCACCACCGTTTACGGAAGCGGAATTTGAGATTCGATACGGCACGGGCATTGACTCACTGAGCGAGGTCATCGATCTCGGCGTCTTGCGCGGTCTGATCGACAAGAGCGGCAGTCATCTATCTTTCGCCGGAACCGCACTTGGAAACGGTCGTGAACGATCACGCGACACGATCGCAGGGTCACCCGAGCTGCTGAGCACGTTGCGGCAGGCGATCGTCGCGGCCGCTCCGGTGAAAGGGCGACGTTCTGAAGCTGAAGCGTAAAGAACGTGAACCATCGAGGAGCGGACGTTCGAAGCGTCCGCTCAATTTCTGCGTGTCTCGAGCGACCCGCCCTCGAGTTGGCGGCGCCTAAGCGGCCCGCCTTGCAAGCAAACGTTCAACCGCAACGTTGAGGCTCTTATCGGTTGATGCCCGAAGTTCGACCTCAACGATCGCAATGTGCTTGCGGATGATGTTCCGCAGCGCTTCCTCGTCAACACGCCCATCGTTTGTTCGCGCACCCTCGTTCATGGGTGGTTAACGTCTGTCCTCAGAGCCGACCGACAAAAATGGTGTGGCGTGGTCCTCCCTGTTTGAGTCGCGCGCGCACATGATGGGTCTCCACCGCGAATGCGTGATGCCTTAGGCGGTGTTCAAACTTTCGGTCGTCCCATGCCGACCACACCGCGAGCACCCCGCCAGGTCGCAGTGAGGCGCGGATCATGGCGAGCCCCGCATTATCGTACAAACCGGCGTTGGCCGTCTGCGTGAAAGCGGCCGGGCCATTGTCGACATCGAGCAACACGGCATCGAAGCGAGCGTGGCCGTTGTTGAGCAAGAGGGCGATGTCGCCAACCTCGATGCAAACCCGCCGATCCTCCAGCGGGCGCTTCGCGAGCGCTCCGAGCAACCCACGATTCCACTCGACGACCGCTGGCATCAGCTCGGCGACCACCACCGTTGCATCGGCGGGCAGAACATCGAGTGTCGATCGCAGCGTGAAGCCCATTCCGAGTCCGCCCACCAGCACGCACGGGCGCTCGAGTTTGCGTGCTCGATCGCAGGCAATGGTTGCGAGAGCTTCCTCGGAGCCCTTCATGCGGCTCGACATCAGATCCTTGCCATCGGCCATGATCATGTATTCGCTGCCGCGCCGGGTCAGCGTCATGGCGTTGCCGTCTGGCGTGCGCGCCTCGCCGAGAAGCTCCCAGGGAATCATGGCCGTGGGCTACCACGAACGCCTTCCATCGTCAGGGCTCTCTTCCACTCACACCCTCGCGATCAAGGTTCCGGACCGCCGCCAGAAGCGCCCGAAGAGCGCGAATGCAACCGTGACCAGACCCACCGTGAGGCCGAGCCACAACCCGATCGCGCCCATCTTCATGACGACCCCGAGCGTGAACCCGATCGGAATCGCAAGGCACCAATAGGCGATCAGGTTCGCGACAAGCGGTACGCGGGTATCGCCCGTTCCCCGAAGTGCACTTGACGTAACGACTGAAACCCCATCGAACAGCTGGAAGCACGCGGCAATGTAAAGAAGCTTGACGGCAATGGGGAGGACCGTCTTGTCGGGCGTCAGCATGATTGCGAGCGACGAAGGAAACAGCGCGAACACCGCAGCGCACGCGCCCATGAAGACCGCGCCGAGGCCAATGCCCAAGAGGCCAGGCATCCTCGGAGAGACTCCCGCACCAATCGCTCGCCCGACGCGCGCAGCTGTCGCGCCGCCGATGCCAAGCGCGCCCATGTACGTAAAGCTTGCGAGAATGATCGCCACTTGATGCGCGCCGACCTCTGCTCGTCCACAGCGCGCGGCGAGGATAGTCACGAACGAGAACGCGGAGTATTCGGCCACAAGGTGCAGGCCGATCGGAAGGCCGAGCCTCATGACCTTCGCGGGGTCGAAAGTGCTCACGCGATGCGTTGGCGCTATTGACCTTGCGTAGACATAAACGACAAGAAACTGGACGAAACTAGCAACGCTAAGCGCCACGCCCGCCCCAAGCGATCCCATCGCGGGGACGCCCATCGAAGGAAGACCGAGCGACGCAAGTGCAGCGTCTCCACGAACGAGCAGCATGCACACAGGGACATTGATCACGTTCGCCAACAGCGCCGATGCAATGAGGACGGAAGTGCGGTGCCGCGCCTGCAGGTAACCCTTCGTCGCACTGAAGCCAACGATGAAAAACATGCTGGGAACCTGGCCTAGGGTGAAACGTTGCGCATGCCGTGCAATCTCCGCTTCGACGCCGACGTGGGGAAGGACAAATGTAATTGATACAGCGACAATTGCGCAGGGCAAGACCCACACGAGTGCCGTTCGCAACGTCGTCTCGAACGCGTTCCAGGCAACCGCCTCTTCCCCAGCGCCGATGGCTTGTGCAGCAAGGGTGTCACAAGCGCCAGCGATGCCCATGGCAAAGACCATGAAGGTAAAGCCGATCGCGCGCCCCGTCGAAGCGCCTCCGAAGTCGGCCGATCCTTCGCTCACGCCGTATCCCAGAATGCGTGTGTCGACCACGCCCATGAGCATCGTGAGCAGTTGTCCACCCGCGATCGGAACTGCAACGGTAAGCAACTTGACGAGTTCGTGTCGGATGCTCGCAGCAGGTGGAACGCGTGAGGGAGGAGATGTGTCTGAAAGCAACCGCCGCCCCGACCTTTCTGTGGCGCTTGAGTCTCACAGCGCGACGCGAGCAGCAAGCGGATCACCAAAGAGGCGTCCAAGAACGAGGGCCTCAGTTGGCGGAACAGAACCTTGACCAGTTTTCATCCGCCTTGCCTGTGCTATCGACCCCGCCGTGCAAACCTCTTCTGTTCTAATCGTGGTTTTCAGCGGTATCGCCGCCGCGTGTTCCTCCAGTGGATCCCGACAAATTGCGCCCGATGGCGGCGGCGCTGACGCATCCGTTGCCGACGCTGACGTGCCAGACTCCACGTCAATCGATGGTGGCGGGGAGCTCCGCGGGTTGTGCGCACACTGGTACGATGCGCGCACCGATTGGTTCATCCGTTGCGGCGTTCCGAAGCGGAGCGACGCTCGCGCCAATTCGCTGCGCGACAAGAGCATCGACTACTGCGTGGTCCTTGCCGAGGCACCTGGCAATCAATCGAAGGACGGACTCGAGGCGTGCGCAAAGAAGTACGAAGCGTCGAAGTCGTCATGTTCCGAAGAGCCGTGCACGACTCCGCCAGGTTCCCGTGCTGGCGATGAGCCATGTCGCGACGATAGTCAGTGCAAGAGCCTCGTGTGCAATCGCGAATTCGGAAACACCTGCGGCGTTTGCGACAAAACCGTTGGTGAGGGTCAGAAGTGCGACCAGCTATCGTGCGATCCCGGCCTGACATGTGACAACGCCAACGTGTGCGTTGCCGCCGTAGAGGGCGACATTGGCGAGGCGTGTGGCAATAGCGGGTGCAAGTGGTTTCTCTACTGCGGCAAAGACAAAAAATGCGCCGAAGCCCCAAAGGGTGAGGGAACGGCATGCCCTGGTGGCTTTTGCTACTTCGGCTTCAATTGCGGAGACGACGGTCGCTGTCACGCATTCAGCTACGTGGGAGCTGGCGCCACTTGTGGTGCTACCCAAGAGTGCGAAGGTGGCGAGTGTGGAAACGATGGGAAGTGCATCGGGCCCGCCGCAGATGGCGCCGCGTGTGGTGGCAAGAACGGGCCATGTGAAGTCGGTTCGTCGTGCGCGGGTGGCAAATGCGCGAAAGAGAATCCGAGCGCTTGCAAGTAGTGAGCATGGCGAAGCGACTGGAAGAGTGCTCGCTCGCACAGCCGATTTGATTGGCAAGATGAGGTTTGCGCGCAGGCTCTGCTCTTGCGGCTATTAAAGTATGATACGGTATAATAAAACGATTGTTTGACAATGCGTCGAACGCGTTCACATTGAACTCATGACCACATCGCAAACGTCATCGCGAAGCCTCGTTGGTACGGCTCGGGTTCTCTATCAATGGGGAGCGCTGACGCGCGACCTCAACCGGCTCAATCGCGTTTTTGCTCTTCAAGACGCGCTGACGCTGTTGCGAACGCCCGAGGAAGAGAGGGCCGTGCTTGCCGATTTTGGAAGCACTGACGTCGGCCGGACAGCCCTTCGCAACAGACATCGTCTTGGTCGCCTGAGAATGGATGAGATGATTGCGATGCCCGAGACAACACTAGGTGGTGCATATGCGCGCTATCTGCGAAAGCGCGACCTCTCACCTGAGTCGATTCCGGATCTGCCGGCGAGTGGCGACATCGAATACATGATTGCGCACTACTACGAGACGCACGACCTCTGGCACGTCCTTACAGGATTCGATACAGACCCTGCCGGCGAGGCAGGCGTGCAGGCGTTCCTTCTCGCCCAGTCCAGAAGCTATCTGCCGCTGCTCGTACTCTCGTCGATCTTGCTCAATACGGTTCTCTACGCGTACGAAGATCGCGTTGCCCGCCTTGACGCGCTGACCCGCGGTTGGCTTTTGGGGCGCGCTGCCAAGAGCTTCGTCGGCGTGGACTGGCGGCCCTATCTTGCTAGGCCGCTCGATGAGGTGCGTCGCGAATTTGCCATCCCCTCCCCAGAGGCTGCATGAACGCGAACGTTGTCGCGTTGTCGGTGCTGCTCATCGCGAGTCCGCTCGGGGCTTTCGATTCGTTTTATTACCACACGCTTAAGTTTCGGCTCTACGAGCGACCGGAGTCGCGATTCGAAGAAGTGACGCATCTTGTGCGCAGCGTCGTCATCGGAGTGGTCGCGCTGGTGCTCTCGCGAGGCGAGCTCCACGGCAACTGGTACTGGTTCGCCAGCGCGCTCTTCTTGTTCGATTTTGTTAACAACGTGCTCGATACCATCAGCGAGGAGTCGAGCCGAAAGAGCCTTGGCGGCCTGCCCCTCCTCGAGCAGGTCATCCACATCATCGGCGCGACGATGACGGGTGGTGCGGCCGCGGCATTTATCGTTCTCGGTTGGCCACTGGCCCATCTTGAAACCGAAATCGCAGCCGCGACGCAAATGCCCTCGTGGCTTGCTTCTTTGGCGACCGGCTTAGGTGGTGCCGTGATCGTATCGGCTACGATCGAGGCGGGACTCTTCGTGCGAGCATGGCGGCGCAGCGTCGTGCAGAATGCGGTTGCTTGACGAAGAAACTCGCTACCCGAAGCAAAGCGCCGCCTCGAACGCGTTCGGCTGAACGGACGCGCGAGCGTCTTGTGGAGGCTGCTCGCTCCGTCTTTGCGAAGCACGGTCTGGCCGGTGCATCCGTCGGTGATATCGCTCAGAACGCGCGCGTCAGCGCGGCGATGATCAATCACCACTTCGGTGGGAAACTCGAGCTCTACAGGTTCTGTCTACAAGGGTTCGGCGAACTTCGCTTGCAGGCGATCGATAAGCATCTTGTCGTACCGCAGTCACAAGAAGAATTTCGGATTCGCCTCGAGATGCTCGTGAACGAGCTGTTTGACCTTCATGTCGAGCATCGCGAAGTCGTGAATATCTTGCTCCGCGATCTCGACGTCGCGGACCAGTGGGGCAAGGGAATCGAGAAGTTGCTTTACGAATTCACGCCGCGCTTTTCGAAGTTCTTTGAACTCGCGCAGCAGCAGCGGTTCATCCGCGCGGACATTGCACCGATTGCAGCGGCCTCGATGATTTACCTCACGCTCGCGGGCCTGCTCCAAGCCGACGCGCATCGAACGCGCGTGACCGGCTTGGGGCTGACCGACCCAAGCCATCGGGCGCTCGTTGTGAAGATGGTCATCGACGTTGTGCTCAATGGCGTCGTGGAGCGCGGAAGCGGATCGCAGTTGGCGACGTAGTTGGTTGGCTCACTCGCGTAGTCACGCAATCCGCTCGAGCAATCCTGCCGCGCCCATGCCGCCGCCGATGCACATCGACACGACCGCATAGCGACCGTTACGGCGCTTGAGTTCATGGAGCGCCGTTGCGACGAGTTTCGCGCCGGTGCACCCCAGTGGATGTCCAAGCGCAATCGCGCCGCCGTTGATGTTCAACTTGTCGTCGGGAAGTCCGAGTTCGCGTTGCACATAGACGCACTGGCTCGCGAAGGCTTCGTTGACTTCGAAAACGTCAATATCCTTGACTGACAAGCCAGTCTTCGCAAACAGCTTGCGAATGGCGGGCACGGGCCCGATGCCCATCAGCGCAGGATCGACGCCCGCCGTCACGAACGCGCGGAAGTAGCCGAGGCCCTTGACACCGAGCGCGTCTGCTTTCGCTTTCGTCATGAGCAAGGCGGCTGCCGCTCCGTCGCTCAGCGGCGACGCGTTTCCCGCAGTAACGGTGCCGACCGTAGCAAACGCGGGTTTGAGCGCGCCGAGACCTTCGAGTGTCGTGTCAGGACGTGGCATTTCATCAACCAGGAAATCGAACTCCTGCCGCTCGTTGCCGACATAACGAATTGCGCGCACCGTGACGATCTCGTCCTTGAACTTGCCCGCCGCGATTGCAGCGGAAGCGCGCTGTTGGCTGCGAACTGCGAACGCGTCTTGTTCGGCGCGCGAGATTTCGAACTTCTTTGCGACGTTCTCAGCCGTGATGCCCATGGGCGTGTACACGCTCGGGAACTTCTCCATCGCCTCGGCTGAAGCCGACAACTTGTTGCCGGTCATCGGCACCATGGTCATCGATTCGACACCGCCAGCGATCACAATGTCGTTCGAGCCTGTAGCAATCGCGCCGGCACCGATTGCGAGTGCTTGAAGACCGCTCGAGCAAAAACGATTGATGGTCATGCCGCTCGCTTCTTGAGGAAGACCACCAAGGAAGCCAGCAACGCGCGCGATGTTAAGACCTTGCTCGCCTTCGGGCATCGCGCATCCGAGGATCAAATCCTCAACGTCAAGCGCCTTGACTTGTGGCACGCGCGCCAAGAGCCCCCGAATCACGTCGCCGGCCAACTCGTCTGGTCGCTTGTTGGCGAGCGACCCTTTCAAGGCCCGACCTACCGCCGATCGAACCGCGTCTGCAATGATGATGTCAGTCATTTGAAACTCTCCTGTTTGCTCGGTTCCACGCGTTGTCCGACCGTCAGTTCCGCAATGGCTTGTTGTTCATCAGCATGTACTGCATGCGCTCTTGGCTCTTCGGCTCGCCGCAGAGGCTGATGAACGCCTCGCACTCGAGCTCGAGCACTTGGTCTTCGGTGACTTCGTGTGAGCCGCCGCCTCGCCCGCCGCAAAGAACTTCGGCGAGTTTTCGCGCAATTTTTGCGTCGTGTTCGGACGCGTATCCACCTGCAACGAGCGTGTCCACCATCATGCTCAATGTGGCGATGCCGCTGTCACCTGGCAAGACGTGCGCGCGTGGAACCGGTGGGTGATAGCCGGCGTTCGCAAGGCCAACGGCGCGTGCTTTGGCTTCCGTCAAGAGTCTTGTCTTGTCGAACGACACGCCGTCGGTCTGACGGAAGTAGCCGAACTGCTTGGCTTCGACGGCCGAGGTCGCGATTTTGGCGAGCGCGATATTCTTGAACACTTGCGTTACATATTCAGACGTGATCGCGGCGGTCCCTTCGGGGATCGCTTCGAGTGAACGCCACAAGAGGTTCATCGTGCCTGCGCCTCCGGGAATGAGGCCGACGCCGACTTCGACGAGACCGGTGTAGGTCTCGCTTGCGGCTTGCAGCGCGTCGCCGCCGAGGCAGAGTTCGAGTCCGCCGCCGAGCGTCATGCCATAGGGCGCAACGACGACAGGAATGCCGGCGTACTTCATTGCCTGCACAGCGCCTTGGTAGCCCTTCACCATTGAGCGAATCTGTCCCCACTCCTTTTGGCTCGCGCCCATCAGAACGAGGAACAAATTAGCGCCGACACAGAAGTGGTCTCCCTCGTTGGCCACGACCATCGAGGTGAAGTCCTTTTCAGCGCGTGCAACCGAGTCGTGGATCATCTTGATCACGTCGGGATCGATGCTGTTGGCCTTGCTCTTGAAGGTGAGACCGAGCACGCCATCGCCGAGGTCCCATGCCTCTGCGCCATCGTTCTTGAGAACCGCCGACGTGCCCTTGCGGACTTGAGCGAGCGTTGCGTTGCGTGGATCAACCTTGGTTGGAACGTAAACGCCCTTGACCAAATTGAATGCCGCGCCGTCCTCGCGATAGAAGCTCTTGGCGCCGCTCGCCTTCATCTTCTTAATCGATTCGGGAAGGGCGATGCCTTCCTTTTCCATGCGTTCGGTCGTGGCAGCGAAGCCGAGTGCGTCCCATGTTTCGAAGGGGCCGAGCTCCCAGTTGTAGCCCCACTTCATGGCATTATCGACGGCAGCAACGTCGTCCGCGATCTCGCCCATGCGCCTTGCCGAGTAAGCGAGTGATCGCGAGAGAACCTTCCAGGCAAACTTGCCGGCTGGTCCCTCGTCGGCGACGAGTTTCCTCACGCGCTCCTTGACGTCTTCGATTTTCGAAAGCGCCTTGGTTACATTTTTGATCGCGTCGTCGCCGCCCTTCGCGCGGTAAGCGAGCGTCTTCGGATCGAAGGTCTCGATCTGCTTGTTCGCGCCTTTCTTGTAGAAGCCGCTCTTGGTCTTGTCGCCGAGCAGCTTCTTTTCGAGCATCGCACTGACGAACGTGGGCAACTTGAAGACGTCGCGCTCCTCGTCGTTCGTCAGGGAGTCGTAACAATTTTTGGCGACGTGCGAGAACGTGTCGAGGCCAACCATGTCGGCGGTGCGGAAGCTTGCGCTCTTGGGGTGTCCCATGGGCGAGCCGCTGATGTTGTCGACGTCTTCGGGCGTCAGGCCTTCGTCAACCATCAGGTGAATCGTGGAGAGCATCGCGTGCACGCCAATGCGATTGCCAATGAAGTTCGGTGTGTCTTTGCCGACAACGATGCCTTTGCCGAGTTGGCTTTCGCCGCATTGCACGACGCGTTCAAAGACCGCAGGGTCGGTCTTGGGGCCGGCCACGAGCTCCAAGAGCTTCATGTAGCGAACAGGGTTGAAGAAGTGCATCACAAGGAAGCGCTTCTGAAAGGTCTCGCTGCGACCCTTCAGCATCTCTTCGATGCGAAGTCCCGACGTGTTCGATGCCACAATTGTCTCAGGTCCGATTACTTTTTCGAGCTTCTCGAAAAGTGACCGCTTGTGATCCATTTGCTCAATGATCGCCTCGATCACGAGATCGCATTCCGCAAGCTTGCCGAGGTCGTCATCGACGTTGCCGATGCTGATGAGCTGCGCGTTGCCCTTGTGAAAGAACGCGGCTGGTCGCGATTTCACGGCCTTCTCGAGGCCACCCGCCGCAAAACGATTGCGCGCTTTGCGATCGCCTTTCTCAGCGTCAGTGAGGTTTGGCGGAACGATATCGAGCAACGTGACGCGGACGCCTGCATTGGCAAAATGGGCTGCGATGCCGCTGCCCATGACGCCAGCACCGATGACGCCCACACGACGAATGGGACTACTCATGAATCCTCCTCAAACGGAAACGATCAGAAAAACGGGGGCCAAGCTTCTCGTGGGGGCAGGGCCAGCGCAAGACATTCCAAGGGCGTAGGGCCCCGGTGGCATGCGACAAGGGGCGCGAGCCCACGATCAGCCGTGGTTTTCTGTCACGAGGCCCGAGGATTTGGCGGGCCTTGTCAATTTGTTGAGGCGGCTTGCGTTAGCGCGCGATCGGAACGTCCGTCCCCACTGCTTCGAACGTGACTGTGGACAGCCAGACCTTTCCGGAACCCGAAAGTCCAAACCCGAAGGCGAACCATTCGGTATCGGTTGGAACGTCGAGGACGCAACTCACGGGCGCAAAGTCGTTCGTTCCCTTGACGAGTCTCTCATCCATGTTGCACATGCCTGTCGCTCCGTCGTTGAACCTCAGCCAGAGCCAGCCTCCACCACTCGTCGCGGCTTCGGTCTTCATCTGGGCCGTCATGCGCATGCGCTTGCCTCTGTAAGGCGTGGCCGATCGCGAATCGGGTCGTGCGAAGGCCCACGGGATGTCGTTGTGGCCGTGCTTCGCAACCTGTTCGATGCGAGTCGTCGCCTTCCCATCAACCACGACCTGCGTGTCAACGGAAGTGAGAGAGTACAGGTCTGGGTCCTTGCCGGTAAGCCACCAAGTCGCCGGGTCCTCGGTGAACAGCACTTCGGGGCCTGCCGCGCCAGCATCGAGCGAGCTATGAGGCTTGGGAGTCCCGTCTGGCAATTCCGCAATGCTCCCGCCGCACGCTAGGAGCAACATACCCCCTGCCGCACACAAGCTAATAAGTGTAAACCGCATGTTATTCTCTCCACGTAATAACTCGAACCTTCGCGCCGACTTCCTTAGCGTTGCTGGAGGTCGCGGCAAAGTGGAGCACGGCACGAACTTACCGGTTAGGTCGCAGAGTCGTCGCAATGTCGTATGCTGCCGCTCAATGCACACTGCACGCTTTGCGCTCCTGGCGTTCCTCTTTCCAGCGTCCGCCTTCGCGGCCCAGCCCTTGCGCATCACACAGCTCGTTCCTGGGTACCGCTATTCGTTCGCGCGCATTTCCGATGGCACCGTCCGCGTTTGGGGGGGACACTCCGATGCCGCGGCGAAGATGAAGCGTTTTACGTTTCCAACCCCGATTGTCGGATGGAAGGACGTTGCGCGTCTCGATCCTTCGGGCCTCTGCGCGATTGATCGCGAGGGCGCGATCGAGTGCATGGACGGATCCCCACCGTTGCCGCAACAGGTGCTCGCAACCGAAACTCGGTGCGCGATGCGCAAGAGCGACCCCGATTGCGGACGAAAAAAGGGCAAATTTGGCGTCGGCGCGACGCACTTCTTTCGAGGTGGAATTTGCGCCACGCACAAAGACGGAACCGTCAGTTGCCTTGACGATGCGTTGTCGCCCAATGTCCGGGTGCTTCCAGAGGGAGTGGTCTCCCTCCAGGAGCCTTGCGAGCTGCGATTGGGAGGCGAAGTTCGCTGCGTGGGTAAGCCCGTCATCGACTTCGTCTCGGGTCAAAGGCTCATCGCCGACGCACACGCGTGCGGAATTCGAACCAACGGGACCGTCGCTTGCTGGCAAGCCCAGGGTCAGTACGGCAGCACAAAAGGCCTCAATCAAGCGCATGACATTGCCATCGTTGCGGACGCAGTACGCATCGGCATGAG
>JAHFDY010000162.1 GCA_023248735.1 Myxococcales bacterium
ATAGTAGACGAGCGAATTTATCAAATCAGGATCGACGAATTTGAGAAATGCGCCATTCGGGTCGACCTTTCCGTTGAAGTTATCTGAAATGCTCAGTTGCACTTCGCCGAAGTCGCCCGCGCCTTGGCGCACGATCGCCTCATCGAGAATGTCACGCAGCTCATTCCACTCGCCGTCGTTGAATGCGTCGTCAGGACTCACCGAGACGGAGCGCACGTCGAAGAACCCCATGCCAAGGTCGCGGGCGAGCGCCATCGCGTCGAGAATGTGTTTGTAGTTCTCGCGCGTGACCACAAAGCTCATGCCGAGGCCCACGGGCGCTTTCCGTTCCTTCTTGTGGCGAGCAATCATGCGCAAATTCGTCGTGACGCGATCGTACTGATCGACCCCCATCATCTGCTTGTAGCTCTCGCGATCGTGCGCCGAGAAACTCACGCGGACCTGGTTTATCGCCATCAAAGGTTCGAGCAGCTTGAGGCTGTGGAGTGCGTTGCCGATTGTGTAAAGGTTCACGCGCAGGTTCCGCGCGACACCGGTTTGCAGCGTTTGACAAATGGACGGCGAAAGCAATGGCTCGAGCCCGCCGCTCACATCCATGTTGAGCCCGCCATCGTCGGCGAATTCGTTAATGATATTGACGAATTCGTCCGTGGAGAATATGCGCTCGCCTTGGTAGTCTTCGTCGCGTCGATAGCAGAACTTGCAATACACGTTGCAGTTGCTGCTGATGAAGAGCTCGAGCGTCTCGGCGAGTGGCGACGGCACCTCACCAAGCAGAAGCGAGCGCGTTCGGGGTTGATTGTGGGAGAGTCGGCCCAGCGCCTTTGTCAGGTAGTGAAATGGAGAAGCGGCAAACGCTTGCTGATGTTCGGGTGACGATCGGATCACCGAATACACGCGTCTGATTTCTTCGCGGCTTTTGCCCAATTGAGAAGCCAATTCCCGCGACGGCAGAAACGGACGCCGCATGATTTCGCTGTGAATGTGGTTCACATCCGCGACGCGCACTTCGCCTGAGGCGTCGTGCCCGGGCCACGGTTGCGACAGCTCGTCCCCCGACGCGATGCCTGGCATAAGTCTTAGCGTAGCGCGCCAACGCTGGCAGCCAAGCACAAACTTGCCTCAATACTCGGTGATTTGGGCATACTCGCCTACACGATGCGGAGTCACTATCTGGTCTTCGGAAAGCCGCTTGTCGAAGATGAAGAGATCGAAGAAGTGGCCGCCAGCATGCGTGCAGCGTGGCTCGGAACCGGTCCAAAAGTGACCGAATTTGAGCGGCTCGTTGGAGAACATTCCGGCGTGCCTCATGCGGTCGCCGTGAGTTCTTGCACGGCCGGGTTACATTTATCCTGTCTTGCATTGGGACTCGGTCCCGGTGACGAGGTCATCGCACCAGCGCTCACATTTTGCGCGACGATCAACGCGATTATTCACGCCGGTGCGACGCCGGTGCTTGCCGACGTTCGAAGGGACACGCAGAACATTGATCCGGACGATGTGCGACGCAAGCTGTCGCCTCGCACGAAGGCGATCATGCCGGTCCACTTCGCCGGCCGCATGTGCGAGATGGGCGCGCTCACCCAGATCGCGCGCGAGCACGAGCTGAAGATCATTGAGGACTGCGCACATGCGATTGAGGCCGAGCACCACGGGCAAAAGGCAGGCACATTCGGTGACTGCGGAGTGCTCAGTTTTTATTCGACGAAGAACATTGTGACGGGCGAAGGCGGCATGGTGCTCACCCGTGACCCAGCGATCGCCGAGCGCGTGAAAGTTCTCGCGCTCCATGGCATGTCACACGACGCTTGGAAGCGATTTAGCGGTGACGGGTACAAGCACTACGACGTCGTCGAAGTGGGCTTCAAATACAACATGATGGATTTGCAGGCCGCCATTGGCATGCATCAAATCGGTCGCGTTGAGCGGTATTGGCAACGACGTGTCGCAATATGGAAGCGCTATGACGCCGCGTTCGCCGATTTGAGTGTGACACTTCCTTCGCCCATTAGCCCCAACTCGCGCCACGCACTGCACCTTTACACACTGCTGATCGAGCAACCACGCGCGCCGATCGATCGCGACACCTTCATTGCTGAGCTACATCGACGAAACATCGGAACGGGTGTCCACTACCGCGCGATCCCCGTGCACTCGGCGTACAAGGAACGCTTTGGGTGGGACGTCCGCGACTACCCCAACGCATACGCCATTGGTCAAGCCACTGTATCATTGCCACTTTCGCCACGACTCTCGGACGAAGACGTGGATGACGTGATTGCGGCGGTTCGTGAAGTTCTTCAGCGCTAGCCCACGGTCGAAACGCAATTCTGATCGCGATTGCGCCAACTCGGCACTACCCGCGGGGGAGAAAGCGCTAAGGAAATTCGGTTTTCTTGCGGCATGCTTTCTGCTGAGCGCTCAGGGTGTTCCGCGCGGCCGGGGCACGATTCAACCATTCATAAGGGGATGCCCATGCGACCTGTTGTTCCTTCGTTGGCTTTGCTGCTAACCGCCTCGTTGATGGGTGGCTTAGCTGCTTGCGCAGGCCGCACGCTCGAACCTTACAGTGGGGACGGCGATAGCGGACCTAACCCGACGGCCACGACCACGGGTTCTACCAATCCGACCGGCACGACGACCACGCCACCACCACCACCACCGCCACCGCCGAACCCGAAGGGCGAGATAAAAGGAACGATCACGGGCGACCCAGGCTGCCCGAAGTCTCTCACGGACTTCCAGGGAATATGCACGACGGCGGGCGCTGTTTGCGACGTCAACCTTACCGAGTCATGCACGGGGACCAAGCTCCGATACATGTGCGTCCGCTACGATCAGAAGGGCCCCGGCTACTGGACCGAGGCACTGCATCCGTCGCTCGACTGCTCGTGTCCTACGACGCCACCGTCCGATGGTTCGCAATGCACACCCTCATTGCCCCGCGAATGCACGTACACCAACCCTCAGTGTCCCAATGAACCGTACGCTCGACTGAGCTACTCGTGCAACGACTTCGGCAACGGCAAGGGCTACTGGCAGGGCTATTCCGGGTGGTGCAACGATGCTCCAGACGGCGGTTGGCCTCCGCCTCCGCCACCATGGGACGGCGGTTGGGATTCGGTGGACGGCGGCTGGATGCCCACGTTCGACGCCGGCTCTCCCGGTAACCCTCCGAGTGTCGATGGTGGCAAACCGAAGTGAATGGGGCACTTGCGTAGATCGATTACCGGCGCCACCCGTTATTGCTTCGTCCCTTGGCAGGTTCGATTCTACGTTGTTCTCATGCGCTTCGCGGTTCTTGTTGCTAGTTCCATTTTCATTCTTGCAGGTTGCGGTTTTTCGCCCGGTAAGGTTGTTCGTCCTCCGTCGAGTTCGGCCATGTCGGTGCTCGGAGAACCCTTACTTGCGGGCGATTGCGCTCGGAACGCGCAACCGCGGTACCTCGAGCCATTGGTGGTCGACTGGCGAAGTACGGAGCGCGCCGATCTCGAAGTCGCGATGCGGCAGGGCGTCGTGCCGGTTCGCCACGAATGCGGCGTCGTTCGCCTCGTCAAGTCATGTCGTATCTCGGGCAGTTACGATTTCGCGGGGGTATCACGCAAAAGCGAGGTGATTCAACTCGCGTCCGAAGATGAGCTGCGCGCAAACTTGCCGCTATCGAGCGTACAGCTCGCGGCGCAAGTGCAGAGCGGCGCAACCGTTGACCTCGCGCTGTTGCTGATCGGCAAACGCACGACCTCGGTCGCCGACGTCGTTCGTTCGGAACTCGAGGGAAGTTGTGATGAGGTGACGCATTTTGTTCGAGCGGCCCACGTTGGCGCGTTCGCTTTTACAACCGGCGAGGTTGGGCACGTGACCGCGGCGGCCGAGATTTTTAAGATCGCGAGTGCGGGAGCCGACAGCCAATCGAAGCGCAAAGCGATGCACCGCGATGGGTCGCTCGAGGCATGCGAGAAGTCGACCCCCGAGGCCGAGCGAGCGCCAGCCGAGTGCGGTGCGGCGCTCCGCGTTGAATTGGTTCCGATACTTGACCATCGTGTGCAGCAGCAGCACGTTGAAGCATCGCCGAAGAGCGGACCGGAAGAGCATGCGGCGCACACCGCCGAAGTCCCAAAGGATGGGGCGGACGCGCCGAAAGCGCACGCGACTACTGATGTCAAGATTGCCTCGCAAGCGATCCACAATCCGTGCGTGGGTGGTTATGTCTGGTCAGGCGGCAAGTGCGTCCGCGCGGGCAACGGTCCACACCTTTGTGAACCCGCGGATCACGACGATTGCGAGGCCCAGTGCGGCAAGGGAAGTGAGAAGAGTTGTTACAATCTCGCTCGCATACTCCAAACAGGCACATGGGAGGCGAAGCCCGATCCTGTCCGCTCCAAAGCGCTCTATCAGCGTGCGTGCGCCGCGGAAGTTGCAGCGGCCTGCGTTGAGTCCGTCGACTACAGCTCGACGCGGGAGCAAGCGTTGCCGCTTCTCGAAAAAGGATGTTCTGCCGGTAGCGCAAGGGGCTGTATCGATCTGGCGCGCTACCTCGTGCAGGCCTATGGCTACGCATCATTCGCAGCGCCGCCCGCCACCCCGCCAGCTGAGCCATCGCCTGAGACCCTCGAGCGCAGCTTCCGCCTCGCTGAGCGGGCTTGCACCCTTGATGGCGCGAGGTGCGCCGACGCCGCAGAATTTGCTCTCACGGGTGTGCCGAAACATCGTGACGTCACGCGGGCCGCGAAGCTGTTTGAGAAGGCGTGCTTCGGCCAAGATCTTGGCTACGCGTGCAGGCAACTTGGCGAACTGAGTGCTCAACGGAAGAACCTTCTCGACCCCCAGAAAACCATCCTTACGCTCGCAACGGCCTGCGAATTGGGTGAGACCAGCTCTTGTGCGGCGTTGGGTCATGCTTATCGGGTTGGCGAGGACGTGCCTCGGAACACGCGTAAGGCACTGCTCTATCTCGAGCGCGGGTGTCGACGACAGGGCGGCGGGGATCGTAGCGGCTGTCTTGAGCTCGCGGACATGTACGAGCGAGGCGAGGGTGGTCCCACAGATCAAGATGCCGCGCTCGAGATCTATTTGCGCCTGTGTCGATCGTCTTGGATGTCACAATCCGCGATCGCGTGTGACCGCTACCTTGGTTTGACCGAAGCGGTTCCGCGGTCGCACCGAGATGAGGACGACATTTTCGCTCACGCGAGCGCGTGCGGTAACCAGCAGCAACCAAGCGTTCGATCGTGCAAGTGGATCGAGACGCACGTCGCGCCGCGCTGCGCACAAGGGCACAGGCCGGCGTGCGATGCGCTCGAACGGTCGACGAATGCCCAAGCCGACATTGTGGTTGCTGCGTTGAACAAGGCGTGCAGCGTTGGGGTTAGTTGCGGCAAGTACGCCGTTATGATCGCGCGTAGCGGCAAGTCGGAGGACGCCGATCGGGCACGCGTCAAGGCTTGCGAGGCCGGGGACTACGACCATTGCTTCATTCCACAGCACGACAAGGCGGCTCACTGGCCGTCTCGTGCTGCGCTCGAACGCGCTTGCAAGACTGGGCCGCGGGCGTGCATGGTGCTTCGCGCCGCGCTCGTGAAGAGCAAGTTATCGCCTTCCGAGCTCCTGAAGTTTGACGAAGCGAACTGCCTCAACACGACCGGTACCAATAGGTTCTATGCGTTTGGCCGCTCCAGCTGCCGGCGCTTTTTTGACGCGTTGATCGTGCCTTCGGGTAGCTCCGCTGACTTTGCGAAGGCCGCCGAGATCGCACGGATGGCGATTCAGTATGGGCGCGATAACACATTTGTCGCAGCACTCGACAAAGTGAGTCCGCAGCTCGCTCGTCCTTTGTGGGGCGAGCTTTGCAGGCTTGCAATCAATGCGTCCTACTGGAACGACTCAGCCGACCGCCTTGCGTGCGAAGGGTATGAGCGCACCGGCGGAAACGCCGCATCGCTGCGAGGCAAGAAGGATCCAATGATCGTAACGCATGTTCCGGAGTCTTCGGTCAAGGGTGTGGCCCATTCGCTAACCCAATGAACGCACACAAGAAAAGCCGCGATGATTGCTCACCGCGGCTTTGTGCTCCGAGACGTTGGCGGGGTTAGGAAGGGGGATAGTGCCAACGACAAGGAACTGAGCACAGCGCCCCTTGCGAAGTAGATATGCGCCTGAACCCACACCTTGTCCGCCTACCTGCGGTTACTCGGTCGTCGTGTCATTCGTCTCCGGTGGGCGCGGGGTCGGCCGTAGTGGCTGCTGCGCTTGGGCCGCCGGTCGCGCCGGCGCCCACATCGGCAGCAGGAACCAATCGTGCCGAACCGACAGGGTACGGCGGAGCGTGCATTTCAGCATCGGTTGCGACGTCGCCGGCGCGAAGGTTCATGCCAAGAAGCGAGCGAAGCCGATTGGAGAGATTGTTCGTGGCGTTGATACCGGCCTCGACCTTGTTGCGCTCGATGAGTTTGCGCGCAGCGTATTTCTTGCGCCAACCGTCGTCGGGACTCAGCGCGACGACGACGACCTTGTTGCCCTGCGTAGCGCCCACACTCTTCGCATCCCCGAGCTCGCTTGCCTTCAGGTAGAGGTCACCCTCCCAATAGTCAGCAACGAGATTGTCGCTGAACCGATTGTCAAGAATCTTGAGTTCCTTGTTGAACCTTCCGTTGGCGATTCCGTAGTTGTCAGATCCGACGATAAGGTTGTGATCGAGTGTCACCAAAGCGTGGGCACCAACGCTGATGCCTTCGCCGCCGCGCGTGCCGAAGGCGTCGTACTTCCACGTAAAGAGGATCGAATTGTGGTCCGCGACAATTGTCGGCGAGTCCTTGCCGTGGTTCGTGCTGAGCAATTCCAGGCCGATGCCCGCGGTGTTGACGATCCAGTTGTCGTGGACGCGTGCGCTTCCGCTGCCAAGCTTGAGCTGGATCCCCGTGTGTGTGCTGTTGACAACGACGCAGCGGCTTATCTCAACCTTGCCGCCAGTCTCGACCGAGAGGGTTGGCGAATCGAGCGATGCGTTCGTACCCCTTGCCGGGTTCGCTTTCCGCACAACCGCCTTGTCACCTTTAGTGTACGCGTTGCGAGGCGCCATGTCGAACATGAGACCGTCGATCTTGACGTCGCCTTTGCGTGCGCGAATTCGTAACCGAGGCCTTGCGCTATTGAGGCCCTTGGCGGAGTTGTCGCCACTCAAGATGGTGGGGTGCGCCACGGGATCGGGGTCGCCGGAAAAATCGTCGGCGTAGCCCCCGATGACGCTTACGGCTGCCCTCGTCTCCGCTGACGCCGTCTTGCCTCGGCCAAGGTAAGTGCCCTCGGCGACGCGGACGGTGTCACCGTCTTTTGCGCGATCGAACGCTTTGTCGATGTCGGCGAAGGGCGAAGATTGTGAGCCGTCGTTTTCGCTGTTGCCCTTGGTCGAAACGTACCAATCGGCGGCCAGCGCGCTTCCGCCATTCAAGAACAACCCCATCGCAATAACTAATCCACGCATGTTTCCTCCAACACGAGCGCGAGACAGGTTTTCGGCTCCTCGTTATGACGAACGAACTGCCGAAGTGTTTCATCTCAGCCGGTAATGAGCCCTAGATAACCGAGGATAACCCAGGCTGGACATTCCGTAGCGCGACGAATGCGTCATCTGTCCCGCAAATCCGCCGCAAAGACCTGCGTCGCCCAAACGTTGCCAGTTGCGTCCCGCACAACCGCGATACCGACATGATCGTACTCGCGCGCGAGCATGTTGGAGAGGTGCGATGGGCTCTCGGTCCAACCGCGGTGCAACGCGGTTACGCTGCTCGCGTTGGCAACGTTTTCACCGATGGATCGAAAACTGACGCCGATACGTTCGGCGCGCACCATGACATCGCCGCGCTGAAGGTCATGACCCAAACGTTGCTCACGGGCCATCTGCTCGGTGTGTTCACGTGCGACTCGTTCGAGTAGAGGACTCGTCGCTAGCGACGGGAGCCTGTGGTCCACGCGCATGTCGTTGAGCCACGCACGAAGCTGTTCAGAATCGCTGAGGGTCACGTCCGTCCGCAAGTCACGGTGCTGCGGCGGACCGCTCGGGACAGGCATGTCGACGAACACGAAGGCCTCAAGAATTGGCCGTGGTCCCGCACCAAATTCGGCCATGATCTGAATGACGCATCGGCCTCTGCGCTTGCATGTCACCGGATAAGTTACGGTAAAGCCATCGGTCTGAACGACGTGCTCGAGCGGAACCTCGCCCTCGTCAGCGACTACGATTGCTGCCGATCGCGCACGCTTTCGAAAGCTCGCCTTAACGATGAGTCCCTCGCCGCTGCGTACCTGCGCTGGAAGCGGTGCGAGCTCGCCAAGCACGTCCGCGCCGACTGCGACCCAAGCGCGGCTGCCATCGGGGTACTCGTCAGACGCCGCTGCGCAGCGTCTTTCTCCGTCCGGCTGAAATGTAGCCCACCATGCATCAAATCGCGCCTGCGTTTCGGTAAGGTCGCGCGTCGGTGTGATCATCCAACTGCGTGGCCACGCGTACGGCACACCCTCGAGCCGCATCGCGTAGAGCAGAAGCTCGTCGTTAATGGTAATACCACGTGTTACATTCCAGCGAATGAGCCGACTCGCTGCACGACGAAGGCGCGCATCCTCGCTCGCGCACCCGCGAAGCGTCGGAGAAGGATCAGCGGGAGAGACAAAGCCGCTCATGTGCGCCTCGCCGTTCTCGTTTGGAAGACACGACGCGAGCGCGCACGCGAGGAGCAGTTTTGGGCTCATTGACGCAAGCGTGGCAAAGGCCTGCGAGCGCCAAAAAAAATGCCAACACGCACGCCCAAAATAAAAGCCGCGCCCGCGATCAATCCGCCAACAACGAACGTCACTTGATCACGATTGTTTTTTCAGCTGGCTGTGGACCGCCACCAAACGCGGGGACCTTGGCCTCTGAAAAGCGTTGCTCAATGCAGTCGCCAACGGCGGTCTTTTCGAACGGTGCCCCGCTGACTTTGGCGGAGGTGACCTTTCCTTCGTTGGAAAAGATGAGCGCGACTTTGGTCGTGCCGCTGGGTCCGCCGGGCTTCTTGCAGGTTGAAATGGCACCCGCAATTTTTCCAAGCTCGGCTTTGGCGGCTTGCACGTTGAACGGTGGGGCGAGCGGGGCCGACGCTGACGCACTTGGTGAAGCCGATGACGTGATGAGGGGAGCCACGGCTGTCGTCGAAGTTGAAGGTGTTGCAATTGGGGCGGGCG
This sequence comes from Myxococcales bacterium, assembly GCA_023248735.1. GTDB lineage: Bacteria > Myxococcota_A > Polyangia > Polyangiales > Polyangiaceae > JAHFDX01. Next base: position 9,214 of record JAHFDY010000162.1, read on the forward strand.
CCGCGTTTCTCAATTGAAGGGTGTATGCGCCGACACCGACCGCAGCGACGATGCCAACCAACAGGACGCACACGCCCGCGATCAAGAGGCCGTTCGAGCTCGAGCCAGCCTTTTCATCCGCGAGCGTTGTCGTTTGCGTCGGAGCGCCGGTTGCCACTGAGAGGACGGGTGGTGCGAGCGAGCCCGCAAGCATGCCGCCGGGACTCAAATTCATGATGTCGTCGACGCGGCCACCCGGCACGGGGGCGTTCTGTGGATTTTGAGCGCGGGCATTCATGAGAGCGCGCATGTCGATCATGCCGGAGTTCTCTCCGGGGTTCGATTCGGAAGGTTCGGGGGGCGGTGCTTCGCCTTTCACAGCCGCGAGCGAAAACAACACACTCGATTCGCCCCGTTCGCCCGTCATCTTGAAGTCGTGGTTGCCTGCAAGCGCTTGCGCAAACGGCGACGGTTCCGAAGGCGGTCCTGAAAGACGGTTGAGCAGGTCGGTGCTTGAGGGACCGAGCAACGTGTTGCCGTGCGATTGCGGCGCTCTGATCGACGGAATATTCACGCTTCCGGTTCGAGGGTCGTCACTGATTGGGAGTTCAACGGCCGCGCCGTCCACACCGAAACGCATCGAGCCTGATGATGGTAAACCTGGTTGAGAACCGGTGATGTGCGGATAGGAGGGCCGACTTGGTTGACGGACCATCTCGCTCGGGTTCTGGAAGAGCGCCGCCGGCGGCGAATCGACGAATGGAGACGGGTACGCCGCGGGTCCCTGAAACTCGGGCGCAAACGGTGGTGAGCTGGGTCTCCACGCGGCAGGCTCCGACTGCGATGAAGCGCCGGTTGGCGGAGGATCGCTTTGGGGGAGAGGTCCCGTTCCGGTCGGGCCCGGGACTCGCGATCCGTCGAAGGTTGACGTTGGCAAGATCGACGCGCGCTCGAGCCCCTCGCCCGAAGTTGCGATCGGTCGTACGCCTGCGTCACTGAGTTCGGCAGTCGAGCCACGGAGGGCCGATACGAGCTCGCCAATTTCCGAGAGCGGCAACCAGTCGGCCATGCCGTCTCTCCAGACATAGGTGGATTCGTCGAGTCGGCCCTGCCGGTACGCGACAACAAGCGCCGTGGTCGACATTTCGATCTGCTGGCCTTCGTCGGCTTGGGCGTCGCCTTCGCTTTCGGGTGCAAGGTGCACCATCCAAACGGTGTCGGGCGCCGCGCTCGGCACTGAGGCCGCGCCAGATTTTCCGTCCACAATGATGGTCGCGTTGCACTTTTTGCAACGAATCTTCACCACCTTGCCGATCACTTTTTCGTCGGCGACGGCGTACTTGGCCTGGCACGACTGGCAACTGATTTTCATGGGTGCTCTTGCGTGAAAGAGGGTACGCG
>JAHFDY010000163.1 GCA_023248735.1 Myxococcales bacterium
GCGTCACGCGCTGCGCATGAAGTGGAATCAGCATCGTCGATCCACCCGCTCCAAAGCCTGGCGCGCTGAGCGGATCGTCAGGGAAAATGTAGTTCTGGGCGTCGCTTACGCTTGAAGTAGGCGCGGTTGCCGCCTTGGTTTCGGCAAGCGCAGGCACGGACACGAGAAACGCAACCGCAAGAGCACGGATCATCATCTTGAGACCTCCCGTTGTGGCCATTCGACACGGCACAGCTTAAACTCTTGGGTTCAAGGGCGCGTGGCGGGTAAGTTCCCGCCCGTGACTCACTTTGCGCTCTTTCGCACGGCAATCGGACACTGCGCGGTTGCCTGGGGTGACAACGGACTCATCGGCGTGCAGCTTCCCGAAGCGAGCGTTCGCGAAACGCGGGCCCGCATGCAATCGCGCTTTCGGGGTGTGAGCGAAGTCCTTCCGACGAGAGACGTCTCCCTTGCGATGGACCAAATTGTGAAATTACTTGATGGTCAAGCAACTGATCTTTCATCGCTTGTGCTCGACATGACCCACCTGCCGCCATTTCACAGGCGCGTCTACGCCGTCGCACGCAAAATTCCGGCTGGCCGCACACTCAGTTACGGCGACGTTGCGGTTCAGCTTGGCTCACCCAACGCGGCGCGCGCCGTTGGACAGGCCATGGGACGAAACCCATTTCCGATCATCGTGCCGTGCCATCGCGTTTTGGCCGCCGGCGGAAAAATCGGCGGCTTCACGGCACCGGGCGGAACACGAACGAAGCAGAAGATGCTGGCGATCGAAGCCCGGGCGATCCGACCAGAATCGAGGGTTTCCGCCTGACGTGTCGCTCCGCATGAGCGCACTTATTTTCCAACCGGCAGGTGTCTTGACGAAGTGCGTCGCCTTTGTACCGCATCCTCATCGTTTTCTCGGCCCCCGCGCCGCGGATCGTTCCACCCAAACACGAGCGACTCTCGTACCTCTCCCGAAAGCCGCACACGTTCTTCGAAGCTCATCCCGATCTTCGTAAGCAGTGCTATCGATGCTTCGTTATCGGGCGACGTAATCGCGACGATGCGCCTCAGGCCGACGACTTCGCGTCCGTACGTGAGGGTAGCAGTCGCCGCTTCCTTCGCGTAGCCGTTGCCGCGATACGAAGGCAAGAATGCGAATCCGATGTCGACGTCCACGAGCGAATCGCGTTTGATGAGCCCGCAAATACCAATTGAAGATCCGTCGTCGCGTCGCTCGACGAGCCACAGGCCGAATCCCAAGCGACGGCACATGGCCCTGCCACGCAGAGCGTAGCCGCACGCATCTTCGAGCGTCCTCACGCCACGATCGCCGATAAAACGTAACCAGTCGGGGTCGTTTAGCAACGCGAGAAAAAATGGCGCATCAGCCGCCTCGAATAAGCGAAGTTGCAAGCGGTCCGTAACCAGGACGTGGGCGACCATAGGGGAGCCGCTAGCGCGATAAGCAACGCGCGTCACGCGGGACCGATCACGCTGATAGACTCCCCAACCATGAGCCCGCTCCACGCGTTCCTTCTTGGTGTTCTCGAAGGCCTCACCGAGTTCCTTCCGGTTTCCTCGACCGGTCACCTGTTCCTACTCGGCCTTTGGCTCGGCCACGAAGACGAAGCGACCAAGGCCCTCGACATCGTGATGCAACTGGGAGCCGTGATCGCGGTGGTCGTCTTCTATCGTGCCCGCCTTTGGTCGATCACTATCGGCGTTGCAAAACGCGACCCCGCGAGTCTTCGCCTGCTCCTTTCGCTCATCGTCGGCTTTCTCCCCGCGGCCCTTGTCGGCCTCGCCTTCCACAAGCGTATCAAGGCGTCCTTGATGAGCGCGTACCCGATCGCTGGCGCACTGATCGTCGGCGGCATTGTTATGATCGCGATCGAGCAATATCGGTCGCGCAAAGGTGACGAAGGCCTCAATGGCCTCGAGCACATCACGCCCAAGCGCGCGCTCGTCATCGGGGTCTCGCAGTGCTTCTCACTCTGGCCCGGCGCGTCCCGTTCAATGAGTACGATCGTAGGTGGTCAACTTTCTGGACTCTCAACCGCGACGGCGGCGGAGTTCTCATTTCTTCTTGCGATCCCGACTCTTGGCGCAGCAACCGTCTTCGACCTGATCAAGCACGGGCACGAGATCACCGCCGCTCCCGGAGGGACCATTGCGCTCGCGATCAGCATGGGCGTTTCGTTTGTCGTTGCGCTGCTCGTGATCGCGGGTTTCATCTCATACCTTAAGCGCTTCGGGCTCGCGCCGTTCGGTTGGTACCGCATTGTGCTGGGCCTGCTGGTGATAGCGCTGGTGCTTCGCAGCGCATCCCACGCGTGAGTCTTGACTGTGATTCGCACCACCCAACGTTGCAATGCGTTAGCCTTGCCAGATGAACCAGCCTGCTCCGGCAAATGGGCCGTCACGCGCTATCGCCATCGCATGCAACGTCGGCCTCGCGCTCATGCTCGGCGTCTCGTTCGGTGCTTGCAGCAAGTACGGGTGCCAGAGCACTCACCTCCCTGAATCGACGGGGTACACACTCGCGGGCATAACCTGTGCTCTATGCCTCGCGATGACCATCGTTGCTACGGTCATCGTGGTCAAGCATCTGCGAAAGGAAAGCTCGGCGGCCAACATCCTCGGTCTCGTCGCAACGCTTGGCATTGGCGTCGGGAGTACACTCGCAACGCCTTTCTTGTGGATCATGGCCGCCTCCAACATGCCAAACCTCGGCAGCTTCGGTGGTTGGGGCAGGCCCCTTCGCATCGGACGGCGCGCAATCACGCCCGACGTCAAAGCGAGTTCCGAATGGGCCAAGGGCCCTCGTCCACGCGTCGAAGGACTCGACGACGAAACCCGAAGCGTCCTTGCCGATCTTTGGCTGCATGATGCACGCAAAGAGCACGCGAGCGTGCCGGCGTTCGGGCAAGTGGCGTGGCAACTAGTTGCACTCGGCGCACCATCTGATCTTGTGCGGCGTGCCCACATTTCGTGTCTCCAGGAAATCGATCACGCAGAGCGTTGTTTTGCACTAGCGTCTGCGTATGCGGGTCACGATTTGGGCGTCCAAGCGATGCCCGAACTCTCAGCCGGTGGCGCCGCACTACCGGTCGATCGAACGCGAGCGCTCGTGAAAGTTGCGACCGAGGCTCTCATCGATGGTGCGTTGCTCGAGGACTACAACGCAGAACTCGCGAAGACCGCCCTTTGCGACGTGAAAGACGCCGCCGCACGTGAAGCCCTCACCCGCATCGTAGTCGATGAGGCCGAGCACGCGCGCCTCGCGTGGGACATCATCGCGTTTTGCCTCGACGAAGGTGGAGCACCGGTTTCGCGCGCACTGTCGGAAACGTTCGCTCGCTACGGAAATAACGCCGAGTCGCTCTACGATCCCGATCTCGTACGACGCGTTGACGCGTTAGCGGACAAGACGCCCTTGTATGCACACGGGCGCATTCGCTTCGAAATGGCTCAGCCCGTGTTTCAATTGAGGAAGACTGCGGCCGGGGCGAAGCTGGCCGAACTTCTGGGTGTGCGACGGCGCGAGCACACCGGCGTCGCAGCATAAGCGATTGCCACTTACTCGTTCAGGACGGCACTCCGATCGTACCCTACTGAAATGACCATCATTCTCCGCGAGAGCCTCTGGCCCTTCGAGAAGGAGCACGACCTCGTCGTCATTGGGAGCGGACCCGGCGGCGAAGGCGCGAGCATGAAGGCCGCCAAAGACGGTGCGAGCGTGGTCATGATCGAGCGCTACCGCGAAGTCGGCGGTGGCTGCACCCACTGGGCGACGATTCCGAGCAAGGCGCTTCGCCACCAAGTGAGCCAAGTGCTCGAGATGCGTCGCAATCCATTCTTTGGCGCCGTCGTTTCACAGCTCCCGATTACGTTTCCGCAACTGCTGCGCGCGGCCGAGGGCGTCATTGCAAAACAAGTCGCAATGCGACGGGACTTCTACCAACGCAACCACGTAAAAGTCGTGTTCGGTGATGCGAAGTTTGTCGGCCCTCACGAACTCGAAGTTTCCACCTCGAGCGGCAAGCGAAGGCTGCGCAGCAAGAAGTTTGTGATCGCTGTGGGGTCGCGCCCGTATCGCCCCAAAGAGATCGACTTTACGCATCCCCGCGTGCGCGACAGCGACACGATTCTCAATCTCGATCAGTCCCCGGGTTCGATCACCATTTACGGTGCCGGCGTCGTCGGATGCGAATACGCGTCCATCTTTCGGAACCTCGGCCTGAAGGTCAACTTGATTCACAATCGCGAGAAACTCCTCTCGTTTCTCGACGACGAGATCATCGACGCTCTCGCCTACCACTTGCGTGACCAGGGCATCCTCATTCGCCACAACGAGGAATACGAACGTGTCGACGCCTTCGACGACCACATCGTCCTTCACCTGAAGAGCGGCAAGCGAATCAAGAGCGACGTTCTTCTTTGGGCACAAGGTCGCACCGGAAACACGGGCGATCTCGGACTCGAGACTGTCGGCATAACGCCAGATTCACGTGGTCAGCTCAAGGTAGACGATCACTTTCGCACCGAAGCGCCGCACGTCTACGCGGTTGGCGACGTCATCGGGTACCCGAGTCTCGCGTCCGCAAGTTATGACCAGGGTCGCTTTGCATCGCACCACGCCGTGCATGGACAAACAGTCAACCATCTTGTCGAACAGATCCCGACGGGAATCTTCACATCGCCGGAAATTAGCTCACTCGGAAAAACCGAACGCGAGCTGACCTCCGCGGGCATTCCATACGAGGTGGGGCACACGCTCTTTCGCTCGCTCGCCCGCGCTCAAATTACGGGTAACACCGTGGGAATGCTCAAGTTGCTCTTCCACCGCGACACGCTCGAACTTCTCGGCATCCACTGCTTCGGGGATCAAGCCGCGGAAATCGTCCACATCGGACAGGCCATCATGTCGCAGCCCGCCGGCGCGAACACAATCGAGTACTTCATCAATACGACGTTCAACTACCCAACGATGGCCGAGGCGTACCGCGTTGCGGCGCTAAACGGAATGAATCGATTGTGATGCTATCGCTTCACTTCGAGCGCGCGCACGTCCACGAGATCCTTGTCGCGCCCCGCTGCACGCTTGTTCTTGATCAACGCATCACGGCCAATGACTGGAACGCGTAACGATGCAATGTCTGCCTCGACCCTCGAGTGCCAGGCTTCGTCGAAGGTAACGCCGGAGATCTCGGTTAAAATGTCGATACGCCGCGGCGGCAAGCCCATCTGGTAAACATTGCCAACTTCCTCAAAGTCGGACGCCGAAATTCCGTGCGCGGCGAGCGGAGCCCCAAAATCGGCAAGCGCCGAGAATACGCGCGCAGCGTTGAGCGGCGACGTGCGCACAAAAATATCAATGTCTCCGGTTGCTCGCGGCAGACCATGGGCCGCGAGAGCGTGCGCACCAACGAGAACAAACTCGACGTTCGCCCGCAGCATCGCGCGGAGTACATCAACGAAGTCCTCGTTCAGCGCCTCATCGGCCACGACGAATCATCCGCCCTGGCATTTCACCCCTCGCGTACGACGGAATCGGAGTACCCATGCTCGCCCAGGTGTCGACCGTAATCGCCCAAACCATCGCCACCCGCTCAGACATCGTGGCCTCCGCCATCATCCCCTCAGTCGGCTCTTCACCCAAACGATGCCGCAATATCGGCCAACTCGCACGGCGTGCTCTCGCGTCAGACGACATTCCTGAAACATAGCACATCGAGTTACAAAGTGCGAGAGCTGGTCAACGACTCACAATCTTGAGTCCCTTGCTCGTTAGCCCATTGAGCGTGTTGAGATTCGTGATCGGACACTCTTCCACATAGAGCGTCTTCAACTTCACGAGATCGCGAAGCGCACTAACGTCGCTCACCTTGGTGCGTTTGATGCTCAGCTTCTCGAGCTTCTTGAGCTTGCCGAGTGGCGCAAGGTCGACAACTTCCGTGTCGTCGAGCGTGAGCTCGGTGAGGTTCACAAGATTCGCGAGCACGGCCAGATCCTTCACCTTCGTCCTCGCGACATCGAGCCTGTCGAGCGCCGTCAACTTATCGAGTGGCCTGAGATCGTCAACTTCGTTACCTGCAAGGCGAAGCGACTCGAGTTGAGTGAGCTTCGCAAGCGGTGAGATGTCGCGAAATTTGCCTGACGGTAGTGACAGACTCTTTAGCCCCGTCAACTTGGGAAAAATGCACGCATCGATCTCGTCGAGCGAACGTTTCTTGAGATTGATGGCACGCACGCCCGCGAGGTCGCTCAACTTGAGCGCGCCCGTGGGCTTGTTGAGTTTGACTCGAATTTCCGATTCGAGGTCGGCATCACCGACCGCAATCTCGGGCCCAGGCGTGCATTCTTTGGGCTTGCCCGGCTCAACCTTCGTCGGAGCCAACGACGCAGCTGCTGCTGCCGGCGCCGAAACTGAGGGAATCGGCGCGCTTGCAGTGGGTGCCGGTTCCGCCTTTTTTTCGTCGCAAGCCGTGGCGAGAAATACGAACGCGATGGGCGCAACAGAAGCAACGGTGAACTTCATGCGCCGCGAGCTTACGTCAGACGCGCGGCTCTAGGCACTCACTATTCGGAGCGCTCCGTTGCTACCCGCTCGAACCCTTCAAACACGTCGCCAAGATGCTCCGGAACGCAGATCATATTGTGCGAAACGATCTCCCCGAACACATTCTCGCCATTGCCGAAGAAGTTCTCCGCATTGAACAACGCTGGGAGATGCCAGTACATCCGATAGTTGAGCGAGCTGATGTACCGAATCAGGCTTGCGCTCTTTGCGGGGCGATCATTTTCGACGTAGAGGATGGGTGCGCAACGGGCGATGAGTTCCGCTGATCCTCGAAGCATCTCTTCCTCCATGCCCTCGACGTCGACCTTGATCAGCGCACACTGTGGCAAGTTGAAGGCGTCGAGCGGCGTTACGGGAACCGCCTCGCCTGCCCCTCCGGCCGATAGCGAAATGCCGCCGAAGTTGTTCGTGCTCGCATAGTCAAGAATTGGAATCGTCATCGACCCCTGCGCAGAACTTAGGCCACGGGCAATCGCGACGACGTTCGGAATACTATTGAGCGCCAAATTCGCGCATAGCGTTTGGAAGAGAAGGCGCTGTGGCTCGAACGCGAGCACGAGACCTTGTGGCCCCACGCGCTCGGCGAAAAAAACCGTGTGAGCGCCGATGTTCGCTCCCGCATCGACGACGACGTCGCCAGGACGAACGAGCAGTCGAAATAGGTCAACCTCGCCCTCAGAAAACTCGCCGTATAATTCGAGCGATCGCCCTATGTACATGTCATGCACGTTGTAGAGCATCTGCCCATAGCGGCATGCCTTCTGCTTGTTAAACGCCGGAAACGAAACTGCACGTTGCGTGTCTTCAGACATGTTTGAGGTCAAGGTTTCACGTGCCGAGTCAAACGCGCAATCGCTTTTTCGATCACTTAGTACAGATGCTTGACGTTCCGGTCAGATCGCCCGCGTAGAATGCTGGTTCTCCAGAAAGCCATCGCGCAACTGCGTCTCACAACGCGATCTCGACCCGGAAAGAGTCCGTAAGTGCGTGGATTGGCGCGCCGGCTGCGTAGTCAAATCCGATATCGACGACTTGCCCACGTGTAACCGTGAGCGGCTTCGATAAGGGCAAGACGAGGTATTGCATGAGCCAGTCGACCGTACGGTTTTCATCGACCAGAATCGCCAGGACGTTCTTGGTCACGAACCGAAGGGCGTTAAGCACGCCCGACTCGCCAATCGTAAATTCTCCTGACCAAGCGAATTGCTCAGGATACGCATTGCGATACTCGAACCCAGCGTAGTTCTGCGGCGGGGCGAGCTCTTTCGCCGTGTTGCCTTCACGCTGGGTCGAAAAGCCATCCGCAAAGATCGGCAGCGGCACTTCGTAGCCGAAGAAATCAAAACCTTGCTCAAGCGGTTGCACCGCCATGATGATCGCCTCGGGAATGAAGCGAGGCAGAGGCGGTCCAAAACGATCGAGGTATCGGTCCTTGAAGCGGGCAATCACTTCGGCTTGGTGCTCGCGCAAAAGTGCCGTGTGAAGCAGCTCGCAAATGACCACGTCGACGGGCGATGTAGGCAAGAACTCATAGGCGTCCGCTTGGATCACCGTCACGCGATCGCCGGCCCCGTTGTTTCTCAAGAATGTACGCGCAGCTTCGACATTCTCCGGCAAGCGCTCGATCGCAATGACGCGCGCGGCGCGTTGCGCAGCGAAAAACGACATCACGCCCGTTCCCGCGCCAAGCTCGAGCACCGTGCTTCCTGTGGGCACGACAGTGGCGATCGCTTCCTTGAACCCGAGCATGCGCACCGGATTCGCGAGCATCGGGAAGTGATAGTGCAGCGGAATAAACGCCCCCAACATGTGGTCGCCATCCCTCGCGAGCTCAACCTTACTTCCCATGACCCCTCCTGCCGGTGCCCGCGAAGATGAACGGTCAAGCAGCCGCAACTTGAGATCGCGCGTGAATGACTCGCTAGGATCGCGCCATCAGTGGGTGAGGACCATCGCACCATAGGCGCCAAGTTGAAGGGGTAGTGCGTAGGGCTTCCCATCCTTCTCCGCCTTCACGGCGGTAAGCGCACCGGTCTGACCCTTTGCAAAGTCGTCGCCGTAAGTCGCGGAGTCCGTGTTGAGTCGAACGCGCCAAGGTCCGGCATCCGCCACGCCAACGTCGTACGCCGTGTACGCTTTGTTCCGAAGGTTGACGATCACGATCACGTCCTCTTGTGACGACCCGTAGCGACGGTATGCCAGCACTTTGGCCGAATCATTCTGGTGAAACACATCGACGGAGGCTTCGAGCAGCCCGGCTGAAGCACCATCGAGGTTGCGACGCAAGCGCACCATGTCCTTGTAGAACGCACGCACCTGTAGGCCGCTGGCCGTTGGTGCGCCAAGCGGCGCTGGCGAAGACGAGAACGTGCCAGTCGCAAGCGACTCCTGCCCTTGAAACAGCATGGGGACACCTGGGGCGGTGAGGAGCAACACGCTTGCAAGCATCGATCGCTTGCGCGCGGTCCAGCTTGTGGGGTTACCCGCGTCAACTCGGCTCGGTACACGTGAGCCACCGTTACCGACGATGTCGTGATTTTCGGTGTAGAACACACGCGCGAACGAATCACCGTTGTAACTGCCCCGCAGGTCCCACGCGATCGCCCCCAGATCGCGACCGGCGTCGTCAGCCGGCGCCAGCACGTTCATGACCGTGTAACCAAGACCATCCCACTGGGCGTCGAACCCAAAGCCGCCCGACGAGGAAGAGGCCGTGAGTGGTTGATAGCCTTTCAGGTCTTCGGCAACGCTGAGCCCACCGCGCGCATGAATGTGATCATTGGCGGTGACGAGAAGCTCTTTCCCCAGGGGCGTCGTCCCCACGCCGTCAACCGCGCGAACGTTCGAAACCGAATCCCACCGAAAACCGTCACCGTGAAATTCATCCATCCACGTATCGACCGCTGAGATGAGCATCGCCGCCACTTGCGGTTCTGCGTAGTTGGGACGCGGTCCCCACGGGGTGAGTGCGTAGGACCCCTCTGGGAAGAAGTAGAGACCCGCGCTTTTTCCCGAGCACGCGGCTTCGAAGCAGTTGAGCGGCGCTCTCTTCGATCCGTCAGCATGGTTGACGACCGTATCGAGCCAAACCGCGATTCCGCGGGTGTGTGCTTCGTCCACAAAAGCACGCAACTCGTCGGCGGTGCCGTAGCTTTCGTTGGGGGCAAGGTATAGGTGCGGGTTGTAGCCCCACCCTGTCGTCCCACCGAACTCTTGCGCGGGCATCAACTCCACAACGTTGACGCCAAGCTCGGCGAGCTCCGCGAGTCTACCGCGCGCAGAGGCAAACGTTCCCGCCCCACCCGATTGCCCCGCCGCAAAACTGCCGACGTGTAGTTCGTAAACGACCGAAGCGGCGCGCGTCGGCGCCACAAACGAACCGTCCTTCCAAACATAGCGACCCGGATCAACGACCACACACTCGGTTCCTTTGCGCTCGCGACAATACGGATCGGTGCGTGCAAGGGCGCCACTCGGCGTCGTGATCTCGAAGTGATATTGCGAACCCACCTTGGCCGCCGCGACATGAACGCCGAAGGTGCCATCCGATTCTCCGGTCATCGCGACTTTCTCGCTGCCGAAGTCACCGACCACCGAAGCCGCCGAGGCGTGAGGCGCCCACAAACGAAATAGGACCCCCGATCCATTCGCGTTCGCACCGAGCCTCGGAGCGCTCACCGTCGCGTCGACCTTCGCGGGTCCGCCGTCATTCGTCGGCCCCGAGCCACCCTCGATCCCGCCGTCTGCGCGCTGCATCGCCGGGGCCGCACACGCCGCGATCGCAGACAGCGCGATCCTCGAAATGGTCCTTCGATCCACCGCGGTTACAGCCCGCTCAGTCGATAGATCAGCCCTTCGTGCACCCTTTTGACATCGCGCTCTTGGCTTGCGGCGACGAACGTGCCGACTTTGCCAACC
>JAHFDY010000164.1 GCA_023248735.1 Myxococcales bacterium
GGCCTGGACGAAGGTCTACGCAAGCCCTGGGAAGCGCGGGTTTATTCTGCACAATCTCGAGCACGGCGGACTCGTCTTCTCGTACAAGTGCGACGCTGCGACAGACAGCAGCGCTTGCAAAGATGCGCGCGACAAACTCATCGACCTCGCGAACGCGGTTGGCGAGTCCCGCGTGATCGTCACTCCCGATCCGACCCAACCTGAGCTGTTCGCCGTTCGCGCATGGCGCGAGGCGTATTCATCGGCGTGTCTCGACACGACAAGCGCGCAGGCGTTCGCGGAGGCGTCGATTCACCATGGCCGCGAGGACGAAGACAGCAACCCGCCGATCCCATTCGACCCGACGACGACCGACGTGCCATGCCAAGACCTGATGGCCGCACCCGACTCGTGCCACTGATTTTTGCCGGCTGATGCCTCAACCTTAGGGGTAAGAAGAAGAAAACGAAAAGCCTGAGATCGCAAGACCTCAGGCTTTTGAACGTCAACTACATTGACTTACTGGAAGTCACGGCTGCAAGTGCAGTTGGCCCAGTCGACGTGATAGCCAGCGGCGCACTTGAACTTCACGTCGCCGCAGCTGTGGCAAACGCCGCCACAGTCAGCGCCGCCCTTGTTTGGATCGCAGCTGTCGGTCCAGTTGTCGACACAGCTCGTGCCGTCGTTGCACTGGAAGTTCGCAAAGCCGCCGCATTGCTGCATGCACTTGCCCGTCGCGTCCACCATCTGTGTGTCGCCCATGCACAGGTAGTTGTCAGGGCACGCGTGGGGATTGATGGTGCGACCGCCGCAGGCGATGTTCGCTGGCTGCACGAGCTCGCATTTCTTGGTACCGGTGTTGCAGAGCGCCGCACTGTAATCTGGGCGGACCATGATCATCGGGCAGATTTGCGGAGTTGAGCACCCGAGGGTCGCCTTGTAAGCGGCCGTCGACGAAGTGTTCACGGCAATGTTGCCCAGGTAGGAGCAGCAACCCTTTTCAACCTTGACGCAGTCTGCGTCAACGCTGCATGCGTACATGTCGACGGGCGCGGCCGACTTGATTGTCAGACTCGCAGTGAAGGTCGCCTTCGTGTACGCGTATTCGCGTACAACGATGCGATAGGTACCCGCAGTCGCGATCGTCGCGTCGATGTGAGAGTTGAACGTGTTCCTGTTCGCGTCGTCATTGAAGCCGATGATTTTGTCCTTCGAGTCGATGAGCCAGGTGACCGCATCCCCATCCGATGACTTGACGTCGATGGACGCTTTGTCGTTCGCCTTCGCCGCGAAGCTGAGGGCGCGGTAGGTCGGGGTTGAGTCATACTTGAACGTCTTGCTTTGGCCGCTCGTGATGGTGCCCAGGTTGGTGACACTCGTAAGCGCCTCGCCCGTCGCTTCAGCCGAGACTTCGTCCTTGGCGACATTGACCGAGGTGCAGGCCGCGGCGCCTCCAATGAGCGTGAATGCGATCAATCCGTGAATTTTCATGGTTCTCTCCGTGTCCTTCTTTCCCGAAGGGGCCCATGTAGCCTGAGGTGGGTCGCTGTCAAAGGCGTAGGGACTTACGCGCGACATTCGCAGGCAATTGACGACCTACGGTCGGCTTTGGCACGGGTTGAGCGTGCCCGATGAGGGCGCGCATGGGAGCCGGAGAGCGTCTACCTTACGCGCGACGCACGCTTGCGTAGCAGCCCGGCCACAAAGAGCACCGCGATCCAACTTGCGGTGCGATCACCGCGCGAAACCGCACAGCTTGCGGGTGGATCGGACGACTTCGTTTCGGCGGCGGCATCGGGCGCAGCGTCAGCGCTGACAGGTAAACTAACTTGACTGCCCGCGTCCCTATCCTTCTTGACCGGCGGCGTGCCGGCATCGCCCACGTTGGTGACCCAACTCGGCGTTGGATACGCTCCCGCATTCGCTGCCTTTCGGCCTGATGTTCGGATCAACGACGCGTGCGGGGCGAGCTCGTTGAAAATCATGTACGTGCAGTTGTCCTCTGCGTCGCCCCAACCTCGCGAAGCCACGCCAATGGCGAGGGGGGCCTTGCGAGCGACGCTGTCTTGGTCGAACGCACCGGCACCTGAGTCGCCAGGACATACGCCCGCGCCACTGAGAAAATCGTTGTCGGAAAGGTACTTGCCCATTTTCGAGCAGTCATACTTCGGCGCGCTGTAGCCCGGCGCGCAAATCATATCGATGTCCTTGCGCACGCGGCGCACGCCGGTTGTGCCCGTCGTCGCGTGCGGCTTGCCGAACCCAATCGCAGTGAACGGAGATGTCGCCGCAAGCGAGTCAAGGAGCGGCGTCGCAGGTGTCACCGTCGTGATGTTCGTTGAGAGAATCAGCAGCGCGATGTCTTGGCCACACGCCGCAGTTCCATCGGGCGTCATGATCTCCTTCACGCCGTACCAAGCGACGCAATCTTTCGCGTGAAGGTCGGTGCAGGTTGACGCGCTTATCCCGGCCACGCTCGTAACCTTGCCGAACGTTGCTTTCTCGCAGTCAGTCGACGTGGACCTCTCGGCGATGCAGTGTCGCGCGGTCAGCACGAGGTTCGACGCAATCAGCGTGCCCGAGCACAGGCTCGTTTCGTTCAGACGTAGGCCGATGGCATAGGTGTGGGACTCGTCCTCTGTCCCCCCTTGTATCGTCTGCATCGAGCTCTCCAAGCGTGGCGCCCCGCATGCCGCGAGCGTCAGCAGCCAAAGAATCCCTCTGCGACGGCCCATAGCGCATTCGAACGGCTCAGCCGACAAAGGCTTGAGGGTTTTGGACCGTTACAAATGCGCCCGATCGACAAGTTTCTTGACCTGTTCGCGCGCACGCCCGAGCACGGCCTCGCGGTCGAGGGTTTGGTGCTCACGATTCCTGACCACCAGACGCCCAGCGATGAGCACGTGCTCCACATCGCGCGCCGTCGCCGCGTAGACGAGGCGCGAGAACACATCTCCGCCGGGTTCGACATGCGGGCCGTCAATACGCACAACCACAATGTCAGCTTGCTTACCGATTTCGATCGAACCGACATGGTCGAGCCCGAGCGCCCGAGCGCCATCGATCGTCGCAAGGCGAAGCGCACGCTTGGCGGGGATCGCCGTTACCGACGTGCGCACCTTCGAAAGAAGGGCGGCATGTCGCAGCTCCGTCCACGGGTCGAGGTTGTTGTTGCAAGGCGCTCCGTCGGGTCCGAGCGCGAGCTTCACGCCAAAGGCGTCGAGTTCGGCGATGCGGGCGATGCCGGAACCGAGCTTCAAGTTCGCGCTTGGGCAGTGCACCACGCGCGTGCCTTCCTCCGCCACCTGCCGAGCTTCGTCATCGGTGAGCTGAACGCCATGCGCAAGAACGGCACGAGGGCCCGAGACGCCCCACTTTCGCAAGATCGCAACGTCTTCGTCACCGAAAAAGTGACGAACTGCCTCGCGCTCACCGGGGTGCTCGGCGGCGTGCGTATGAACCAACATGCCCTGCGCAAGCGCCCGCTCGCATGCGCCGCGCACGAGCGCCTCGCTGCACGACAAGATGAACCTCGGAGCGTAAGCATAACCGAGGCGGCCTTCGCCGCGTCCTTGCCAGTAGCGCGCGAGCCGCTCGCTCTCATCGAGGCTTGCCTTGGTCGATTCACGCAAGCCGTCAGGCACCCCGTCGCCGAGATCCATCATGGCCTTGCCGCTCATGGCGCGAATGCCGGTCTCCTCGCAAGCGGTCATCACGGCGTCGTGCGCACGCACGGTACCCATGTCGAGAATCGTCGTCGTGCCGGCGAGCATCATCTCGAGTAACCCGAGACGCGCACTCGCGCCCAATGACGCTTCATCGTGCGCGGCCTCGAGCGGCCAAATGCGACGCTTGAGCCACTCGAGCAACGGCATATCATCGGCAAGCCCGCGAAAGAGCACCTGACACAGGTGCACGTGTGCCTGAACGAAGCCGGGAACAACCGCGCAGCCCGATGCGTCGATCACCCGCGCCGGACCGGGCAACTGCAGCGATGGACCGACGTAAACAATCCTCCCTTCGCGCACCAAAACGTCGCCAACGACGACCCGATCGTCATCCGCACACGTCGCAATTGTGCCACCTCGAACGAGCAGGTCCATCGGAGCGCGAGAATAGCCGACCCCTGACGGTTGCGCTTGACGAAACCCACCTTTGCCTACACATCTGTGTCGCCGGGAGAGCGTGCGCCGTGCGTGCGTAATTTGTAACGTGCCCTATCACATTTTAGTCGTCGACGATAGCCACACCATTCGACGGGTTGTAACCGCCCTGCTCGAGCGCCGTGGCTTTCGCGTTTCGGCGACGGGTGACGGTGCCGAAGCGCTGTCGCTCCTTGAAGAGGGAAGCGAGCCGGTCGACCTCGCGCTTGTCGACTTCGTGATGCCGCGCATGAACGGCTTGCAGCTCTGCCGTGCAATTCGAGAGCGCCTGCGGGGACGCGACCTTCCTATCGTGCTCATGAGCGCCAAGTCGGACAAAATTCGCGACCAGTTCATCGCGCAGACCGGTGCTGTCGACGCCATCAGCAAGCCATTCGACGTCGACGCGTTGGTCCTCGTCATCGAGCACGCGCTCAGACGATCCGAAGCCGGTATCGCGGTCTCGGTTGCGTACGAGTCGGGCCCGCCACCACCACCGCCACAGTCTCTGTCGCAAGACGTGCTCACGGTTTCGATCGAACTGATTCAGACCGCGATCACGTCGATGCCGCTCACGGTCCTTGCCAACCGCGACGTGCTTGAGGGCGAGTTGCGCGCGCGGCTAGGCAACCCGATCGATCCGCTCGCAGGAGCCATTCGTGCGGTGTCATCTGCCTCGGCACACGAAGGACGACTCGCGGGCGATCTCGGCTCGTTCAATCTTGGCTCAGTGCTCCAGTGGTTGCAAATGGACGCATGCACCGGCGTCTTATTGGTCCGTCGCAAACAGCGCGAGGTGAGCATCTGCATGCGTGATGGCCTCATCGACCTCGTGCAAGCGCGACGGGCATCGCGGGAGTTTCACCTCGGCCGGTACTTTATCGAGCAGGGCCTGGTGACGCCGGAAGACATCGACGCCCTCTTACGAAGCATCGGCTCCACACCTCCGCCGCCGCCCGTTTCCTCGGGAGACGAAGATCCATCTTCGGAACTCAATCCGATGTCGACCACGAACGAACACCGCACCATTGGCGCCCTGCTCGTGAGCTCCGGCAAGGCGACGAAGGAGCAGCTCCGCGAGGCGCTCGCTCGTCAATCGAGTGAACTGATTTACGATGCCCTACGTTGGAGCGATGGCCGGTTTGAATTGTCGATCACTTCTGAGCTTCCGCCTCTCGCCGAAAGTGCCTGCCTGGGCCTTCCGGTGGCTGCTGTCGTAATGGAGGGTCTGCGGCGGGTCGACGAATGGCACGTGATTGAGCGTGGCCTCGGTGACTTTACGTCGGTCTTGCAGCGCGACGACACCGCGATCGAAGCCGCAGGCAGGCAGCGCTTCGTGCCACAAGAAAGCGCCCTGCTCGACCTGATCAACGGACATCGCACGGTGCGTGATCTCGTGAAGGAGAGTCATATGTCAAGTTTCGAGACATGTAAGATTCTTTACCAACTTCTCGAATCGAGACTCGTGCGTCGACGAACCAGCGAAGTCGCATGATCGCTCGCCTCGACGCAAATTTCCTTGCGACGCTCGAGCTACCGGAAGCGCTGCCAGACATCGAACGCCAGTCGCTCATCGATGAGCTGGAAAGGGCCTGGTCGCGGGTCTGGGTCTATACCGAAGCGCGCCAAATTGTAACCGTTCTAGTTACCTGGTTCGTCGCTGACGAGGTGCATGTCATCAACATCAGCACGGCACCAAGTCACCAACGTAAGGGTCACGCGCGAGCGTTGCTTGAGGTTCTCATTGAGGAAGCGCGTTCAAAGAACATGCGGCTCATCGTGCTCGAGGTGCGCAAGGGCAACGCACCGGCGATTGCGCTCTACCGCGCGTTTGCATTCGACGTCAGTGGTGAGCGCCGTGCGTACTATCGCGACGGTGAAGACGCGCTGGACATGACGCGTATCCTATAGGCAATCACTCGGCCCCAATTCACCAACGAGGAGGCAACTGATCCAGATACGAAGGATGCACGCCCTTGACCCACACGTACGTATCGGTGATGCGCACGGCTGAGACCATCGCCGTCATCCGTGTGTGCACGATCGCGCAGACGATCAACACAAAAATGGCCGTTGGTGCCATCACGGAGCCGACCGCCACCGCGACCTGTGACGTTACCGCAGCGCCCGCGACCATGAGTCCGAGGCCGAGTGCAAACAGCACGAGCAACCCGCCGATAATCGAAAGGCCAATCATGCGTCGTTTGCGCACGCGCTCGTGCCACTCGTCGGTAAGCCCTACGTGAACGACGACCGTCTTTGTGGCGATCGCAGAAACGAGAACGTACAAAACGGGACTGATGAAAATGAGAAGCAAGAGCCACCGCGTGTGCCATCGCAGCGTGCGCGCAAGGGAGCGCGTTGCGGGTTTGCCGGTTCTGACACAGAGGTATGGCAGCCGGGCTTGCCGATGCATGACAAGCAAGTTGCCTTCACGAAATGCGCCCTCGTGCCCCTCTGCTCGATAGCCCGCATGATGCGGAGGCAGGGCCAGGGCGGAATTTACCGGCGCTGCAGGCGCGGCGTACGGATTTGTGGAAGTGCTCATGGGTCCGTAACGATGAGCCCGGTCACGCCTACAAGTCGCACGCAATCTCGCGCACGTCCGTAGCAAAATGATTTCGTCAGAGCGGCCCCCGCCTTGCGTGCGAACGGTCTCTCACGCTCTCGACAAGTAAGTTGACGGAACGAACACGTTTCGCATTCGAAAAGGCACCGGAGATTCAAGCATGAGACGAACACGCATCGCGTAGCTCTGCGCTGGAAACGCAAAGAACGGCTCAGGACTCTTCACGTGAAACACCCAACCGGGGACCGGCGTCGCCGTCTCGCGGCACAGCGCGCTCACGACGGCGGAAACGAGGCCTTCCCATCGACCATTTTGTAGAGGACCGCTCGCAACGAGGGCAGACCGAGTCGTCGCGTTGGAACGCCGAAACGTATCGACGAAGTCACGAACGAAAAGGTCGGCAAGCTCCTGTGATTCCAGACAGGCGTGACAAAGATCGGCGGCGTTCACTCGAAGAGTTCCTCAACCATGAAGCGTAGCACGCGCGACATCCTGGAAAAATCGAGGTCTTCTCTCACTTCCGCGACACAACACCTCGCGCGGTCTCCGCAAACTCAATGTCCGGAAACACGCGCTCCGCTGTGCCCAGCTGCCACTCGCCTTGAAACAGAACAACGCTCCGGCCACGCAGGTCGACAACCGGAATTCCCACACGCTCGCGGTCGAACGCGCCGAGGTCGACCTCGGCGCCGTCCTTGCGGCTGACCCAACGCGCGAACTCACACGCCAGCGGCTCGAGGCGGAGTTGCACGTCGTACTCTCCCTTCAAGCGGTGTTGCACGACCTCGAGTTGAAGCCTACCGACGGCGCCAAGGATCGTGTCGCCTTCTCGCCCCGCCGGCGGCCGATAGAGTTGAATCGTACCCTCTTGCGCCAACTGCTCGAGGCCCTTCTTGAGCTGCTTTCGGCGCATCGGATCGATCATCACGCAGCGCGCAAAGTGCTCCGGCGCGAAGCTCGGAATCTCCTCATACTGCAACGTTTTGTCGACCGTGATCGTGTCGCCAATTTCGAAAATGCCGGGGTCGTAAATACCAATGACATCGCCCGCAAAAGCCTCATCAACGATCGTTCGTTCTTGCGCAAGAAAGGTCGTCGGGTTCGCGAGGCGAATCGCCTTGTCGCTGCGGACGTGCTTGACCTTCATCCCGCGCTCGAACTTGCCTGAGCAGATGCGCAAGAAGGCGACGCGATCGCGATGCGCCTTGTCCATGTTTGCCTGAATCTTGAACACGAACCCGGAAAACTCGTCATCGGGGTTGACGATGCCCGCACTGCTCAGGTGTGACACGGGGGGCGGCATGAGATCGATGAACGTGTCGAGAAATGGCTGAATCCCAAAGTTGTTCATCGCGCTGCCAAAGAACATTGGCGAGACCTCGCCGCGCATAAGGCGATCCATGTTGAGTTCGTCGCCCGCCATCTCAAGCAGCTCGGTTTCTCCGCGGAGCTGGTTGTAGCCGTCGTCGCCGATCTCCTCGCGAAGACGCGGATCATCGATGCCGCTCACGGAGAAGCCGATCGCCTCCGCACCCGCCGCTTGGCTCGACCCCGCCTTGTCGGCGGCGAACAAGTACACCTGCTTCTTAAGGCGGTGATAGACGCCCCGGAATTGGGCGCCGCGATAGATCGGCCACGTGATCGGATACACGCCGATTCCAAGTACGTTCTCGACCTCGCCGACGAGGTCGAATGGTTCACGTCCTGGACGGTCCATTTTGTTGACGAGTGTGAAAATGGGCATATGCCGGTGCTTGCACACGCGAAACAGCTTCTTCGTCTGCGCTTCCACACCCTTCGCACAATCGAGCAACATGACCGCGCCATCCACGGCGTGCAGTGTGCGATAGGTGTCCTCGCTGAAGTCGGCGTGGCCGGGAGTATCAAGCAGATTCATCTGCATGCCGCGATACGGAAACTGCAGCACGCTCGATGTGATCGAGATGCCTCTTTCGCGTTCGATGTCCATCCAATCGCTGACCGCTGACGCGCGCCCGCGCTTCGCCTTCACCGCACCGGCGAGCTGAATCGCGCCCCCGTATAGCAAGAGCTTTTCTGTGAGCGTCGTCTTGCCCGCGTCCGGGTGAGAAATGATGGCAAAGGTCCTGCGCCGGGCAATTTCCTGCCTCATTCGCAAAACTTCGGGATTTTCGGACATAGCTGGCCGACTGGTAGCACCGAGACGACGTATCCTGAAGCGCCATGAGATCTTTCTCTACGTCTCTCCTCGCGTTTGCGCTCGTCGCATCAACAGCATCGGCAGAGGGCACGGGCGCATCGACGGCCACACCGAAGAAGCCAACCGAGAAAACCCCGAGCCCGATCGAAGCGGCCGACAAGCTTGTACGTCAGACCAAGTACGAAAAAGCCACCGAAGCGCTTGCCAAGATCAAAACAGATCAAGGCAAGCTACTTTTGGCGCGCGTTCAGCTCGAAACGGGTCTTGATGACCTCGCGGAGAAGACGGCGAAGAGCGCCGCCGCTAGCGACGCGCGGACACTCTTCTTAACCAAAGTGGCGATGAAGCACGGCCGCTACGACGAAGCCGAGAAGGCGCTCCAAGCGCTAGCAATCATGACCTCACCCCTCGGGCGAAGGGCGCGTCTCATGCTGGGGGAGCTTCTCATTCACCGCGGCAAGCGCTCGGACGCTGAGCCCCATTTGCTGAAATTTGCTGACGAATATAGCAATGACGTGATCACAAGCCATGACGCCGAGGGACTCGCGATGGTGGGTCGGGCGATGATGCTCTTGCGACACGTCAAAGATGCAAACCGCGCATTCAACGACAGCGAGAAGGCCGAAAAAGGCCAAGTCGAAACGCTGAAGTGGCGCGCCGAGTTGTTCTTCGACAACTACGACACTGGACATGCACAAGAGGTGCTCGAAGAAGCTCTCAAGATAGCGCCTCGCGACGCGGAGATTTTCCTATGGCTCGCTCGCGTGAAGCTCGAGCAGTCGCTCGACTTCGACGGCGCGCGCGAAGACGTGGAGAAGGCGCTCTCGATTCACCCGCGCCACCCAGACGCCTCGGCGCTGCTTGCGGGCCTCGCGATGCGCGACAATGATCTCCCCAAAGCCGAGAAAGAGATTGCTCGCGGCTTCGAAGTGAACCCTCACCACCTTGAGTTGTGGTCGCTCAAAGCGGCGGCGCGCTTCCTTGCTGACGATCCAACAGGGTACGAGGTCGCAAAGCGTGAGGCTTTCAAACGGAACACCGAATACGCGCGATTCTTCGTCATCGCCGCCGAGTACGCGGAGTGGGAACACCGCTACGACGACATCGTTAGAATGATGAAGGAGGCAACCGCGATCGACCCGAAGTACGGCCGCGCGTGGGCGGAGCTTGGGCTTATGCAGATGCGCGGCGGCGACGAAGCCGAGGGACAGAAGTCGCTCGAAGAGGCCTGGCGCCACGACAAGTTCAACGTGCGCGCGTTCAACACGCTCGAACGTCTCTACAAAGACTGGATCCCGAACGGCTATGAATCCGTCGAGGAAGGCATTTTCAAGTTTCGCTTTCCGAAGAAAAAGAAAGAGATCTTTTCGCGCTACATTCCACAGTTCTCGGCGCGTGCCTGGAGCACGATGAAGAACCGCTACGGGTACGCGCCGACGACGCCGATTGCCGTCGAACTTTACGACTCACGCCAACACTTCAGTGTGCGTACTTCCGGACTACCCAACATTGGCATTCAGGGCGTCTGCTTCGGTCGAGTCCTTGCGGCAATGAGCCCTGAGAGCGAACCGTTCAACTGGGGCAACGTCATTTGGCACGAGCTCGGGCACATTTTCGCGATC
>JAHFDY010000165.1 GCA_023248735.1 Myxococcales bacterium
CAAAAGCGATGAGTGGGTGGTGACGTCCGGCACTCCCACGCGATACGCGATTACGAGGCATCAGCCCAAAAGCGATGAGTGGGTGGTGACGTCCGGCACTCCCACGCGATACGCAATCCCCAACGAAATTCAGTCGCCCCGAACCGTAACGCTCGTCGAAAAGCTCGGCTGGGAGAAAGGTGCGACGCGCGCTCGGCTCAACGCCCCGCGGATACAGCCATCTTTGCCGCCTCCGCCGCTGACCGAAACACCCTGTACGCCGCCGCTCGAACCGAAGGTGATCGTCGCATGCGCCACCGGATCGTCCGCCGTTACGCACGCGCGCGCAGCACCGAGCACCGTGCCAACCGCGCCGCGCACAGCACCCTGGGATGGCTTCGTGGGTAAGCCGGTCGTGTCGGGGCCGGCCGCTGCGCCCGCTCCCGGATCGTTCTTTGCGTTGCCGCCCGCAGCACGCCTTATCTGCTCTTCGAGTGACGCAGGATCGCCTGGATTCGCCGTCGCAGGAGGAGCAACGCTCGCCACTGGCGGCTCGGTCTTCACCTCTTCCGGCTTCTTCTCTTCTGGCTTCT
The DNA here is from genome assembly GCA_023248735.1 of Myxococcales bacterium. Taxonomy (GTDB): domain Bacteria; phylum Myxococcota_A; class Polyangia; order Polyangiales; family Polyangiaceae; genus JAHFDX01. The sequence goes on from JAHFDY010000165.1 coordinate 573, forward strand.
CTTCGGGCTTCTTGTCAGCGCTCGCGAGAGGCGCCACCTTCGCGCTCGCCGTCGTTGCGGGCTTCGCCACCGCCTCTGGCTCCGTCGGCAAATCAGGTGCCGCCACCGCTCGAGCCTTCACGGGCTCACCCAGCTGAGGTGCCGCACCCTGCGCAGTCTTATTCGTAACGTTCGAAGCTACTTTTTGGTCGCTCGAAGACTTCATCGCGACAAACGCAACCGCTGCTGCAACTGCACCGATCGCAAACGCGACTGGGAGCATTGGCGACTTCTTGCGCTCTGCGCCACGCGGAGCCGGAACGCTCTCGACGGGCGCTGGCGGCGCAGCTGCGGGAGGCTGACTCACGCGAGGCGCACGCTCAACTGGAGGCAGCACGTTGGCGATAGCGACCGCACTTGGCGCCGAAGAGGCCGGAGCGGAAGTCAGCTCACTCGCGCCAACCGGCTGAGGGAGCCGCGCACTCGAGGGCGCGCTGCTCACGGCCGGCGGAATCGATACGGCTGAGGCGGGCACGCTCGGGGGCGGCGGCGGCGGTGGTGCGGCGGCAGCAGCCAATGCGGCAAAGTCGATCACGCCGTCATCTTCGGAATTGGCCTCGACTTGCTTCGGCGCGCCCGCAAGTTTCGCGAGATCCTTGAACGTGTTTCGATCGTTTTCGCGGTCGCTCATGATGTGCTCTTTCGCGGGCTCGTGTGCGTACGGGTGCTCGTATGGGTACATAGGTGTACCTTGCAACGGGCTATCTTCAAGCTGAGGCGGAAGGCCGAGAGCACCGAGTGGCTCGGGCGAAGCCGCCGAAAGCAACGATTCAACGCGCTTGAACCGTTGCTCGTTCTGTTCAGTGGGTGCGGAATGTTCGAGCTCCAGTGTAAGGAGCTCATCGATTGTGTGCAAACGTTTCATCATTGGCCCCGCTCGGCATCGGAAACTGAGAAGCCCCGCTCTTCGAGCATGAGCTTCAGCTTTCGGCGCGCCTCGTGAACGCGCCAAGCAATCGTGCCTTCGGGCACACCCAAGATTTGCGAAGCCACATCGTGCGTGACGCCGTCGACGCACACGAGAAGGAGCGTCACGCGCAGGGTCTCGCTCAGCGCTTCAAGGCCACTGTAAAGCGCGCCCACGAGCTGCCGCTGCTCGAGATCGGTTGAGCTATCGGCTGCCGAAGCCAAGTCACCGCATAATCGCGGGTCGTCGACATCGTCGTGCGGCGCCTTTCGCGAGCGAATTGCGTTGAGCGAGAGATTGAGCGCAATGCGATAGAGCCAGGTGAATGGCTCGCTTCGCCCGTCGAAACTCGACAAAGCCCGAAAAGCCCGAACGAACGCCTCCTGCACAACTTCCTCAGCCTCCGCGTCACGGCGGACAAGGTGCTTGACCAATCGAAAGACGCGCGGCTCGTGCCGTCGCATCCACGCGCCAAACGCAGCGCGATCTCCGGATTGTGCGATCGCAAAAAGCTCCCGATCGGAGAGTTCATCAAACGACATGCGCAGCGATCTCGGCCGGCTGACCGGCGCTTCTTCGACTGTCAGTTCGCCTGGTCTCGCTTCGGCTGTCACGTCTTGACACACCCACCTAGCACCGGAGTCTATCGCGCCCACGTCGTTTGGACAGCCGCCCATCCGAATCCTTGGGTGCTAAGGTCACATTCCTATGAGCGCAGCGAGCTCCACGAACGACGACTTAGCGAGAGTCCTAAGCGGTGAGACCGGCGGACAAAAGTGGCTTAAACGCGGTCTTATCGGGGCTTTCATCCTTGCGCTCTGCGGAGGCGGATTAGCGTGGCGGAGCGCGAATCGCCCCCCACCGCCCGCGAAGTACGTGGCGGCCGAAGTGACAAAGGGCGACGTGACAGAGACCGTACAAGCCACAGGGACAGTGCAGCCGATTTTGCAGGTTAATGTCGGTGCGCAGGTCAATGGTCGGGTCACGAAGGTTCCCGTCGACTTCAACTCGATCGTCAAGAAAGGCGACGTTCTTGCCGAGATTGACCCGACGATCTACGGCGCGCAGGTCAGTGCGACACAGGCCAATATTTCTGCGCAGAAGGCTCAGCTCGAAAGCGCGAACGCCAACACCGAGGCGAGTCGCCTCAATTTTGAGCGCGTTCAAAAGCTGTTCGAACAGAACCTCGCGAGCAAGGGTGAACTCGATGCAGCGCGGGGCAGTTACGAAGTCTCCAAGGCTAACGCGAGCGCGGCCCACGCGAACATCGGTGCGACCCAGGCACAACTGACGCAGTCGCTCACCAACGTAGCGTTCACGAAGATCTACTCGCCGGTCGACGGCATCGTCATTACCCGCGGAGTCGATCCCGGGGCGACGGTCGTGGCGAGCTTTCAATCGCCGACCCTGTTTGTGATCGCGCAAGACCTTCGCAAGATGCGCGTGCTCGCCGACGTGGACGAGGCAGACGTTGGCAAAATTCGTGAACAGATGCAGGCCGACGCAGTCGTCGACGCGTTTCCCGGTGAGACATTTCGCGGCGTTGTCACGCAAGTTCGGTTTAGTCCAAACAGCGTGCAGGGCGTGGTGACGTACTCTGCAATCGTCGAAGTCGACAACCCCGGAGAAAAGTTGCGGCCGGGGATGACCTCGACGATCACGATTCGCACACGCGAAGCAAAGGCCACGTTGCGCGTGCCGAACGGCGCACTCCGATTCAAGCCGACGCCACCGAAGGACGACGCCCCGAGGGGCATCGCGAGCGCAACTGCGCCTTCGGCGGTCGAGTCTACGTTGCCCAAGGGTAAAGGCCGTGTGTTCGTGATCACCGACTCGACGCTAGGAAGCGAAAAGGCCGAGCCGAAGATGGTCAACATTGGCATCACAGACGGATTGTTCACGCAGTTGACAGATGAATCGCTCGGTGCCGGCACGAAATTAGTCACGGACGAAAACGACGAAACGCCCGAGCAGAAGAAGCAACGCGGACGAAAGATGTTCTGACATGCCCAACGTGCCTCTCGTGCCCAGCAGTGTGCCAACCGGCGTGACCGACGCGCCCGTGTTGCTCGAGCTGATCAACGTGGCGAAAGACTACGAATCCGACGCCGGCGTTGTGCACGCGATGCGCGACGTCAACCTGACGATCCACCGCGGTGAGTTCGTCGCGATCGTCGGAGCGAGTGGCTCTGGCAAGAGCACAATGATGAACATTTTGGGCTGTCTCGATCGGCCCACGCAGGGCAGCTATCGCATCGCCGGATTGGACGTCGGAGGACAGAGTCAGGATGCACGCGCCATTGTGCGCAATCGCATGGTGGGCTTTATTTTTCAGGGCTTTAATCTGCTCAGCCGAACCACGGCGATCGAAAACGTTGACCTCCCGCTGCAATATCGAGGGATTGGCGCGAGCGAGCGCAAGAAGCGAGCGGAGCGCGCGCTGGCGCAGGTGGGTCTGGCCGATCGTGGTCACCACACACCCAATCAACTGTCGGGCGGACAGCAGCAACGCGTGGCCATTGCGAGGGCCCTCGTAACCGAACCGCCCTTGCTTCTCGCCGATGAACCGACGGGCAATCTCGATACGCGCACGAGCCTCGAAGTCCTCGCGCTCTTGCAGAGCCTCAATCGCAACGGACAAACGATCGTTCTCGTCACGCACGAACGCGACATCGCAGAGTGCGCGGCACGTGTCATCACGATGCGCGACGGAAGGATCGTCAGCGATATTTACAATGACACGCCGCACAACGCGGCCCATGAACTCACAAAGCTCCCGCCGGTCGAGGTATTTTCCGAGGGCAAAGGCCCAACCACAACAGCGATCGCGAAACGAGAGCGGGCGATCCCATTGGGTGTCTACGCCCGCGTCAGCGTTGGCACCGCCATCGGCCTCGTGCTCGGTTCGCTCTACAACAGCTTCATCCTTGGTCAGTCGATGGGGGTAACGCTCATCATCGGAGCACTCCTTGGAGAAGCTTGGTTTGCCGCGGGAGGGCTTCGAACTCTGGGGCGAACACGCCGTTGGAACGAGACGCTACGCGTGTCATTTGTACAGTCAATTGTTACAATTACCGCCGCGACGGCCATCGTTCTATCAGCGACGTTTGTGCCCTCCGTTCCGCAAGGATGGATCGCAAGAGTTATTTCGTTACCGCGAATGTTACAATTCGTGACAATTGGCTGCGCGTTTGCGATCGGGATGAGCGCACGCGTGCTGCTCATCTCGGCGACGCGTTGGGTGCGCGCGTGAATTTCCGCATGCTCCTTAGCGGCTTGCGCGTCGCCGGCGGAGCCATCGCACGCAACAAACTTCGCGGTTTTCTGACCGTGTTCGGAATCCTCATCGGCATCGCAGCTGTGGTCACAGTAACCGCGCTGGCCAGTGGAGCGTCGCAACGCGTCGGCGGAGAGATCGCGGGTTTCGCTGCGAATGCACTCTTCATCAATCCGCAACCTGTCCAATCGTCGGGCGCCAAAACGACCGCCAACGGTAGGCTCACCGAAGCGGACGCACGCGCCATCGCGCAAGGTGCAACGAGCGTATCGGCAGTGTCGCCTTGGCTGAGCGGCGCATCGCAGGTCGTGTTCGGCGAAAAGAACGTCACGACCACCGTCGCCGGCGTCTCACTGCCCTACTTTCCCATCCGCAAGTACAAGGTCAACAAGGGAGAGTTGTGGTCCGAGAGCGACGAGTTACTCAAGACCAAGGTGTGCATCATCGGCACGACCGTTGCGACGAACCTCTTCGGTCAGGGCGATCCGCTGGGCCGCACGATTCGTATCGGGCGCGCGCCCTTCCGCATCATCGGAATTCTTGAGAGTCGCGGAACGTCGACCTTCGGTGACGATCAGGACGATCGCATCTTGATGCCCATTGGGAGCTATCGCGCACGCATACGCCCAGTGAAAAATGGTCGTGTCGATCTCATCATGGCGAGCGCTTCGCGCGCCGAATCGACCGAGCGCGCACAAGCCGAGGTCGACGCGATCTTGCGTCAGCGGCATTACATAGGCGCGGGCGAGCCCGACTTCGTCATCAACACGCAAGCCGAGTTTCAAAAGACCCAAGAGGGCATAAGCAACGTGCTCTCGATCTTATTTTTGAGCGTTGCGGCGGTCAGCCTGATCGTGGGCGGAATCGGCGTGATGAACATCATGCTCGTAAGTGTCGCCGAACGAACGCGTGAAATCGGCGTGCGCATGGCTATTGGTGCCCGCGAGGGTGATATTTTGATCCAGTTCTTGGCCGAAGCGATCATGCTATCCGCACTCGGAGGCGTGTTGGGCTTGCTATGCGGCATTGCGCTCACCGCCGGCCTTGGGAATGCGCTCGGCTGGCCGATGCGTCCAAGCGGAAATGCGGTCATGACCGCCGTTCTTACAAGCGTGCTGATTGGTGTCTTCTTCGGCTACATTCCTGCACGCAGGGCTGCACGACTTGACCCGATCGCAGCAATGCGAGCGGACACCTAGGCCATGATCCTCGCAGTCCTTCTTCTTGCGCTCGGCGCATACCTTTTCTTCAACCGAGACACGGTAGTGCTGGCAATTCGCACGTTGCGCCGCGATCTGATTCGCACATCATTGACGGTTCTCGGAATCCTGATCGGTGTGTCTTCGGTCGTCACGGTGTCGGCCATCGGTGCGGGCGCCCGCGACAGCATTGGCAAACAAATCGAGTCGATGGGCTCGAACATGATCATCGTGTTTCCACAGTCCACCAACGCATCCGGCGCGCGCGGCATGCAGGGACAAGGCCAGCGGCTCACCCAATCGGACGGCGAAGCACTCCTCCACGAAGCCAGCAGTATCAAAGCGGTAGCACCCTCTCTTCGATCACGCGTGCAAGCCATCTCCGGCGAGCAAAACGCGTCGACGAGCGCAGTCGGCACCACAACTTCCTTTTTTGAAGTGCGCTCGTGGAAGGTCAAACACGGCGACATGTGGACCCCGCTGGACGAGCAGACGAAACAGAAGGTCGTCATCCTCGGCTCCACCGTGGAACGAAAGCTATTCGGAGCAGGCCACGGTGTCGGTCAACGGGTGCGCATTGGTCGTTACAACTTTCGCATCGCTGGGGTCCTCGAATCAAAAGGGGAGGCGCCAATCGGCGGCGATCAAGACGACATCATCTTGATGCCGATTTCAACGATGCGCGCCCGCATCATGAAGACGTCACCCGACTTTGCGGGCGTGCTCATGGCGTCCGCAACATCGCCTGAAGTTTCGGATCGTGCGATCGCGCAGGTGCAGTCAATTTTGATGCAGCGTCATCACATCCAAGACGTCAAGTTGGCTGACTTTACGATTCGGTCACAAAAAGAATTCCAGCAGATGCAAGCATCGATCTATGGCCTTCTCACCGTGCTACTTGTGCTCGTCGCGGCCATCAGTTTGGTCGTCGGCGGCATCGGCGTGATGAACATCATGCTCGTGAGCGTGACAGAACGGACGCGCGAAATTGGGATTCGCATGGCGGTGGGTGCGCAGACCGCCAACGTTCGCAATCAGTTCCTGGTGGAGTCGATTGTCGTATCGCTCGTGGGAGGCATAGCGGGCGTGTGCGCAGGCGCCGGCATCGTCGCGCTATTCACCACGCTTTTTGAATGGCCCATGAGCATCGATCCGACGAGCGTCGCGGTGAGCCTCATGACGAGCGCGGCTACGGGAATCATCTTCGGTTTCTTTCCTGCCTGGCGCGCCTCCCATCTCGATCCGATTGTAGCGTTACGTCACGAGTGATCCACTACAATTCGCGCACAAGACGAAGCGAGAGACCAATCATGAACGAGTCCACTGTTAGTGCGAAGAGTCCAGTCGATTGCGAGCCAGCGCGTTCGATGTTGGAAGGCCCACCCGGTTTGATCGGCGCACGCAACCTTCTACGATTCGCGACCGATCAACTCACGTTCCTCCGCGATCTGACCGATCGCTACGGCGACATCGTCGAAATTAAGTTGCTCGGTCGTCCGTGGTTTTTAGTCAACCATCCTGACGACATAGAGACTGTGTTCGTCAAGCACGCACGCGTCATGGGTCGCGACGACTATGCAAGTGTGCTTGAACGCGCGCTTGGGCTGGGCTTACTCACAAGCGAAGGTGAACTTTGGAAGCGGCAGCGCAAGCTGATGTCTCAGGCCTTCGTGCCAAAGCGCATTCAAAGCTACGCGGACACGATGTCCCAAGTGACCGAGGCGGCGATTAAAGGGTGGACGCACGGCCAGCAAATCAACCTGCATCAAGAAATGTCACGCATCACGATGGAGGTCGTGGCGGAGGTTCTGTTCGGTGCGGGCGTCGGCGCGACCGACGGCGAAACCGTTCGCAGCGCAATGGAAGTGATCAACGAGTTTTTCGCAAACAGCCCGGAGGCAATCGCAAAGCTCCCACCTTGGGTACCCACGCTTCGCAACCTCCGCATGAAACGCGCAGTCGCTCAGATCGACGAACTCATTTTCCGCGTCATCGCGCGACGAAGGGCTGGAGAACAGCGCGACGATCTATTGGGCACGCTCCTCACCGCCGAGGACGAAAGCGGCGCGCGCATGAGCGACAAGCAGCTTCGCGACGAAGCCGTAACGCTCTTTCTCGCCGGGCACGAAACGACAGCGCTAGCGCTAGCGCACACCCTATTCTTGCTGAGCAAGCATCCCGACGTCGAGCGCAAGCTGCAGGCCGAGCTCGCTCAAGTATTGGGAGGGCGCACGCCAGGTGCGAACGATGTGAAGGCGCTTCCGTACACGGAGTGTGTTCTCAAAGAATCCATGAGGCTCTTCCCGCCCGCGTGGACCACAGGCCGCGAAGCATTGGAAGATGTCAACGTAGGGGGGCGTCACATTCCAAAGGGTGCGCAAATCCTCCTCAGTCAGTGGGTGGTGCACCGCGATCCAAGATGGTTTCCCAACCCAGAGGGATTCGACCCCGAACGCTGGAGGGACGGGCGCTCCGACGCTTTGCCGCGCTATGCGTACTTCCCGTTCGGCGGTGGCCCACGCGTTTGCATCGGCAACCACTTTGCGATGATGGAGGCGACACTCATTCTGGCAGTGGTTGCGCAGCGCTGGCGGATCGATCTGCTTCCTGGACAAGTCCTCGAGTTGAAGCCGTCGGTAACGTTGAGACAGAAGGGCGCGGGCCTCCGCGTCCGGTTGCGCGAACGATCTGGAGTTCAGCCACCGGAGAACCCGCGGTTACGAAAGCAACCGTGAAGGGTCTGCCGAAGCACGTGCGAGCCGATCACGCACCGCGTCCCACTCGCTTTCCTTTGGGACCGCTTGGGCGATGATGATCTCCACAGAAAGCGCATCGAGATCATGCAACGTCGCGTACAAATCGCGCGCATATTCCGCAGCGCGCGAAGGCATCGTTCGTACGACGTGCGCCATCGCGTCAGGGTGGTGGTCCCAAAGCATGAGTGCAACACGCTCCTCGTCGCGCATGAGGACCTGCTTGGCAAGCTCAACGGCAACCGTAGCGTTCGGCGCGACAACGAGCTTCGCACGAGGCGCGTAGTGGCGAAGATCGAGGCCCGGCGACGCTCGCAGTTCGTCGTCCGTTGCGACTTCTTGGGCAAGCACGACATCGGCTGCAACCTTTTGTAACGTCCTCTGTGACAATGGGCCCGGCCGCAAAATGCGCGGCACGTCCGAGGTCATATCGAGCACCGTCGACTCAACGCCCTCAGCGCACGAGCCACCGTCAAGCACAAGGTCAACTTCGTTACCTAATCCAGTGAGCACGTGAGCCGCCGATGTCGGAGAAATCGCCTGATAACGATTCGCGCTTGGAGCGGCCACCGGCGCACCGACGGCCAAGATCAACGCTGCCGCAACCGGATGAGACGGCGCGCGAACCGCCACCGACGAATGCCCACCCGTCAATGCGGAGGGAACGATACTCGACCGGTGACCAATGAGCGTCAGGGGTCCCGGCCAAAAAGTCGTCGCGAGTCGATCGGCCAGCGCCGTCCATGGATCAATCAACGTTCTTGCCTGCGCGATTCCGGTCACGTGCGCGATGAGTGGATGGTGCGAAGGCCTCCCCTTCGCATCGAAAATTCGCGCAAGCGCACGCGGTTCGAGCGCAAGTGCTCCCAGGCCGTAAACCGTCTCCGTCGGAAAAGCGACAAGCCCGCCCGAAAGCAGCACCGAAACGGCGCGCGCAATCGCCCTTGGGTCAGGCTTGTTGCGGTCAACGACGATGACCTCGGGCATCGCGCACAATTACCACAGCCACGCCGTGCGAGAGCGAAACGCGTCGAAAGTCGCAGGTCACTTTTCCCATACGTGATCCCACGCGACGCGGCGCTTGTGTTAATAATCACGCGCAATGAACCGCCTCCTTGCGTGGCTTGCCGCCAGCACCGCTTCGCTTGTCACGTTCACCGCGTTTGGCATCGATGAATCGCCGCTGCTGGGCGTACTCTCCGACTCGGCCGGCGCAGACAAGGTCGCCGCAAGTGTGCGCGAGGCCCTTCCGGGAAAGTGGCGGGCGGTCAGCAAGGCCGACTTCGATGCGGCGCTCAAGGCCGCGCGCAAGGAGAAACCAACGTTCAACGTTCCGCTCGCAGCTGCGTTCAAGAACGACAAACAGCGCGAAATGGCACTCTCCAAGTTGCGAGCTGCGCTGTCGGGAACGTCGGCGAAGGCGGCCCTCTTTGTCACCACGTCCAAGCCCGGCAAGAAAGGGTCACTTCACCTCTATCTCGTCAATTCGCTGAACGATATCGCGATGGTGGAGGAAGAGATCGTCCTCGACGGGCAAACGACGCCGACCGAATTGGTGACGGCGAGCATCAAGCCCACGCTCGAAAAGTGGGCACCCGCG
>JAHFDY010000011.1 GCA_023248735.1 Myxococcales bacterium
TTCACATCCTCGAATGCAGCGATGAGGGCTCGGTCGGTCGGATGACCAAGGATCTCGCAGAAGAACAAGTACGACCAATTTTCGCCATCCATCGGCCGCGATTGAATCGTCGTCAAACTAAGATCACGTTCCGCAAAAGCTCGCAGAATGTCGAGCAATGCACCCGGAGTATCGTGCACCGCGAAGACAAACGACGTCACGTCTGAGCCCGTTCGACTCGATGGACGGATGCCGACAACAGCGCATCGAACGCGCTCGGGCGCTTCATCCTGAACGCCTCGAACGAGTGGATCGAGCCCGAAGCTCTCGGCGAGCCAATCAGGCCCGACAACCGCAGCATCGTCAATCGCCACTGCAAGTTCAAAACCCTCTCGAGCCGTCGCGATTTCCACGATCGGAACAGGCACTTTTTCCTGTAGCTGACGCAAGCACAAATCTCGGTCAGCGCGCGTAGCGTAAACTGTCTTGACCATCGCAACGGATTGCGACTTGCCGAACAGATGAAGCTCAAGTGGGAGCTCGATCAGCTCGACGATCTTCACTTCGCGTCGCACGAGCTCGACGAGCGTTGACTGGAGAATGCCCTCGCTCGTGGTTTCGAAGGGCACGACGGCCATTTCGGTTTGCTTACGCTCCACGAGCTCGAGCGCGTCGCGCGCCGTTCGTGCACCAATGAGCTCGAGCGCCGTGCCGAAACGCTTCTTTGCGGCAAGATGCGCGGGGGAGCCTTCAACCCCAACGAAAACGAGCTTCAGCGGCGCTCCTAGAAGCGCGCACACCGCGTTGATATCACGACGCAAGTGTTGCCACTGTTCGATCGGCAAGGCGCCCTCGCGCGGGCTGAAGGCGCCATCGCGAAGCTCGCGCTCGGTTCGAATTGCGTCGCCAGCGAAAACCTCACGTAGGCGTTTTGCGAGTGAGATACGTCGCTCGATCAACGCAAACAACTCTTGGTCTTGGGTGTCGCGTTCACCTCGAAGAGACACTAGCTCGCGTTCGTTCTCGCTCATGACACTTAGCGTAGCGCAAAATCACTCCTGACTTCTTGCGCCCAAATTCGTCCAAAGAAACGCGTGGATGCGCTATCGTCAAGAGAGTGAACGAATCTCCTCAACGTGCGCTCGTTCGAAAGTACGCATGCATGCTTCGGCTTCGAACGATGGCGATCGAAGCCACGCAAATGCGGGAACAGATGCGCGATCTCGCTCGCGACTTTCCAGGTGCGTTGCGGGAACTGGACGAACTCCCTCTCGAGGTGATTGAACACCGGCTTGCACGCGTCACGGTGTGCACCGACCCTGAGGCGTGGATGATCGCGACATCTTGCTATCACAAGGCGCTGAAGGCGCTGCTTGCGGCGAAAGCAAACTCACAGGCATCGCCGCCAGATGGATCACTTATGGATGCCGCTGTCACTGCCGTTGCGAATGAGATGGGTATCTCGTTGCGCGAGGCGGATGAACTTGTCTTCGCTGGACTACGTCGACGACGACCCGCTGGAACTGCTACCTGAGTCGCCGCCACCGGTGCTCGCTGTTGACGGCGCAGTCGTCGAAGGCGCTGGCGCAGCGGCGGGTGCGCCAGCAGGCGTTTCAGCTTTGGTTGGGGCTGCCGACTCGCCAGTGCTTGCCGGCTTGGACGGCTTCGACGAGTAGAGGTCCGCGTACCAACCGCCTCCCTTGAGAATGAAGCTGCCTCCGCTAATGAGGCGTTTTGCGGTCTTCTCGGTGCATTTCGGACAGGCTTCGAGTGCCGGCTCGGAGATCTTTTGAATCTCCTCCCATTGGTGACCGCAAGCACTACAAGCATACTCATACGTTGGCATTGCAGCCGCGGAGGTATGCCCGAGCGCTCCCTCTGTCAACCAACCTGCGTTCCCTGCTCGTCCTCATCACGGTCATACAACCCGGGTTTGAGCTGATAACCCGACTCGAGAGGAGGCTCGATCTCGATCTCGACAAGCGTGGGCTCGACTTGCACCATCGCTGGAGGAACGAGGCTCAACACCGGCGCGTGAAGAACGGCTGCCTTGATCTCTGTGACGGGGCGCGGCGGCGGAGCTCCTCTGAAGTCGCGTACCTTCGCGATGATCGTCGGAAGATGCTCCTTCACCCAGGTGCGTGCAGCCACGGTGGTCAAGTAAATTGCCCTTCCCCGCGCACCTGAATAGAGTTGCAAACTTCCCACGTCGGAGACCTTGGTCGCCCAACGCATCTTCCAGTCCGAGGGGCGGCCGAGATGATACGTGTCGATCTCCCCTCGCTGCGCTTCGCTCTCAAGAATGTGCCATCGCAACACGTTGCCTGGACTGGCCTTGCTCAAGCTCTCGTCGTAGCCCGTCTTGAGCAAATCGATGCGACCGTTGTTGCGCGTATCAAGATCGAACGCGACGATGCGACCATCGAGCTTGATGACGTAGAGCGCCATCTCGTGGTGTGCCGCTCCGTACCTGAAGAGCGATTCGTAGAACCGCTTCGTGATCGGATCGGCCGAAATCGGTGATCCCTCGCGTCCCTTCCAGCCCGAAGCCTCAAGCTCGAACGCTTCTTGCAGCGACGCATCGGACACAGGCGCGTCAACTCCGAGGGCTTCGAAACTCACGTTGCCGAGCGCCGTCAACCGTTTCTCTTTCGTTCGCGCGTCGCGTCGAGTCATCGGAGATAGGCGGCGCTCAATTCCCGCAACACCACCTCGCAATGAGATGCTTGCGTCTCCGTGTTGGGCTGTCGTCACGACATGTGGAACGCGTCGCTCAGCGTGCCACTCGAGGGTGCGCGCGAAGCGCTCAGTAATAGGTAACCGCGACAGGCATAATTCGGGTGCGCCGTCGGTCCATGCGTCGATGAGGGCGTCCGCAATATCAGGGATGCTCCAGTCGATTGCGACGTCGCAGACAGGAAAGTGCAGGTTCTCCGCGAAGGAGCGGGTGTGGCCGCTAGACTCAAACACACCGACCGCCGCAAGTTTGGAACCCGAGTAGAGCGCTCGCACCTCGGGGTTCGTTCCGAAGGCCTCAGCATAGGCGCGCTGCCAGGTCGGCCCAGCCATGAAGCGGGCTCGAGAACGCGCCATAAGCTCGCGCCACTCAGGCTCTAGTCGAACAATCGCTTCTACGCTCGACCCCGCAAACCAGCGCCATTGACTCATCAAGCTCATAAAGCGGCAGAACTTGATCGAACCTGAGCCTTAATATGGCGGTTGCTCTTCGAATCCGCCTTGCGTCGGCTGCCCCCCTCACGCGTAAACCCCTACGCGCACAAGCATTTTCGCTCGGCAAGAAGGTCGCGCAGGGACGCGAGCACGGTTACAGATGAAACTCGAAAGCAAAGGGGGGACGCGCATGATCGAAGACACATCCGTGACACGCAGGGCCGTCGCAGCGATCGCAACCTCGGTTGTGCGGTTTCTCTTCTGGGTTCCACGCAAGGTCGGCGCCATCGCAGCCATCATGTGATCGGGAGGCAATGGTCCAGCCGACAGGCGGCGCGGGAGCCTCAGGGATCCGCGCCGCCGCCTTTTTGTCACCCATTCTGCGCGTTCGGCGGGACATGTGGGTTCCCGTCGCCCTCATCTGATTCCCAGCTCGACCAAACGGTTGCGTGCACACCACGAGACGCGTATTCAGGGAGTCAAGTTTTCAGCAGTCGCGTGAACAGGTGCCCCGGGCTAGTCTCGGTTCACCACGTTTGGACACATCACCCTGCTTTTCGCTTGCTCGGCGTCAAAACTGAGCCCACTCCCCAGTCGACCCCCTCACTGAAACTCTCGCGCGGGCTGGCCTCGCACCGGAGCACGCAATGAAGATCAAGAAACTCGAGCTCATCGGGTTCAAGTCATTCGTCGATCGCACCGTCGTGAACTTTGATCATGACGTCCTTGGCATCGTCGGCCCAAATGGCTGCGGCAAGTCGAACATCGTCGACGCGATTCGATGGTGCATGGGCGAACAGAGCGCGAAACACCTCCGCGGTCGGAGCATGGATGACGTGATCTTCAGCGGGTCGGAGACGCGTGCTGGCCACGACTTCGCCGAAGTTACTCTGACGTTCGAGAACAACGACCCCAGCGACGTTCCACTCGAATATCGCGATTACGCAGAGATCTCCGTCACACGGCGCCTCGATCGGAGCGGAGACAGCGACTACCTGATCAACCGCACCAACGTTCGGCTGAAAGACGTAACCGATCTATTTCTCGGCACAGGCGTCGGCACGAAGGCGTATTCGATCATCGAGCAAGGCAAGGTCGGTCTCATCGTAAGCGCCAAGGCCGAAGATCGCCGCATCTTGATAGAAGAAGCGGCTGGCATCACCAAGTTCAAGTCGAAGAAGAAGCAAGCCGAAAGGAAGATGGAGCTCACACAGCTCAATTTGCTGCGCGTCGGCGACATCGTTGCGGAAATTGAGCGAAACCTTGGCTCCCTCAAACGCCAAGCGGCAAAGGCGGAACGGTACCTCTCCTACCGGAACGAGCTCGAAGACCTGATGCTGCACGATGCGTCGCACCGCTACCTTGAGCTCACGGGTTGGCTGAAACTCGAGGCAGGTGAGGTCGAACGTTGCACACTTGGGTCCGACCACGCGCGTGCCGCACTGGTTCTCCGCGAAGCCGAGCTCGAAGGCCTCCGCCTCGAGGCGCTGGGCGCGGAAGACCTACTCGAAACGGCCACCGCGGAGCACTTCGCCAGGGAGAACGAAGTGCGCACCGAAGAGGCGGGCATTGCGCGGTCGAAAGATCGTCTGCAGAGCCTCCTTGATCGCGAGACGCAGGCTGCGGGCGAGGCGACAGAAATTGGTCATCAAGAGTTACAATTGGAACAAGAGCGCGTCGCGACCCAGGCGAACGTTGAAGGCCTCGAGCTTGAAGAAAGTACGCACGACGAGCACCTTTTCGCCGAAGAAGAGAAGTTGAACGCACTTGTCGACCAGCAATCTTCTGCTGAGCAACACGTGGCCGAACTTCGCAAGCTCGCGTCGGGCGCTCAAGCTGACGTTGCGAGCGCGGAAGCGAAGCTCGCTGGCTTCGATCGGAGGCAGAACGAGCTTTTGGTCAGGCGCGATCGCGCCCGTGTCGAACGCGAAGATCTTGAGGGTGATCAACTTGAGCAAGCCGCCCGCGTGGGGGAGCTCTCAACGAACATCGAGGAGCTACGCTCGGGCAAGGTGATGAGCTCCGAGGATCGCGAAAAGCTGGAGCAGCGCCTCGCCCAACTCAAACACGCGATCATCGAGCAAGAGCATGCCCTCGACGAGGCGAAGACCGAATTTTCGCGGAAGCGCTCACGTCTCCAAGCGCTACAAGAAATGCAGGCGCGGTTCGAAGGTGTCGGAGCCGGAACAAAGTCGATTCTTGCGACGAAGTCCGAGTGCATCATCGGACTCGTTGCCGACCTCGTTGAAGCGCCGGCGGAATACACGCCCGCGCTCGCCGGCCTGCTAGGGAGTCGCCTTCAGGACGTTGTCGTCAATGATCTTGACGTCGGCACGGAACTCCTTGCGAGCCTGGCGGCGAGTCGCAAAGGCCGCGCAACAATCATTTTGCGGCACCCTCGTTACATTTCAGGCGCCGCAGCGGTCACGGTGCCGAGCGACGATCACGGATTCGTATGTCGCATCGCTGACGTGCTTCGATTCGCTTCCGGCGACGAAGCGCTCGTGCACTCGCTCGTCGGTGATGCAATCGTCGTACGCGACCTAGCGGCCGCGCATCGCCTGCAGTCGCGCATCGGCAACGCCGCGCTTGTCACGCTCGACGGAACGGTCATCAACGTTGACGGTCGTGTCTCCGGCGGACAGGGCGAAGAAGTCGCGGCTGGCATGCTCGACTCGAAACGTGAAGCGCGAGAGCTCACCGAGGAGGTCGTACGACTCGAAAAACATGCGAGCGAATGTCTCGCCGCTCACCAAGGCAGCCGCGTTTCGATCGCCGAGACGACCACCAGCCTCGAGCGAGCACGTCAGCAAGCGCACGCGGATGAAATCGCGCTGCTTTCTGCAGAGAAGGATCTCCAACGGGCCGACCAACAACTCGACACAATTCGGAAACGGCTCGAAGCGATCCTCGCCGAACAAGATGACCTCGGTCTTGCTATGCATGAGGCCGAGCGCGAACGCGATGATGCGAGTGGTTTGCTCGAGCAATCGCGCGCGCGCATCGAGGACGCCGAGTTCAAGCTCGAGGAAGCTGAAGCCGTAGCGGGCTCGTGGCGCGAACAAGTCGCCGTTCGAAGACAGGTTGTGACGGAGCACAAGGTTCGCGTCGCAAGCGTTCGCGAGCGCCTCACAGCGGCGCGCGGCACAGTATCGCGCGTAACCCGAAGCATCGAGGAACTCGCATCGCGTCGAGTACGCCTTCTGGACGAACTTGTAACCAACGCGCGCACTTTTGGCGAAACAGCCGCCTTGTTGTTACAAATGCAAGAGCAATTGCACGAAGCACTCGACGCGGCTCGGATCGCAGGCGAGTCACTTGCCGCAGCGCGCGCAACGTTTGATCGTTTCAGAAGCGAGCTGAACGACCGCGAGGGCGCCCTCAAGGGCCTGCGTGCACATGTCGAAGAGGCACGAGAGGAGCTTATGCTCCACGAAATGCAACTTCGAGAGCGCTCGATCGCGATGCAGCATCTTGTCGACGGCGTCGCCGAGAAATTCCGGGGTCTACGCCTTGCGCGAGTCGTGGGTGATTACCACCTAAGGCCACCACCTGACGAAGAGCTCAAGAGCCGCATTGGCGAGCTTGGCACGTTGCTCGAGCGAATGGGCAGCGTGAACCTCGACGCCATGCGCGAGCACGAAGAGGCAGAGACGCGGTACAAATTCTACTCGGAGCAAAAGGCAGATCTCGAGCAGGCGCTCGAGGATCTCGAACGTGCCATCGCGCAAATGAACAGAGAGTCAAAGCGACTCTTCAAAGAAACGTTCGATGCCGTCAACGCAAAGTTCCAAGAGATCTTCCCGACCATGTTTCGCGGCGGCCGAGCGTCGCTTCGCCTCACGAACCCGGACGACATTCTTGAGACAGGCATCGATATTCTTGCGCAGCCGCCCGGCAAGAAGCTCTCGAACATCGAGCTCATGTCTGGCGGTGAAAAGGCCCTCACGGCGGTGTCGCTCATCTTCGCGATCTTCCAGATTCGACCTTCGCCGTTCTGCATTCTCGACGAGGTCGACGCCCCGCTCGACGAAGCAAACGTCGCTCGCTACAACGACATGATCCGAACGATGACGGATCGCTCGCAGTTCATTTTGATCACGCACATCAAGCAAACGATGCAACGTGTCGACGTGCTCTATGGCGTGACGATGCCTGAAAGCGGCGTATCGAAATTGGTTAGCGTTCGGCTCAACCACAGCGCGGAGAAGAAGGTGGCGGCTCCTGCGCAGAGCAGCGCTGTGGCTTGAAAACGCTCGTTTGCCGGCCCACTTGACCGGAAACACCGCATGCTTCTCCGCAGAGGCGTGGCACTCATATGCTCTCTTGCGGGGAGCCAAAAGTGGTCACGCGCAAACGACACTTCAGCTAACTACACGCCGCCCGCCTCAAGCGTACGTGCAACGCGCGCAAGCATAGCCACATCGTGCACATCCGTCGCAAACTCGGGCACGCGTATCACGGGCACGCGCTCATCCACATGTTGGGCAAGTTGCTCCAAGAAAAAGGCGTCGAGCTGCGCAAGTTTCACAGCATCGGCGTGAGCCTGCTCCACGCGACTCGCCAGGTCGGGCTCTTTGATAATGCCGTGCAACTTCAGCACATCGTCAATTTGCTGAATGGTCGATTGCACGACCCTCGGTGGCGTGTGCACACGATTCACGATGAATGCTCCGCAAGGCATCTGATGCTCAACCAAGCGCTCAGAAAAGAAGCGAACCTCGCGAATGCTCATCGGCGCGGGCGACGTCACGAGCAAAAATGAAACTTCCTTTGATCGCAATACGCTCTTCACTAGAGCCGCGCGTTCTTTGAATCCACCAAACAAGTCGTTCAACTGCGCGAGCAGCTCCGCGAGCGCCTCGAGAAATCCTCCGCCGGTCACGCGACCAAGCGTGCGCAGTACCAACGCCGCCGAACGCGCGAGTAAGTTGAGTGAAAAGCGACCCGTCGACTGAAATGCCTGAACGAACCACCGCATCGTCGGCGAATCGAGCGCTTCAACGAGGCGGTCTGGGGCGTCGAGAAAATCGAGAGCATTGGCGGTTGGCGGCGTATCGAGAACGATGAGATCGAAACGCGCGTCGCTCTGGACAGCGATGAGCTTCTCCATGGCCATGTACTCTTGCGTGCCCGCCAGCGACGCGGAAACATATTGGTAAAGACGGTTTCCCAACAGCTTCTCGGCGCGTTCCTTCGTTGATGAGTACTTGTGGACCAATTCGTCGAACGTTTGCTTCGTATCGAGCATCATCACCGTGAGTGAACCCGCCTCTGGAACTCCAACGCCAGCAAGAATTTCGCGCCGAACTTCTACCGCTTCTGTCGTCATGTGTTCAAGACCGAGGCTCTGCGCCAACCGTCGAGCGGGATCGATCGTGAGACAGAGCACGCGCTTGCCACGCATCGCAGCGGCGAGGGCGACGGCAGCCGCGGTCGTCGTTTTTCCAACGCCGCCCGCGCCGGCCGTAATCAAGACGCGTCGCGTCGCAATCAGCTCGGCAATGGTCGAAGAGGAAGGCATGGGCGCGCGTGGTTTAGCAGAGGTATGTCAATCGTCGTCGAGATATTCGCCGTCGGGAAGATTCTCAAAGCGAGTGTATTCCCGATCGAAACGCACCTTCGCGGTTCCCGTAGGGCCGTTACGCTGCTTGGCAACGATAAGCTCGGCGATGCCCTTCTCTTCCGTATCGTGGTTGTAATACTCGTCGCGGTAGATGAAGCAGATGTTGTCCGCGTCCTGCTCAATAGCGCCCGACTCGCGAAGGTCAGAGAGCTGCGGGCGTTTCGACTTCTCGCTGCGTGTTTCGACCGCACGATTCAACTGAGAGAGGGCGATGACCGCGACCTTCAGTTCTTTCGCGAGGCCCTTCAGACCGCGCGAAATTTCGCTGATCTCTTGCTCCCGTGAATTGAGCCCTTCGCGCCCACGCATCAATTGAAGGTAGTCCACGATGACCACGCCGATCTTGCGAATGGGTCTGCCTGTCTCATCGAAGCGATCGAACTCGGCTTGAAGGCGACGCACTTTGGCACGCAATTCGAGAATATTGATGCCGGGCGAATCATCGACCCACACCGGCAAGCCGCCCAGATACGATGCCGCTTGTGTCAGCTTGCTCCAGTCTTGCGGCGAGAGAAATCCAGTCCGGATCTTGCTGACGTCGACCTTCGCTTCGGCGCACACCATACGATTGGCGATTTGCTCACGCGGCATCTCGAGGGTGAAGATGACGACGCCTCGCCCCGGTTCCTCGACCTTTTCGTCGGGCTTGTTGATGTTCTCTCGCTGCCTGGACGTTGCGACATTGGTCGCGAGGTTCAGAACGAAACTCGTCTTCCCCATGCCGGGGCGAGCCGCAATGATCGAGAGGTCGCCCTCATGAAGGCCAGCCGTTAAGCGATCGTACCGATCGAAGCCCGTTGGGACGCCCGTGGTGCGTTCGCCGCGCGCCATCGCGTCAGATAGTTGCTTGAATGCCTTCTTGACGACGTCGAGCAAGCGCTCTGTGGACACCGACTCCTGCGTGCGCGAAATTTGATAGATCGATTGTTCCGCATCGTCGATGAATGCTTGTGCGACGCCATAGTCGACGTAGCCCTGGGCAGCCACGCGCTGACACGTCGCAATCACCTGCCTCACGCGCCACTTCTCGTGGATCGTCTGACCGTATGCAGCAACGTTCGCGACGACGGGCGCGGCGTTGAGAACCTCGGTCAGGTACGACATGCCTCCGACCTGGGCGAGGCGCTCGCGATTCTTTAGCCACGTGCCGATCTGAACAACGTCAACGGGCTGGCCGATCGTTTTGAGTTCGATACACGCTTCGAAAATGCGTCTGTGTGCTTCGGAGTAGAAGTGCTCGGCCTTGAGGAACTCGAGGACCTTGTCGAGTGCGAGCGGGTCAACCATGACCGAGGAGAGCACCGCACCTTCGGCCTCGAGATCGTGTGGTGGAACGCGGCCCTCAACGACGATCGGCTCCTGATCGCGGAATTTGCCACCGTTTGTCCGGAACTTCTCCACAGGCTTGCCTCCGAAATTGACGACGCGCCTCGATCGACAAGCAACCGAGACGCGGCGATTTCAACGCAGTGTTGAGTGTTACTTCGAAACCACGTTCACCTTCAGAGTCGCCGAAATGTCCGCGGTGAAGCGGACAGGGACTTCGAACGCACCGAGCGCCTTGATCGGCTCTGCAAGTTGCATGCGCTTGCGATCGACC
Organism: Myxococcales bacterium; assembly: GCA_023248735.1. GTDB lineage: Bacteria > Myxococcota_A > Polyangia > Polyangiales > Polyangiaceae > JAHFDX01. Next base: position 10,377 of record JAHFDY010000011.1, read on the forward strand.
TTGTGGCCTAGTGCGAGAACCGCAGCTTCGATGTCCTTCGAGGTGACCGATCCGAAGAGTCGGCCGTCTTCGCCAACCCGTTGAACGATCTTCACGTTCAGCGCAGAGAGGACGGCGGCGGCGTCGGTGTATTCCTTCTTCAGTTTCTCGGCACGAGCCAGCGCGATGGCACGCTGGTGCTCGATACGGCTCTTGTTGGCTGCGGTTGCAGGCAACGCGAGCTGACGCGGAATGAGGAAGTTACGAGCGTATCCAGGACGAACGCGAACGAGGTCGCCGGAGACGCCCACGTTGTCGACGTCGTGTTGCAGAATGACTTCAATTGCAGCAGGCATCGTAAATCTCCTTAACCAGTCACGGTGAAGGGCAAGAGCGCGATGTTGCGCGCGCGCTTGACGGCCATGGTGATCTTGCGCTGGTGAAGCGCGCAATTGCCACTGATGCGACGAGGCACAATCTTGCCGCGCTCAGAGATGAAGTATCGAAGTGCTTGCGGATCTTTGTAATCAATCGGCAGGGCCTTGTCGGAGCAGTACTTGCAAATACGCTTCTTACCTGTCCGGCGGCGAAGATCGCCGTTCAGGTCGGGCGTGCGCATATCTTTGTCATCATCAATCACGGTGAATTCTCCACACGTTAGGGGTTAGGCGCCTCTCGCGAGGGCCAATCAATTTTCGTCCGCAGGAGCTGCGGGCGGCGCTGCAGCGACGATCGCTGGAGCTGCTTTGGAAACGGGCTCTTCGAATTCGTCGTCCGCGTATTCTTCTTCCTCGCGGCGACGGCGGTGGCCAGGCTCTGGATCGAGCAAACCGAGGGACCGTTCCAATGAGTCTTCGTTGCTGTCGTCTGCAGGCAGCTCGAGGCGTTCCCACTTCACGGCTTCCGGATCGACGGCAACCGTAGCTGCGTCGACGCTCTCGGAGAGCAGGATCGTTTGGTACTTAATGACGGCGTCGTTCAGCTTAAGATTGCGCTCGATCTCCGCGACAAGACCGCCGCGTCCGAGGTACTTGACGTAGATGTAAACGCCACGCTTCTCTTTCGCGACTGGGTACGCCAGCTTGCGGCGGCCCCAAGCTTCGACCTTAACGAGCTTGCCTTGCTCGCGATCGATAACTTCGGTGACGCGAGTCTGAACCTTGTCGGCCGTATCGGCGTCGACGCTCGATTTCAGAACGTAGATGGTCTCGTATTCGCGCGAGCGCACGTGCCCGGCTGTTTGTGTTGCCATATCGGATTCCTCCTGGACAAAGGCCCAAGCGAACTTGGACGAGGATTCGCCCGGAACATGCCGGACGAGGGACGGTCGAGATAGCATGCTGCGGCGCATTTTATCAAGGGAAATAGGCTACCCTGACTTCCCGTTCGTGCGATTCATCGCCGCAAGCACGCCATCTTTCACGATCAAATTCGTCGCCTCGACGGAACGATTGATCACATCGTCAAGTTGCTTACGTTCTTCGTTTCCGAAGTTGCCCAAAACGTAACTCGCCACATCACCGCTAAAGTTGACGGGCGGCCTGCCGATGCCCACCCGCACGCGCACAAAGTCGGGTGCACCCATCCGCGCGATAATGCTGCGTAGACCGTTGTGTCCAGCGTGGCCGCCGCCAACTTTGATGCGAACGTCGGCAAAGGAGAGATCGAGCTCGTCGTGAATGACGATGACGTTCTCGAGGGGGACCTTCAGGAACGCCGCAGCAGGTTGAACGCTCTCGCCGGAGAGGTTCATGAAGGTCGTGGGCATAAGAAAAGCGAGCTCACCAGAGATGGCAAACTCGCCCGAGAACTTTGACCTAAACGACGCGCCGGCAGCGGATGCAAGCGCGTCGACGACCATGAAGCCAACGTTGTGACGGTTGCCCTCGTACTTCTGACCCGGATTGCCAAGCCCAACGACGAGGTGCATGGAAGACTTCGAGGGCGGGTGTGGTTACTTCTTCTTCGCGTCGGGTTTCGCGGCGACGGGAGCTGCTTTCGCAGGGCCTGCGGCTGGCTTCGCAGCGGCCGCCTTGGGGTCCACAACAGCAGCCTTGGGATCAGCAGCGGCGGCCGTCTCTTCAGTGCGATCCTTCTCAGGCGCAACGATCGCGACGAGCGTTTGCTCGGGCGAATAGCGAACCACCACACCCTCGGGAAGTGTCAAATCCTTCGTCGACGTGTGGTCGCCGAGCGCGAGGTGCGAGATGTCGACTTCGATTTTCGTCGGGATCTTTCCGGGCAGGCAACGCACAGGGAGCATACGATAGACCTGGCGGAGCATGCCGCCTTGGCTGAGTCCGACCGCCTTTCCAATCGCGAAAAAAGGCACGTTCACGTCGACGACTTGATCGAGCTGCACTTGGACGAAGTCGACGTGCTCAAGTTTGCGCGTCACCGGATGGTAGCTGTACTCGCGGATCATGACCGTCGACTCGTTCTTGCCGTCGGTCACGAACTTGATGACGGTGTTTTGGCCGTGTTCGCTCTTAAGAATGTTGACGATCTCTTTAGGCGTTACGGCGATTGCCGTCGCGGGAAGACCGCGGCCATAGGTAACCGCCGGGATAGAACCCGTGTTGCGAAGGCGGCGGCAAGCACCCTTACCAAGGCCTGCGCGGGACTGAGCTTGAAGGGTAGGCATCGTCATGTGAGTGGCTCCTGAATGACCGGTCCGCCTTCGTTTCGAGAAGGCCTAGGGGTTTCTGTTCATGCCGCACGAGGATTCGAGCGAGGGCGCGGTGTTAGCAGAAGTGGAACCGCCGTGAAAGGTCGGAAATTTCTGGGAAAATTACGATGCCTAAGCTCTGACCGGAATATGCCGCGCCTCTACCTACGTTGCAACGAGTCACCAGGAGGAAGGTTGTTGGACGAACCCATCATCGCAAACGTCAGGCGTCGGTTCGCCCCGAGACACATCGGCCGCATAATCGCTGGCTTCGCATTGGGCTGGTCTCTCAGTGCCCTGGTCATCCTCTGTTCGAACGAACCCTGGCTCGGGCACGGCCCAAACAACGCATTGACCGCGGTGGGGATCGTTGCATTCGGCGCCATTGCGAGCGCAATCACCTTCGCTTGGTGGCTCTCGCGCCGCGACCGATCCAAGGGCTGGGCAACCCGATTGACGATTCAAGACGACCGCCTGATGTTCGAGTCCGGTGGATCGATCGCGCGCGCCTCCGTGCTGTCGGGCGCCGTCGCAGACCTCGACGATCAGCGGGCGAGCGTCGCCATTCAAACGAAAACGGAGCGTTGGCTCATCACCGTTCCAAAACACGCCGGCCGCGACATTGAAGCCACCCTTGCACTGGTGCGCACAACGCCGCTGCGCATTTTTCAGCTTCCGAGAGCTCGATCGTTTCGAGTGTCGCGTTCACCTTGTTGCTCCTGCTGCCTGGGTTCGCCATGCTCGGCGGGGCGGTATGGAGCACCGTGTGCGGGATCATCATTCATGCTTCTGGAGCGAATAGGGTAGCGCTTGAGGGCGTGCTCGGTGGGACCTTTGTCGTGCTCGTCGTGGCCTTGCCGGCAGTCCTCACCGCTCGCATCATCCAAGGCGGAGAGTTTCGCATTTCCGCACTCCGAACGTACGTAGGCGCCATGAGTTCGGGTCCACCATCCGGTCGCAGTGAAGCGCAATGGCAGAATATGATCGACAGTAGTCTGCGCCTCACTGGACTGCGGACGTCCGGTCTCCAACGACACGCCCTTGCCCATCTCATGGCCGCCCGCGGTCGCGTCATCGACCCTAACATTGTCAACTGTCTGAACGATCTCCTGCATGGTGAGCGATTGTGGTCGAAGCCGTACCGAACCAGGGACGTTGACGTCCGATCCATCGCTCTCGACTCGAGCGCCTCGGTTGAAGCGCGCGCTCTCGCTGCACGTATTCTCATTGAAGGTGACGCAAAGGATCCAACTGCAGCCGCCGCACTCGCTTTGTTGCCCTTCCGACCACGCCAGCGTCGCGCACTCCTCTCTGGCTCCCGTAATCGCGCCTTGAAGGCGCTTCGGCAATTGTGCAATTGGGACCCGGCGAACCTCGCGCCGTAAGGTAGTCTTGTCGTGCAATGTCGGCGTATCGATCGCTCGCGCAATCCGGCCGTCTCATCGCCCGCTGCGAGGACAGCGGCGGGCAGTGGTGTATCGGTGCTCTGATCGCCACGTTTGGCGCACTCGGCATGGCTTTGCATGCGAATCACCTCGGAAGCGGACGGCTCGATCCCGAGTCGATGGCAACGATCGTCTTCGTCGGCATCGCCGGACTCTGCGTCCTCGAGTCGCGTCGCCTCCGTGGCGAGGCGCTCGAACTGTACGAGGACGGCCTGGTCGTGATGCGCAATCGCGAACACACATGGCTCCCATGGCCCGCGATTCACGAAGTCAAGGCGCTTTACATTCGTGGGCCGAACGGCCGCGGGATCGCCGATCGCTCAAACTTGGTTTCCCTCATTCTGCGCACGAGCCATGGGACAATCGTTAACTTATCGAACGAAAACGCAGCGCTCACCGCCCTCGAAAATCAGCTCCGCACACACTCTCAAGCCCCCATCGAATCAGCACTCATCTGACGCTCACGCAGCTCAGCCGCGAAGCGATAAATGGTGGACGTCCACACTCCCAGGCGACCCGACGCACGAGGCACACGCCAAAGCGATAAATGGGTGGTAACGTCCGGCCCTGCCCAAGCGACCCGTGCAACACGGCATCAGCTCTAAAGCGATAAATGGGTGGTAACGTCCGACACACCCAAGCGACCCGTGCCTACCAACTAAGCAAAAAGCGAACTCACCGAGTCCGAATGGTGGATCCTTCGAATCGCCTCAGCGAGCAACCGCGCGATCGACAGCACCTTGATCTTCGGATTGCCCTGCGCCCCTTCGGGTAGGGGCGTCGTGTCGGTGACGACAACTTCGTCGAGCGGTGACTCGTTGATCCTCTGCACCGCTGGGCCTGAGAGAACACCGTGCGTTGCACATGCAACGATGCGACGTGCACCGAACTCGCGCAGCGCCTTCGCGGCGCCGCACAGCGTACCTGCCGTGTCGATAAGGTCGTCGATGATGATGCAGTCCTTACCGCTAACGTCGCCGATAATGTGCATGACCTCGCTGACGTTCGCGCGCTCACGCCGCTTGTCGATAATGGCAAGACTTGCGTTGAGTCGTTTCGAATACGCGCGTGCGCGTTCGACGCCACCTGCGTCAGGAGAGACGAATACGGCAGACGAATCGAAATTCTTGCGCAAGTAGTCGTCGAGAAAAATCGGCATCGCGTAGAGGTGATCAAACGGAATGTTGAAGAACCCCTGAATCTGGCCCGCGTGGAGGTCGACCGACACGACGCGATCGATGCCTGCCACCTGGTAAAGGTCGGCGACCAACTTCGCTGTGATTGGGGTTCGCGGAGCAACTTTGCGGTCTTGGCGAGCGTAGCCGTAATACGGAATGACCGCAGTGATCGAACCCACCGATGCGCGACGAAGAGCGTCGCACATGACAAGCAGTTCCATCACGTTGTCGTTCGCCGGGCTGCCTGTGGACTGGATGACGTAGGCGTCTACCCCGCGAACATTCTCGTTAATCTCAACGAAGGACTCGCCGTCGCTGAAGCGCGTCGTTTTGCTCTTTGCGACGGGAGTTTCGAGAAACACCGCGATCGAGTGAGCCAGGGTGGGGTTCGAGTTGCCGGAGAAGATACAGACTTTCTTAAACACGCCTGGCCTCCAGTCCATCCGGCGCAACCGCCGACGGGCGCGCCAGGTGTAACTCTCGCCCTGGAGCGAGTCAAATGCGTTGGTCGCTATTGTCGTTCGTCGGCACCAATGTCCGGCGCACAGCAATTTCGAGGGTTGCCGAAAACCTGAAGCGCGCCACCCACCTACACAGTCTCGCGCCCACACTGGCGCCCATGCAATCAGTTACCCTTCTCTCAGTGGCACGAGACACCGTTGAGCTAACGCCTTCTCCATGCATCAGCCCGCGCACGGCGATACACTGAGGTGTGGGGACAACGATGCGATGCAGCCGGGGGATTCATGAAACTACGGAGAGCTACGACCGTCTTGGTTTGTCTTTTGTCCACCACGTCGCCTGCATATGCTGGCGACTGCAAGTCCTTCGCGCAGGCCGCGAGCGATGCTTGGAAGGAGTATCGCAGCCGCGCAATCATTGATGGGTGCGCGACCGAGACGAGCAGCAAGCTCGCGCGCTACCACGCATGTAGCATCGGGCGCTTCGCGACGAACATGCCCGCGCACATGGTGGGTTGGTACAATGCGTACGTCGGAAAGAACGCTCCTCTCCAACTTGGACCGCGCTCACTTGGCGCGGATGCCCAGACCGGAGAGCTTCTCCTTGGAGCGAGCCGTCGGCTTATGGCTACCCTTCCGATGCTTGCCGCGAATGCGCAAGTCGACCTGAAGAGAGTCTCAGGCCAAGCGCATGTCGAAGTCACTATCTGCGCGATCGGCGAAGATGGAACGTCAACAAAGTTGACCGAAGAAAAAATCGATACGTCAAAGGCGAGTTGGCAATGGAACTTCCCGAAGCTCGACAACGTCATGCTCATGGTTCGGCTCGATAGCCAATCGCCGACCGCCAAGTTCCAGTACCGAATATCCGCAAGCGTCAAACCGGAGCAAGTCAACATCGGACCCGTTCACGGTTTTGCCGACACGCACGTGCACCAAACCTCGGATCTCGGCAACGGAGGCAACTGGTATGGAGGTCACCACACTGGCCCCATCGAAACCGCCCTGACGTCGTGCACCGAGAAAGACCATGCATGGAATCCCTTCATCCCACCGGGTGAACGCATCAAGCACGGCAAGCCTCTCGTCGACTGGCCGGCGTGGGATGACATGGGCCATCACCAGATCTACCGAGACTGGCTCAAGAGCGCACATTCACGCGGTCTGAATCTGATGGTTGCGTCGCCAACCAACAACCTGGTGCTATGCACGGCTCTGAAACTAAAATACCGCGCCACGATGGGCTGCGCAGATAGCGAAGCGATCGAACGTCAGATCATCGCCATCCACAAATTCGCGGAAGAGAACCACGATTGGTACGAAGTCGCGCTCACGCCGTGGCACGCGAGACAAATCATCGCCAGTGGAAAGCTCGCTGTCGTGATTAGCCCTGAGTCATCGGATGAGTTTCCGAAGTCCGACGGCGATTGGCAACACCACGTGGAAAAGTGGTACCGCATGGGTGTTCGCTCCCTTCAACTCGCGCACATGACGGACACGCCATTCGCCGGCGTCGCGATACAAGGCGCCCCGCCACTCGAGGTGGCGAATGTCGGCAAGAATCCGACTCACTTATTTGCGAGAGACGCGAAGGGAGAGAACAAGATCGGCCTCACCAAAAACGGTGAAGGACTCGTCGATTTCATGGTCGCGCGTCACATGCTGGTCGATGGCGCACACTCATCCCTTCGCACATGGGACGATCTCTTTGCATACATGCGGGACAAACACGCTTTCTATCCCGTCTACGATTCACACTCGCGATTCGAAGCGCTCATGAAGCCGGACGATCTCGCAAGTGTGGGTGAGATGCGCCTGACTCCCGCGAAGATCAATTACATCAAGAAGCTCGGTGGCCTTGTCGGGTTGACAACACGCCCGCGTCCCGCAATTGAGGCCGATGGAAGCGTCAAAGATAGCTGCGGAGGATCGACGACTTCCTTCGCTCAGCACTACTTGCGCGCGCGATCGCTCGGAATGAAAATGGCGCTCGGCTCCGACTTCAACGGGTTCACGAACCAGCTGCGGCCTCGATTTGGAAAGGAAGGTTGCGCGCCTGCGACTCCAACAAAGTCGACGCGAGGTCACGCCTTCTCGCGGGAGTATCTCGAGTACCTAACGAAGGGGCTCGCACATATGGGGTACTTGCCGGAGCTGCTCGAAGACCTCCGCGAACTCGGCGTTGACACGAGTGCGCTCGACGGTTCTGCAGAGACGTACATTCAGATGTGGGAACGCGTGTGGGACGAACATCGCACCGAGGTGCGATAAAACCGCCTTTTTCGGTCATGAGTGTCACTAGATGAGCGGCACGCCGCAACACGTGCTAAGGAGAGGCCCGTGGTGACTCTCGCGCGAACACTCTTGTTCTCATCGATCGCCATGATCTCATTACTACACTGAAGGTTGAAGCTCATGGCTGAAGGCACGATCAAGCGGTTGACGGACAAAGGTTTCGGATTCATCGAGACGGGCTCGGGGAAAGACTTGTTCTTCCACATGTCCGCTGTCGAAGGCGTCCGGTTCGAGGACCTGCAACAAGGACAGCGGGTCTCGTTTAACGAGGGTCAAGGACCAAAGGGTCCTCGAGCCGAGAACATTCGAGTCCTGTAGGTTCGGTCGAGCTCCCCTCGCGGGGGCGAACATTGCGGGCGTGACTGACTGTCGCGCCCGTTTTCGTTTGTGCGCCCAACGAAGCGCACACCATCAAGCGCGAGCCAACCCGGCAGCTTCAGTCGCGCCCGCGCCCCGGGGGATGCTCGAAGGGGCGCAGGCTTCCCAAAGAGCGACAAGGCGAGCCTCATGCGCCGGCTGGGGGATGCTCGTAGTGGGGAAGGCGTCCTAAGGCTTCCTCCCCCCTTCGACCGACGATCAATGCGCCATCATCGCGCACTCGCCCTTGGGGCCGCGCTTGCCTTCCGTGAGGCAGGACTTGAAACAGCGCTTCGCGTCTTCTTTTTTGCCCTTCTCTTGATAGGCAACGCCGAGGATTAGCCAAGCTTCGGCATCCGTTGGATCGAGCGCGACGGAACGCTCGCCTGCTTCGATTGCCTTGGCATGCTTGCCGGCTTCGAGGGCATTGTGCGCGACGTTCTTTTCCTTCTTGGCTTGCACAGGATCCAACTCGATCCTTTGTTCCTCGACAGGCTTTTCCTCGGGGCTCGCCGTGTCCGCCTTTTTCTCGTCCTTTTTTTCCTCGCCGAGTTTCGCTTCGGTCGGCTTTACGTCGTCAACCGGCTTGACCGCCTCGGGCACGGCCACCTCCGCCAACGCGATGGGTGTGGTTTGCACAACCGGCGCCTGTTGAATCTGTTGCGCTGCGGCGACCGGCGCCCTTGGTTCAGCGGCGAGCGCGGGACGCTCCGAAAGCTGCGCGGACATTGCATCGCGCGTTGAGCGACCTCTTACCGCGCCAGCCAGGCCGACGAGCGCGGCTAGTCCAACGGCGGCCGCGACGTAACGTCCGAGCTGAGCGCGCCGCGCGACACCTGTGGGTGAAAGCGTTAGACGACGAATCGCGAGCGACTCGTTCGCAAGATCATCATCGGCGTCAACTTCGACCGGAGCGATGCTCGGGATGTTCTGCGCGTCGAAGAACGCCATACTGATCGCTTCGTCATCCTCGCCTTTTTCGTTTTGCGCTTCGTTCTTCGCAAGGCGTTTCGTCTGTCGAGGCGCAGCGACGGCCTCCGGCTTCACCTCGAGCGGTGCGGGCGGAAGAATCGATGGACTGGCATCGTCGTCGAGTGCCGTGTCGTGCAATCGAATCGTCGAAACTTCAGGCTCGGGTACCGCGCTGAGCGGCTGCGCCACTTGAACAACGCTCTTGCCCGACTCCGACTCTTGACCCAGATCGTGACCCAGCACGTCAATAGCGGGCTGCGTCTTGGGTGCACTACCCACGTTGGCGTTCGAACGGCCCTTCTTCTTTGCCCGCGCCTTCTTGCTCATATCTTTGCCCTAGTTCGCAAGTTCATAGGAAGTGTCGCCAACTACCGGAACCGATCACCAATTAACACCGCTGCGTAACAGTATCGGTCTTGCCACAAACGAGCTCAAACGCCCGAGCAAAGCAGCATGCAACGGGTGTGCTCGGTAGAAACGTCTCGAACGGACACAAATTGAAGGGGTACGTGCGCAAAAGCACGCTCGCCGTCCGGACTTTCGAGTCATGATGGCGCACTTTGGCATTCAAGAGAACACCTAGGACGCCGATACGAAACGAGCGGGTGGATCCCCCCATAGTAAGAGAGACTGGAAAATTCCAGCCGAACGAAAAAATCCGTGAGGTCGTGTCAGTTACGTTGGCTGCGAGAGCGGTCGAGCCGCACCGAAGGGGGCATCCTTGGGTGTGGCGGGAATCAATACGAGGAACGAGCGGCGTCATATGCGCCGGGACGCCAGTGAGCGTCCTTAACGAGGGCAACGTCATTGGACACGGACTGGCTGATCCCGACTCGCCCATTTTGGTGCGGTCATGGGGTGAACCATTCAACGAGAAGCTCGTAGGCGCCCGAGCCGCAGCGGCCGCATCCCTGCGTCGGCGTCTGTTCGCGGGGCAGCGAACGAACGCGTTTCGGCTGATTGCAGGCGAGGGCGACCGCATGCCCGGACTTGTGATCGATGTGTACGAGCAATTTGCCGTCGTTCGACTTGATGGCGACTCACTTCGGCCCCATCGAGAATTGCTCACACGTGCACTCGAGCCAATCGTCAAACAACTTGACGTCATCGCCATGAGTGAGCGCGAGAGTGTGCGAGGCGAGAAGCCCAAGCTAACGCCTTGGTTCGGCGATGCACTTCCATCGCAAGTTACCGTTGAAGAGTACGGCGTCCCGTTCGTCGTCGATCTTCACGACGGTCAGAAAACGGGTGCGTTTCTCGACCAGCGCGACAACCGCCGCCTTGTCGGTACGCTGGCGAAGGGCAGGCGCGTACTCAACCTCTTTTCGTACGCGGGCGGCTTCTCGCTTCATGCCGCTCTCGGCGGCGCCACGCACGTGACGAGCGTTGACATCGCACCAAAGGGTCATGCGACCGCACAGAAGAGCTTCGCACTTGCCAGCGTTGACCCGAATCAGCACTCGTTTGTAACGGCCGATGTATTTCAGTTTCTTGACCGCTCGGCTGCTCGTGGCGACCTCTGGGATCTCATCGTTTGCGATCCGCCAAGCTTTGCGCCCAACGAAAAGTCCGTCGCGACCGCGCTTGCAGCATATCGAAAATTGCACAAGGGCTGCGCTCAGCTCTTGGCGCGCGAAGGCCTACTCTGTGCGGCCTCGTGCTCGAGTCACGTCGACGTGGGGCGTTTCATGTCAACGCTCGACGACGCGTCGCTTGGACGGAGCGATTTGCGGCTGCTTCAACTGAACGGGCCTCCTCCCGACCATCCAACATTGGCGGCCTGGCCCGAAGGCCGCTATTTGAAGTTCGCGCTTCTCGGATAGTTGCGTACGCTACGCAAGTGCCAACCGTTACTTGGGGAAGTGTCGAGTACGTTTCGAACGGCGCGGGGTTCAAGCTCGCGCTGAAGCATGTAGCGCCAAAGACACGGACGAAAGCGCGCCGGCCAGTATTGATCATTCCCGGTTACGGAATGAACTCGTTCATCTTCGGCTTTCATCCGAAGGGGCACTCGCTCGAGAGCTACCTTGCGGCGCACGGATTCGACGTCTGGAGCGTCGATCTTCGTGGGCAAGGACGATCGCGAAGCGAGCATGGCTCGTCGTCAAACTTTGGCCTTGCAGAAATGGCGATCGACGATATTCGCTACGCACTCGCTCACGTCGTTGCGCGCAGCGAATCACCTGATGGTTTGGTCGATGTGATCGGTTGTAGCTTGGGCACAGCACTCACGCTTGGCCATATCGCGCATCACCCGAACGCGCCGGTCGGCAGCTTCGTCAGCCTCGGCGGGTTGATTCGTTGGGTGACCGTCCACCCGCTTTTGCGGATGGCTTTTTCTTCGCCGACATTAATCGGCAAAATTCGCCTGCGCCACACCCGACCTCTCGCTCGCATCGCCCTTCCATTGCTCGTTCGCTACTTACCGAGCGTTCTCGCGATGTACATGAACGCGAGCTCGACCGACACCTCGCATTCGAACCTCATGGTGCAAACGGTCGAAGATCCGTCGCCGCGCATTAACCAGGAGATCGCGGAGTGGATCATTTCTCGCGACCTCGTTTTGCGCGACGTCAACGTCACCCACCGCATGCGCGGAATGAAGCACCCCCTCCTCTGCGTCGTGGCGATGCACGATGGCGTCGTTCCACCAGACACGGCGCGCGCAGTTTACGAACTCATGGGTTCGAAAAAGAAGGAGTTACTCGAAGTGGGCGACGACGCGATGAAGATGGCGCACGCCGACCTTTTCATCTCGCACGAGGCAGAGACGCGCGTCTTTAGCCATATTGTTGATTTTCTCGATCGCCACCACCCTTGATCCTGCTTTCCCGAACGCCTTTCATGGGCGACAATCACACTTGTGAGTGACGCAACGCGAACGCCGCCTCTCGGAGTGCCCGCTGCGCGCATCACGCAGCGGATTGCGGCCGTCACCGACTATCCTGCCGCAACAAATTCGGTTCCGATGCCGGCACCTTCCCATGCGCCGCCGCCATCAAGTCCATCGGGCGCTACGATCTCCATCGCTCCCGGTGCATCGCGCCCGCCTTCGAATCCAACTGTTCAGAGCACGAAGCCGACTGGTTCGTTCCTCCGGTTTCCACAACAGGGCTCGTTGCTCGTGTCGCCCAGAGGCGCCTACCTTGTTCATGCCACGCTTGGCTCGGGCGAATTTGGCGCCGTGTATGAAGGCGTCGGTCCGTTCGATCAAGTGTACGCACTGAAGATGATGCGCCCGGCAAACCGGCCGTACGTCGAGGTGCAAGCGGAGTGGTCAAAGGAAGTGCAACGCTTGCTCAGCGTTCGGCATCCGAATGTCGTCTATATCTACGATGCCTTTGAGCACAATTCGCTCTTCTATCTCGCGCTCGAGCGCTGCGATCATCCACTCAAGGCGATGCTCGGTCGACCGCTACAGGATGGCTTGACCATCGAGCTTGCGCGGCAGTTACTCGCGGCGGTCCAGTTTCTCCACGACAACGACATCGTCCACGACGACCTGCATCCGGGCAATGTGCTCATTACCCACCTCGATCGACCGATCGTCAAAATCAGCGACTTCGGCATTAGCCAAGAACTGCGAGGCCTTCCTGCGATCAGGCCGAACGTCGTCCATCACGCGATCATGGCGCCGGAGATACTCACGACCGGCTTCACGACGAAGCAGAGTGATTTGTATCAAGTCGGGTTACTTATGTACTGGATGCTTGTGGGCGAGCCCGCCATTCCGCCAGGCATGCCGTACGCCGACCTTTGTCGCTGGGTCGCCGAAGGCGAGCCGCGGCGCAGAGCCGAGGGTATCGGCACGCCGCTTGGCGATTTGATCGCACGCATGCTGCGACGACGAGAACAGTTTCGGTACACGACGGCCCGAGAAGTGTGGAGCGACCTGCGTGAGTTGCCGGGCTGGAAGGCCCGTGAACTATTTCCTCCGAAGTGAGGCATCGAGCTGGTGTCGAAGGGCGCCGGCGAGCGCGTAGGTCCCTGCCCCAATCGAGTGCCCGTCAATAACATTGACCATCGCGATCCCTCTCACCGCCGATGTCAGGAAAACTTCGTCGCTTCCGCCCAACGATTCGATCGTGTGTGGCGCGAACTCGATGGTCAACCCGCTTGATGTTGCGAGATCGAGCACCATGCCCCTTGTAACCCCCAGAAGGATACCCTTCTCAGCGGTTCGCAGGACCGTTCCAACCACGGAAAATACGTTGGCTGTCGCCGCCTCGCGCACGTAACCGTCCTCATCAAGGAGGAGCGCATCGGAACAACCTCGCCTCCGTGCCGCCGCGATCGCACCACCGTGCGCCCCATACGCGAGACGCTTGTATCCATCCGCTGTGACGCGAGCCGCTCGTATCGTGGCCGCACTCACGACGGGTAAGGCATCCGGCGGGCAAAACGACGAGGCCACTACAGTTCGTGTTACCGCCTGCTTCGTGCGCTCGATGCGGAGGTCAACGCGAGCCTCACCGTCGATGGCCCCAGCGGCTTCAGTCGCCTCTTGCGCGAGCACGTGCGGGTCGCAGTCAATCTCCATCGCGACGAGCGCACGACGAAGGCGCTCAAGATGCAAGTGTAGGGTCGGCAGAGTTCCGTCGTGCGTTCGCAGCACCTCGAACGCGCCCACCCCCGAGTTCCGCTCGAGAGGAGCGACACCCGCTTCCGCCTCGTCCACGACGATGCCGTCGACGAGGACAATACGTGTCATCCCGCGCGCAAGCTCGAGAGACGCTCCACTGCGCGTGAGAACGCCGGGTCGACTTCAAGTGCACGTTCGAGCATTTGGATAGCCCGAGGCGTGTCGTCCTGCACCACAGCGACTTCACCGAGGTAGAAGAAGACCTCTGCTTTCGAGATTCCGCTATTTTCGTCCAGCTTCTGGAGCAGTAGCGCGCGAAACGTTTTTTGCGCGCGTTCCCAGTCCTTGCTTTCGAACGCGAGGATCGCAAGGTCGCGCAAGACGGGCAGCGAACCCGCATCCACCTTAAACGCAGCCTCGAGCGCTTCGAGCGCCTCTTGCGTACGGTCAAGTTTCTTGAGCAACATGGCCAACCGATGTTGGTATTGAGCAATTTCCCGCGTCCGTTGCCCGCCGAGCTGATCGATCAGAAGCCTGAGGGATGCCGCAGCGCCTTCAAGCTGACCGCTCTGTGTTTGCAAGTGGATCAACTCAAGCATCAACGGCCGATCGTGCGGAGTGAGCAGGGCAGCGTCCGCGAGGATCGCGACGGCGCGCGGGCGATCTTCGAGCTTAGTCTGTGCGTGCTCAGCGGCTTCACGAAGGAGTTTCACGCGCGCAGCGATGGGCTCAGGCGGCGGTGGCGCAGTCCTACCGGGAGAGATCGGCGTCGGCGAAAAACCCGGATGCTCCCGTCCGATCTGTTCCGCGTCCTCGATGAGACGACTCACGAGCTCGCTCCAACGGCCTTGACGTTCGTACGTCTCGCGCAGCAGTTCACGCGCCTCATTGCCGTCTTGCGCTAGGGCGCGCACAAGTGGCTCTTCAGCCTCGGCCCAACGCTCAAGGCTAACCAGCAAGCGGCCCAGTTGAAGGCAAACACGCACGACTTCCGCATCGTTCCGAACCTCGACTAAATCGGAAAGAGCGCTGACAGCACCCTCGAGATCTCCGTCAAGCTCACGTAGCCGTGCCAACGCTGAGAGTGCTCGGATATCGCCGGGTTCGAGGTCGATAACGCGTTCGTAGAATGAGCGAGCTTGGTCAAAATCGCCGAGGCGATCCTCTGCAAGCGACGCGAGCCTAAGGCAGAGCGTAATTTGCGTGGCAGCGTCGCCCTCAGCCCGCGACGCCTCGAGACGCTTCTCGAGGAGACCAACGAGGGATCCATACTGCTCCGTACGCTCGTAGAGCGTCGCGAGCCGCGAGAGGGCATCGACATGGAAGGGCTGCTCGTCAACGATCGCTTCCAGCGCCGCGATCGCATCGTCAACTTGGTTGAGTTTCTCCTCAAGAAGCTGAGCGAGTTCCAACCTCAGGGCGACCCGAGTCTCCGCCGCCTCGGCGCCCTCAACCCGGCGCTCGAGGACGCCGACGAGTTTCGCAAACTCGCCCCCTCTGGCGTAGGCATCTCGCAGATACTCGAATGCACTCGTGTCGCTCGGATCATCTTGGA
Organism: Myxococcales bacterium; assembly: GCA_023248735.1. GTDB lineage: Bacteria > Myxococcota_A > Polyangia > Polyangiales > Polyangiaceae > JAHFDX01. Next base: position 25,869 of record JAHFDY010000011.1, read on the forward strand.
AGATGCTCTCGTACAACGCCAGCGCGCGTTCGCCGTCGCGCAGACGCTCGTCCAACAACTTTCCGAGCTGATGCCGGAGCTCGGGAAGCACACTCGCGTCCATCTCGAGCTCCGCGCGTCGCTCAAGTATGTTGGCGAGCTCGGTCCACTGGCCGCTTGCATCAAGAAGCTCGCTAAGTTCGCCAAGGGCCCACAGATCGTCGCCATCGAGCTCTAGCGCTTCGCGCACAATCGCTTCGGCAAGCGCGGCGTCGGGGCCTGCGAGTGCGCGTGCCTCACGGCGAAGCATCTTTTGCGAGTCTGCGTCGTCCTCGAGGCGTGCTCGCGCAACAAGTACTTCGATCAGGTCCTGCTCGCGGCCCAGAACCCTTCGCAGTTGCTCAAGTTCCTTTACTATATCGAGGTTATCAGGGGCTGCCAGCCGCGCCTCGATGAGAATCGCTTCGGCGCTTGCCGACTCACGCAACGGTCCAGACAAGACACGCGCGAGCTTTAGACCGAGTTCGCTCCGCACCTCTCCGGTACCATTTTCAAGCGCTTTCCTAAGCGCATCCGCGTAGGGCCGAATTTCGCCCGTCCGCTCGGCGATGCGTTCGAGCTCGGTCTGCGCGTCGAAATCGCCCGGCGCGTCGATAAGAGCAGCCTCGAGCAAGCGCTGGGCTCGCGCAAGCTGCCCGCACTCGTTCTCGATGATGGCAGCGGCTTCCAGTCGCAACCGTTGGCGATCGTCTTTGCTCTTCGCCCGAGTAACGCGCTGTTCGTGAAGAGTGGCAAGGTCGTCGAGTCGCGAAAGATCACGGAAGACCCGCTCCAGCAGCTCAAACGTTGTTTCGAAGGCATTGGACTGCAGCGCGATAAGTCGCGCAAGGCTCGCCTCATGCCCAGCTACGAGCTCGAGCGCTTGTGCAAGATGGATGACGGCGCCGTCCACGTCCTTTCGCACAAACACGAGCAGCCCAGCGCGTCGCTCATGCAAGTCGGCAAGCAGCTGCGAGTCTGTCTCCGCCGCAATGCGACGCTCCAGAACGTCAATTAACTTTCCTTTATCGTCTTGCGCCGAAACCACTCGGTCGAGTGCGGCAAGAAGATCATCGCGGTCGCCTGCCCTGTCCAAAGCGCGATCGAGAGCGATCCGCGCTCTAGCGACATCTTGAAGCTCGGTCTCGTAGACCCGAGCTGCACGCCCACTTAGAGTTGCACTGGCCTCAACGTCGTGCTCGGCCTCGGACCGCGCGTCGAGAGCTTGCGCCCACCGCTTCCACGCTTCGGCACCGACTCGAACACAAATTGCCTCAGCGTCAGCGAAAAGAACCTCATCGTCCGGCGCTTCTGCAAGCACGCGAATAAGCGTCGCAAGGGCTTCGTTCGGCTTCGAGAGCAGCTCGTCGTTCGTCCGAGCGATTTCGCGAAGCGTTGATGCCCGTGATACCGCATCATCTTCGACACTCAGCCGGAGCTCGAGTGCGGCCACAAGGTCACCGTACCGCGCGTGCTGTCGCGACAAGTCGACGATCGCATCAGCCACCTCGAGCTTCACTTCCGAGCGGCGTTGCGCAAGCGCGAACAACTCGCGCACAAGGGCATCGTCATCGGCAGCTGCGAGCAGTTCAGAAATCGCCGAGATCGCTTGGCTTGCTTCGTCAAGTTCTCGGACTAACAACATGGCCGCGTCCACCTGGTAGCGGCGCCTCTCGGCGTCGGACTCGCTTGCGCGCCCAAGCATTTGCAGCGTCTCGAGCAGCTCTGGCCACATGCGCTCCGCGCGGTAGAGTCCCGCAAGACGCCCCGCCACGCCGAGGTCTGTGGGGCGCATCGCCAACGCTTCCACAAGAACGTCCGTCGCCGCGCGTCGATTGCCGAGCGCTCCTTCGTAGCACTGCCCAGCAGCAACGAGCCAACCAAAGCAATTGTCCGTTTCGTCCGGCGACGCAAGTTCGACGCGCCGACGGTAGAGAGTCACGAGACGGCCCGCATCTGACCGCGCCTCGTAGAGATTGATCAGTGCGTCGATTGCAATCGTGTCAGCGGAGTCAAGCTCGTGCGCACGCTCGAACGCTTCGATCGCGTGTGCGCCGTCGTCGAGCATGTCGCGCCGCGTTTCACCAATCTGCCTCCACGTTGACGCTCGTTCGAGATCGTCGCTCAGCGCCCGCACTTTGCGTTCAAGCGCTCGTACGAGCGCTTGCCAGTCCGACAGCAGCGTTGCGAGTGCTTCCACGTGCGCAATCGGGTCGAGCTCGTCTGGGTCTAGCGCCGCGAGGCGCTCCCACGTCTCCAGTGCTCGTCGAGGGTCGTCTCTACGCTCATCGTGAAGGCGCGCCAACGCACCCAGCAGCTCGCGCTTCGTGAAGGCCTCCGCACGTAGGATCGCACGCTCGTAGTACGGCGCAAGATCGTCCCACGCCTGCAAAATGCCTGCGACGCGATCCATCTCCATCCGAACATCGCCGTTATCAGGGTCGAGCTCAAACGCGCGTGCATACGCCTCGAGTGCTCCCTTGGGATTCGCCAGTTCTTGCTCGGAAAGCGCACCGATCTCACGAAACAGATCTGCCTTGGACGCGAGATCGTCCGTGCGCTCCGCGCGGCGATCCATGAGTCGAACGACGTCACCAAAACGAGACGACCTTCGGTATCGGAGAACCAATAGGTCCTCGATACGTTCATCGAGTTCGACATGTCCACCGAGCTGTGCCTCAAGGACCGCAAGGGCGCGCGTCGCAATATCGCTGGTTCCATCGGGCTCGAGCTCGAGTACAAGGCCGAGTTCATCAACCGCCTGAGACGCATCATTCAATCGATCCCGAAGGAGCCCAGCGAGCTCGAGGCGTAGCTCGGCCTCCATCCCAGACGATTCGGCCCTCTCCGCGCGCACACGAACTAGCGCGGCGAGATCATCCCACGCTTGTGACCCGGAGAAGAGGCGCCGGAGAGCGACGACGGCAGACTCGTCCCCTTCGTCATTCTCAAGAGCGTCGCGATAGAAGCGAATGGCGCGCGCGCGATCACCGAGACGCGTCTCTGCGAGTTCGGCAACCAAGTGAAGATGTCGCCCGCGCTCGGCATTGTCTGAAACGCTGTCGAGCGACTCGACAAATAGTGCAATTCGCTCCTCGTGCCGCTCCAGCTCGGTGAGGGCTCGGTCGACCGATGCAAAGGCGGCAGACCTTGGATCCCGTTCAAATTCGTAAGCGCGCGCATAGTATTTTAGGGCCAAATCCCACGACGCAGATGTTTCGTAGAGGAGACCAACTTTACTAGCGAGCTTCGCCGTGACCGAATCATCGTGCTCGACCTTGTCGAGCTCTCGCGCAAAAATTGGCGCGAGTTTCCCCTCGGCGCTTGATGCGCGCGCAATGCGCTCGAGCTCCGCCCACGTGTCAGTGTCAGCAACATCGAGCGCGAGCAACTCGCCGAGCGTCGAAAGCGCTCCTTGATAGTCTTCGCGCTGTTCCTCCTGCAGTTTGGCTAGACGACGCAAGAGCAACGCCTGCTCATCAACCTCTGCACCTGACAGTCGTAGCGCCAGCACACGCTCGGCATTCGGCCAGTCGTGCGTCGTCATGTAGAGCGTCTCAAGAAGCTCGGATGCTCTTGTGCGTGTGTCGCTGGCGGGGAGCTGCAACTCCAAAAACAGTCGCGCTCCAGCGTGCGTCGGAACGAGATCGAGCGCCGCCGCGGCTTCGTCGAGGGCGCGTGAACTATCGTTCATGTGGCTCGAAAGAAGTTCGGCAATTTGAACGTGCAGATCTGCGCGCTCCTCGGCCGAAGTCGCCGCCTCGAGTCGCCGCTCGCGAAGCGCAACCCGTCGATCGTGCGATCCACCCTTTGCGTACAGCTGATCGAGAGAACCAACCGCGGTTGCGTCGAGAGTGATGTCGATCGCGGCTTCGAGCGACTGCACTGCACCGGACACGTCGCCCTTGTCCGACAGTAACGATGCGTGCCGTGTGAGCAAGCCGAAACGCACGGTGTCGTCCGATTCAAGCTCAATGCGACGTCCGATCACTTCGATCAGACCGGAGTTGTCTCCGCTCGCGCTTGCATAAAGACGCTCGAGGGCCAACAAGGCTTCGCGATCGTCACCGCGCAGATCGAGTGCGGTTCGATAGAGCGCAATCGCATGCTCAAGGTGACCGCTCGTCTCGTAGAGTGCGCCGAGCTGCCTTCCGACGCTCGCACGATCATCCTCATTAACAACGTCAACCAACTTTACGGTAAGCGCGTCGGCAAGAGCGATGGATTTCTCAGCTCGTGCTGCAATGCGAACCGCTCGCTCAAGCCATACGAGAACCTCGGGTTGATCGAGCGCGAGGTTCAGCCCACGCACTGTATAGTCGTAGGCTTCATCCATCGCTCCAAGTTGGTGTTCGGCGAGCGCGGACGCCTCTTCAAGACGTCCCAATCGATCGCCCACACTATCGAGAACAAGGAGCTCTACTTCGATCACGGCGAGCAGGCCCCGACCATCGTTCTCCGCTTCGTACAGCGGGCGTAACAACTCGGCGGCTTCGCGACGGACGCTCGCATCAGCAAGCATGTTGACCAACAGCACCCGACCGGAATGCTGCGGAGCGATCGCAAGGAGCTCACGCAGGCTCTCGAGCGCCAGTGCGGGGTCACCTAGACCGGAGACGCGAAGCTCCGAGAGCTGCGCGAGGCGCTTGGGTCGATCCTCCGCGCCGACAGCCAACAAACGCTCCAACACCTCCGCGCCCTCAGCATTCGCTGATCGCGTCGCGTAGAGCGCAAGAAGGGCGTCCGCTTCACTATCTGCGGGACGATCGTCGAATGCGATGCGATAGGCAACGATCGCATCCTCCGGCTTGTTTAGCTGATCGGCGTAGAGGCGCCCGAGGCGAACAAGGATTTCGTGCCGTTGCTGCGAATTTTCCTCACGAGATTCACGAATCGATAAGATCTCTGAGAGCAGCGCAAACTGCTTTGTCTCCTCGTAGAGTGAATCGAGCGAGAGCAAAGCGTGATCATTGTTCGGATCGGACGTCCTTAGACGTTGAAACGCGTCGATAGCCTTTAGGGAGTTTTGTAACAGGTCTCGGTACAAATCGCCGAGCCGCGAAAGAAGCGGCGTCCGCTCCGCCTCGGTGACGGCGGACACCTGGGCCTCGAGCGCCCTTGCAAGCCGGTCGTGGTCGCCAGACGCTTGCGCGATACGCTCCAGATTTCGTGCCGCGGTCAACGTCACGTCGACCGTCGCCGACAGGGTCACGACTCGCTCGAGCGCGACAATCGCCTCATGGATGTGCCCGAGCGAATCTTCCTCGAGCCGCGCAATCTCGAGAAGGAGCGCACTTTTGACGTCCGGCTCTTCGACCAAGCGCTCTGCATCACCAAGGGTCTCAACTACGCGATCGTACGTCGCCGCCCGACGCCCAACGTCGAGGAATCGCTCTCGAACGTGGGTATCCGAAGGGAGCATGAGCACCAGCCGGCGCCAGGCCAATAGGGCCTTCTCGTCATTCGCAAGTGCATCTTGGTAGAGGTCGGCGAGCGCGCGCAATCGGGCTTCATTATCGTCAGGAACATTGACAACAAGCCACTCGAGCACGTCGGCAAGTGACGCAAATTCGCCCCTTGCGCGATACGCAATTTCGAGAGCACGCGCGGCGCTCTTCGCGTGTTCGTCAACGCCGCCTGCCTCTCCGGCCACGAAGCGATCGAGTAGATTCGAAGCACCTTTGAGCATCGAATCGCGCTCGATCGCCACCGCCGCGTGGGTGAGCGCGCGAGCGCGATCTCCGAGTTCGTCAAGGTAAACCGTTGCGAGACGGACGCGAAGATCGTTGTCGTCGCGCCGCTCCAACGCCGCCTCCCATAGCCGTGCTAGCGATTCGAACGACCGACCTCTCGCGTAGAGTTTCTCGAGTTGAGAAAACGCCACCTCGTGAGCAGGCTCCAACTGAATGACCCTGTCGAAGAGTCGAGTTGCGCGAGCGTCATCATGCAGAAAATCTTCAGCAAAATTCGCCGCCTCGACCAAGAGGTCCGAAGGTGCGGCGTCCGATCCGTCCACGACACGCTCATAAAGGGCGCCGAGTTCCGCCCAGCTCTCCGTCGCGAGAAGCGCGTTCTTGAGCTTCGCAAAAGCTCTGGAGTGCGTCACGTCACGCGTCAGAATGCGGCGCCAATACGCTCTTGCACCATCGACGTTTCCGAGGCGCTCCTCGAGCAACGTACCGAGTCGCTCCGCAAGATCGACTTCGACCGCGGGTGGCAGACGAACGTCACCGTCCGTAGGCAGCACCTTTTCGAGCGTCAGGACGTACCGATCCGTGTTGCCCGTACGCTTCCCAAGGACGGCCAGACGATCCCAAAGGGTAAGATTCTCTGGCACTTCTTCAACGATTTGCACCAAAATCTCGAAGGCCGCGGCGTCGTGTCCTCGCTTGAGTTCGTGCAGATCGACAAGCTGAAGATAGAGCGCGAGACGATCCTTCTGCGACGCAGCCGTCGCGATGAGGACCTCCATGACGTCAACTTGCTTGTCGAATTGACCGAGCGTGGCATACGCGTCTGCAAGCAACGCCGCTACTTTTGGCCGCACCTTCGCTTGTGGCAAGAGCCGTTCGGCGAGCTTAATCGCATCGGACGTCGGACCGGTGAGCTCGATCGCTTCCGCAAGCGCGGAGTACGCGTCGCCCCATTTTTCGGCCGAAGCATGCACGTCCGCAAGATCGAGCAATCGCGCTCCCTTGCCTTCGACACCCTCACCCGGGGCCTCGGCCTCGAGCCAAGTGGCCGCATCTTGATATCGGCCTACCTGCCGCAGCACGCGCACGAGCGCTCTCCGCGACGCTTGTTCAGTTGGATCGATGGCGAGAATCGCCTCGTAACACACACGAGCCCGCTCTGGGTCGTCGAACACCGAAAGCTCGAGCTCCGCGAGTTCGGTCAGCAGGGCAAGCTTCGCTTTCTTCTTAGCGTGTTCGATTCGGAAGGCGAACAAGGCGCGAAGATCGTCGCGGCGATCGGCCCTCCGAAGAAGCGCATCATAAAATGAAACAACATCCTTATCATTTTGCGCGCTCTCGAATAGGCGCCTACCCAGGCGCGCAGCTTCCTCGAAATCGCTAAGGCGATCCGCATAGAGTTCGGTGAGCTTCGTGAGTAGCAAACGCTGCTCTTGTGGACTCTCCGTAGTCTCGAGCCTTGCTTTGAGCGTGTCCGCAGCCGCACCTTCCCGACGCGCTTCGATCGCGGTCGCTACAAAGCGATCAAACGCGCCACCTTGTCCGGGCGCGAGCGCATAGACTTGGCTCGACGCGTGAAAGGCGGCCGCGGCGTCTCCCACGCGCGTTGCGACATCGGCCGAATGCTCAAGCCACTTGACTTTTTCATCCGTCGAAGGAGCGCTCGCGGCGAGGCTCGCATAAAGTGGCAAGAGCTTCTGGTGCTTGCCGGCAGCTTCATACGCTTCGACGAGCGCAATCGACGCGCGAGTCTCCCCAGGAGCGAGTGAGAGCGCCTTCTCGTAGAGACGAATCGCACTGTCGGTGCTCGAAACGCCAGCGCATTCGGCAGCGCGAAGCAGTACCTCGATCCGAAAGGTCGCGTCGGCGCATGCGTCCGCGGCGTGGGCCAGACCATCCGCCACGTTCGCCGGGTCGGACCCATAGAGGCCCTCGAGCATCTTGAGATCGCGCGCCGCGCACGCAAGGTCTCGAAGCATCCGAAGCGCCTTCGGCTGCGCTGGCGTGATGCGCAGCACCTGCTCGTACGCATTTGCAGCACGGCCAGAGTCCAAAAGCTTGTCGCCGTACAGAGCGCCGAGCTTCAAGTAAATCTGCGAACGCGTCAGGTCATCAGAGGCACCCGCCACCCGTTGTTCGTATGCCCAAACGAGCGCCTCGTAGTCTTTCTCCCGTTCCGCGATCTTCTCAAACCCGTCAAGCGCGGAGGCGCGATCGGGCTCGGCGTCGAGGACACGTCGGTACCACTTGAGCGCTTCGGCAGGCTTGCCGAGCTTCTCGCCCGTGAGCTTTGCGAGTTCAAGCCACTGTTCCACCGTTCCACCGCTGGCGGCGACGAATCCCTCCAGAAGTGTTGCAAGCGCAGGGTAAGCCCGACGCTTTTGGTAAAGTTCCTGTAGCTTTGCGAACGCCTCGGCATCGTTTGGCGCGATGGCGAGCACCTGTTCGTAGGCTTCCGTGGCTTGCTGCGCATTCGAAAACTGCTCGAGCCAGCGCCTCGCGATTCCGCGAAATCGCTCGGCTTTTGTGGCGGGTTCATCCTCGATGGCCGCGAGCTTGCCCTGAACCGCAAGCCACTCACGCCAGCGCCCTAGGGCTTCGTCGATGCGGGCTAACTCGAGGAGCGCTTCGCGATCGTCCGGCGCTAGTTCAACAACTTGACTATATATCGTAACAAGCGTGGTTTCACTTTTGCCCTGGCGTCGATAAAGATCCGCCATCTCCTTCAGAAGAACAAGGCGCGCCGGTGCTTCGGTCGCCGCGTCGAGCTCACCACGGAGCAGGTCTGAGAGTGGCCCCCACTCGCCGTGCTCACCGTAGAGGCGTTTGAGCGATTCTCTCGCCTCGACGCTCTTGGGATCATTGCGCAACGTCGTCCGCCAATGTTCGATCGCCTTTTTGGCATCGGTCCCCTTCTCAGCGAGGCGAGCGAGCTCAGCTGCCACGGATGCGCGCTCCGATCCCTCCGGCATGTGGCGTTCAGCGTCTCGCAACATGTTGGAAAGCCGACCCATCTCTCCACGCTCCGCGCACCATCCGCGGAAGAAGGCGAGCATGCCTGGGTGAGCCGGTTCGACCTGGCGCAGGCGTTCAAAATACGGCTCAGCCAGATCCGGCCGGTCCCTCATCTTCCAATTCAGCATCGCGACTTGCAAGGCGATGCCTGGGTCTGTCATCGACTGACGCGCGAGCTGCGACTCATACACACCGACAAGCGCTTCCCAGTTCTCTTGCGCATTGTAGAAGTCAACCAACGCGGCAGTCGCCTCATCATGACCGGGCGAAAGTTCAACGACGGAGCGATAAAGGTCCGCCCCTCGCTCGATGTTTTGTAACTTAACGTGATATATTTTAGCTGCCCGAAGAAGCAGCTGCGCGCGCTCGTCTTTCCCGTCGACCGCCTCGGCGTGCCGTTGAAGAATATTCGCGAGTTCCGCCCACTCTCCGCGTCCGGAGAAAAGAAGTTCGAGCAGCGTCGCTGCCCTACGGTTGCGAGGGTCAAGCGCAAGCGCTTCCTCGAGATGTCCACGGCTCGCACTTGCCCACTTCTCGCGCGACGCGCCGCCATCATCATCGCCGCGCATCGCGCGGAACTCGAGTTCCCCAGCCTCGACGAGTAGTGCAGCGCGTGCGGAAGGTTCGCGGGTGCGATCGAGGTTATCAACCAACTGACTGAGTAGATCTTGTAAGCGTGAGCCGCGCTGCTCGATTTTTGCGAGCGGCTCGCGCACCCAGTTTGCAGTCGGGTCGAGTGCGGCAACCTTTTGGTATGCGCGATGCGCGACGCGATCATCTGCCGAATCCTCATCGGCGAGGCGCGCGAGAATGGCGGCGGCCTCGAGCTCTTCCTGCGAACCCTCGAGCAGCGACACCTGCATCACGGCGAGGCGCATTGCCGCGTCAAACTCGCGATGCGCTTCGTGCGCCATGCGCGCCGCTCCCAAAAGACTCGCGACGCGCGGTCGCTCCGGCTGCCGGATGGAATCACCATCGAGGAAGCGAGCGAGCTCGGCCCAAGCCTGCGCGTCATAGCTATCGTGTTGCAGCAAACCCAGCGTCTTGCGAAGCGTCGTGTCGTCCATCCCTCACCACAGGCTGAGCTCACCGCACCATCATGCGGATGTACTCGCGCTAAATTGCCCAATTTGGGGCCTATTTCGGCATCTTGATGCTACGCGACCCTTCTTTAGAACTTCAAGCAATGCGTCGCGTTCTTTGCCATGCCTCAAGATTCGCAGGCTTACGGAGGCATAGGTGAAGTAAAGTGACTGCCTATGGGTGAAGGCCAGCGATCGCTGTCGCTCTCGCTTCTTGGTGTCTACGAGACGCTCGCGATCTCCGTTCCGACGGTTTTCGACTCGATTCGAGGGACGCTAACAGACGATGCGTCCAATCGCCGCCTTGAGGCTTGGTCGAATAACATCGTCAAGCACGCGGGCATTTCACTGACGGTTAGCGGGCGTCAGCATCTTGTGGGTGGCCACCACGTTGTGATGAGCAATCATCAGTCGCACTATGACATTCCGCTTCTATTCGCGGTGCTCGGCTCCAGGATGCGCATGGTCACAAAGGCGGAGCTGTTTCGGATTCCGATTTTCGGTCGCGCACTGCTCGCCTCAGGATTTGTCTCGATCGATCGGTCGCGCAGAGATCGCGCCGTCGCGAGCTTGAGCGATGCTCGCTCACTCCTCGACGCCGGCATGAGCGTCTGGATCGCGCCCGAAGGCACGAGAAGCCCGACCGGCGCAATGTTGCCGTTCAAGAAAGGCGGCTTTCACCTTGCCCAAGAAACCGGCACGGACATTCTGCCCGTCGCGATCGATGGCACGCACAAGATCCTCTCACGCAACGGCGTGCGCAGCCTTCAAAACGTCGCTGTGAATGTTACAATTATGCCACCGATCAGTCCCCGGGAATTTCCACAAACCTCTGAAGGTCGGTCGAATCTCATGACCGCAGTTCGGGACTCGATTCAACGAGGCCTACGCTAAACATGAGTGACCCCGGGCAAGGTATTGCCGTACTGGTAAACGCGAATGCGAAACGCGGTGGCCGTCGCGTTGCCGCAGAGATCGGCCGCGCCCTCAAAGGCGCGAACGTTCGCCTTACGCGCACGCCCGAGGAGATTGACGAGTGGCTAAGAATCTTACCCGAACCGCGCTGCATTCTGTCAGCGGGCGGCGACGGCACGGCCATGGCGCTTCTCACCGCACTAAGACGCGTTAAGAAGAGCGGCGCGCCATTTCCAACCGTGGGCCTGCTTAAGCTCGGAACAGGGAATGGCTGGGCAAGAGCAACGGGGGCGATGAAGCTGGGCGAAACGTTGCGGTTGCTCGCGGATCGAAGCGGGCCCCTGCCCACCCGCGACTTCGGCATCGTGGACGTCGAGGGACAACTTTGTCCCTTTGCCGGGTCTGGTTGGGACGGGATGATCCTCAACGACTACAAGGAGCAACTTAAGGAAACCAAGGCCGCTACATTTCTGACCAAAAGCGTCTACGGGTACCTTCTCTCAATTGTAACTCGCACAGTTCCAAAAACGGTCATGCAGTCGCGACCGACCATGGTGGTCGAGAATCTTGGCGACGACGCGTACACGATCGATCGCGAGGGCAATCTTGTTCTCTTGCCCGATGTGAAGAGGGGAACCGTGCTCTACGAAGGCACGTTCGGCGTGACGGGCTTCGCGACAACGGCGGATTACGGGGGAGGCTTTCGAGCCTTTCCGTTTGCTGAACGCCTACCTGGCTACGGCAATTTTCGCGTGTACGACGGCCATCCCCTGCGCGCACTTTCTATGATTCGTGAGCTGTGGTTTGGGCGCCATCCGATGCCGGGCATGAGCGACTGGTTTACGACAGGCATCCGCATGACGTTTGGGCGCCGTGTTCCGTTGCAGATTGGCGGCGATGCAGTGGGCGAGCGAAGGGTCGTGGAGTACCGGCTCGCAGACGAGAAGGTTCCACTTCTTGACTGGCGGCGCCTGCGAGACGGGTAGGCGCGACTTCGCTTACTTCTTCCGGTTCTTTCCGTGATCGGTCCGCCCGAACTTTGTCTTCGACGGTCCGGGTGGATTCGTCGGCACAATGGGATCGGGAAACTCGTCTTTCGCCTCCACCTTCGGAGCAGGCATGTTCCCAAGTGGCGGCTCCCATATCGGCGCGCCTTCCGCGTCTTTGCAACAGCGGAAGGACCAAAAATAGTACCACTCTTCCGGAGTGTGGCTGAAGCTCATGGGTCTGCACGCGTTGCGAACGTGCCCCCATGCTCCGCCCTTGAGGCCAGCCCACTTTGACTTGTGTTGTGGCTTCTGATCCGAAACGACCCATTCGTCCCAGTTGCCAGGCTGGTCGTAGACGCCGAAGCCGCTCTTGCAGTCCTTTAGCGCACCCGACGGCAAACTCTGATCGAGCCGCGACAGCTCTTTGTGCTGCACCGCCTTGTCGTGCGATGAAAAGAGAAACCCGCCGTCACCTTTGCGCGGATCGATGAAGAAGTTGTCCATGTTGCACGTGTCGTGATCGCGCTCCCAGCCGTACGGAAACGGCGTGTGCTCCGGACCCTCGCACGCCGCGGTCCATTCGCTCGCCCAACAGAGGCGCTTGCCCTTCGATTGACACGTCGCTTGCGCTTGGTACCAAGTCGCGTTCCACACGGGATGCGCACCCGCTTGGTTCGGGTACTCGTAGCGATCGATGCAAAACTGACGACGCTCCTCCTTCGTCTTGCACTGGTTCGAACCCTCCTTGAAGTGATGACAAATCTTCAAGTGGTTCGGCTCTTCATGCTCGAGGTCGAGGCACTCGCGTTCGATCTCGGGACAGAACATCGTGTCGACGTGCGCCATGTCGACGGGGCAAGGTCCCGACATTGCGTCAGCCGAAGAGGCGTCGAAAGCGTCAGGTTCGTTGACGATCGCTGCATCCACCACAACAGCCGGCGGCCCGGAGTCCGTTGCGACCGGAGTCGCGCGCGAACATGCAGGAGCTAGCGCGCCGGTTGCTGCGAGCAGCGAGGCCAGACGGAAAAGCGATCGCTTTGTCACGCCTTATAGAGGCTCGTCAAAAGGTCACCATACACATCGACGACCGTACGGCGCTTCAGACTCATCTTGGGAGTGAGCATGCCGTTCTCTGTCGTGAAATCGCGCGTAATAAGCGCAAAATCGCGGATCGATTCGAACCCCTTGAACGCCTCGCCATAGTGATCGAGCTGCTCTTTGTACAGCGCACGAACGTTCGGCTCCTTCACCAACTCGTCAAGTGACTTACCCGTCAAGCCGTTTGACGTTGCCCACTCCTTGAGCGGTGCCTCAGCCGCGACAATGAGCGCGACGTTGTGTGGCTTGTTGTCGCCATAGACCATGATGTTTGCGATGAATGGTGAGAGCTTGAACTGCTCCTCGAGCGGCGCCGGCGCAACGTACTTGCCGTTCTCGAGCTTGTACTGCTCCTTGATGCGACCGGTGATGACGAGGAATCCTTGCGGGTCGAGGTAGCCCATGTCACCGGAACGGAAACCCCCGTCGTCGGTGAATACGGCGGCGTTCTCTTCCGGTCGGTTGTGATAGCCGCGCATGACGTTTGGTCCATAGATGACGATTTCGCCCTCCTTGCGCGCAGAGTCGGCGCGCCCGTCGGTCGCGGCCGTGTCGATCCAAATGCGAACGTGCGGGATCGCTTTTCCCACGGAGCCCAATTTCTGGCTTCCAGGGTAATTCGCCGTCGAAATAGGACTTGTTTCCGTCAGGCCATACCCTTCGAAAACGGTAATGCCGATGCCATCGATGAACTCGGCAACTTCCTTGCTGATGGCCGCACCGCCACTGAAGGCGTAACGCAGCCGACCGCCAAAACGCGCGCGTACTTTTGAGAAGACGAGTTTGTTGGCGAGCGTGAGCGCGATCGTCTCGAGGATGCCAGGCGATTCTCCAGTGCGCTTCTTTGTCGCTGCAGCGAGCGCCGTTCGTACGAGGGCCTGAATTGGCGCGGGCTTGCTCGCGAGCTGCTTCTGCACGGCGGCGTAGAGACGATTGAAAATGCGCGGCACGCTAAAGAGAAGCGTCGGCTGCACCTCAAGCAAATTGTCAAGAATCTTGTCGATCGACTCGCAGATTGCAACGCTGGATCCCATCGAGAAAAGGCCGTGCAGTTCGAGTGTCTGCCCGAACGAGTGCGCCCAAGGCAAAAACGACAGCGATCGGTCGTCGGGCGACATCGGAAAGATCGCGTGGATGGCGCTGACATTGCTCGACAGGTTGTGGTGGGTGAGAATGACGCCCTTGGGATTGCCGGTCGTGCCACTCGTGTAGATGAGGCCCGCAACGTCGGTTTTCTCGACATGGACGATCTTCGCAGGCTCAGCACGAACGAGCGCGTCGTAGGCGTGCACGCGCGAATCGCTCGAAGTTGCGCCAGGCTCGATGCAAACGATGCCTTCTAACTTGGGAAGCTTGTCGAGCAACGGAAGTGCCTTGTCGAGAATGGCTTTGCTCGAAACGAAGAGCAGCTTCGCGTCGCAGTCTTTGAGAATGAACTCCCACTCTTTGACCTGCTGAGCCTCGTACATTGGAACGAAGACGCCGCCGAGGCCGTACGTGCCGTAAGCCGCGACGGCCCACTCGACGCGGTTGTTCGCGATGATGGCAACGGCGTCACCCTTGTGGACTCCGATGCCTTCGAGGCCGCCTCTCATACGGTCAACCAACTTGCCAAACTCGGCGTACGTAAGCCAATTCCAGGCTCCGTTCCGTTTGGTGCCAAACAGCGGACGCGACGGATGCGTCTTGATGGCGTGTTCGAAGATCGCGATCAGCGTATCGAATTGCGGGACCGACATGCGCGCCACGCTAACTCAGAGCGGCAACGGCACTCAAGTGCGAGAGACGCAATCGTGTGGTCACCTTTGAAACAAGGGTCCACGGACGATCGTTTCGTCGCGGCGTTCGCCGACGCTCACGACCAATGCTGGGACTCCCAGCTGCGCCTCAATGAACTCAACGTAGCGCCGGGCCGCGGCCGGCAAATCGTCGATGGATCGCGCGTGCGAGAGCGATTCCGACCATCCCGGGAACATATCGATCACTGGCTTGACCATCGAGAGACCGTCGCCAGGCCATTCATCGCTACGGCCGCGCGGCGTCTCGTAGTGCGTGCACACGCCGATTTTCTCGAAACCCGTTAAGACGTCAAGCTTGGTCAGCAGGAAAGCCTCAAGCCCATTGATGCGCGCCGCATAACGAAGAGCCGGCAAATCGAGCCAACCACACCTTCGTGGACGACCCGTTACTGAACCGTATTCACGACCGATGTCGCGTAAGCGCTGGCCGGTCTCATCGTGCAGTTCCGTTGGGAAGGGCCCGTCGCCGACGCGCGTGCAGTACGCTTTGACCAACCCGACAACGCGATCAATCGCACGCGGACCGACACCACTACCGATACAGGCCCCACCCGCCGCGGCCGACGAAGACGTGACGAACGGATACGTGCCGTGATCAATGTCGAGCAGCGTTCCCTGTGCGCCCTCGAATAGAACCCGTTGCTTGCGCTGCAGCGCTTCGTGAATCGCACGTCCGGTATCGGCAAGCAATGGAACGAGTCGCTCAGCGGCGCTGGCCACCGGTGCGAGCACTTCGTCAAGCGTCGGAACTTTTCCGCCAAGCGCAACAATGGTAGGCGCCCACGTTTCGAGCGCAAATTTCGCGACATCCCGGAGACGCGCGGGCTCACGCAGAAGCCCAAGCCTCACCCCTCGCCGCGCAATTTTGTCTTCGTAACAAGGCCCCACGCCCCGTTT
>JAHFDY010000166.1 GCA_023248735.1 Myxococcales bacterium
GCCTTTTCGAGCTCTCGAAAAGCGTCCGCGTGGCCCGTTCTGGTGCCGTGAAACGCTGTTCAACGGCGAACTGTAGAGTGGTATCGTTTCCGGTCATGAAGCTCGCCCGAACTCTCGCGCTTTGTTCCCTATTGTCAATAGCGTTGACGACCCCATTCGTTGCTGGATGCGGGCCGAGCAAGCCAGCCGACGGAGAAGTTATTTCCAAGGCAATGCCGGAGGGCGAGGCTTGGTCGGGCGTTTACTACCACCGCGTGTTCGGCCATCTGCACCTTGAGGAAAAGGACGGCACGATCATTGGGCGCTGGCGCGATGCCGACAAAGGGAAGTGGGGAGAGCTCATCGGTACCGCGCAAGGCAACGTTGTCCGGTACACGTGGAAGTCGCACCGCTACGGCATCATCGGCGCGGCCGCGACCACAGAAGGTAAGGGCTACTTCGTGTACGTGATCGGCGATTCGAAGTTTCCGGAGCTGAAAGGTAAGTTTGGCGTCGGGGATCTTCCTCTTGAGGGCGACTGGAGTTGTGTGAAGCAGGTCGGCAAGTTGCCTGACCTTCAATCAATCAACGGCAATCCCGGCTCGGCAGAGATTCCACTCGTTGAAGGTCAATGACGATGCCACAAGCCCCCTTCGAAGGTGCGCGTGGCTTTCAGTTTGCTGAGAAGTCGATTTTCGAACGTGGCACGCCTGGGCGCACCGCCGTTTCACTCCCGCCACTTGATGTGCCTCCGGTTGATGCAAAGAAGCACTTCGGAAGATTTTCGCGCGTCGAAGCCGCTGGCCTCCCCGAAGTGAGCGAGCCCGAGGTCACGCGGCACTTCGTCCGGCTGTCGCAACACAATTTTTCGATCGACACGCAGTTCTATCCACTTGGCTCCTGCACCATGAAGTTCAACCCGAAGGTGAACGAATGGGCGGCGCGCCTCCGCGGCTTTGCGAATGTCCATCCCTACATGCCAGAATCGATGTGGCAAGGTGGCCTCGAGTTGATGGCGCGCCTCGAGGATTTGCTTGCCGACATCGTCGGAATGGATCACGTGAATCTTCAACCCGCCGCGGGAGCTCAAGGTGAGCTTGCAGGCTTGATGATGATTCGTGCCTTTCACCAATCAAAGGGGCGAACGCCGAAGAAGGTGCTCATCCCGGACACGGCACACGGCACCAATCCGGCGTCTTGCGCGCTCAATGGTCTTGTTGCGGTTCCATTTCCAAGTGGCGACGACGGTATCGTCGACCCAGCGCGTGTCGCGGCATTGATCGACGATGACACCGCGGCGATCATGATCACGAACCCGAATACGATCGGCCTCTTCGAACGGCATCTGCCAACGATTTCCAACATGGTTCACGACAACGGCGCGCTCGTTTATGGCGATGGCGCAAACTTGAACGCGCTGATGGGGCGCGCGCGCCCTGGCGACCTGGGTGTCGACGTGATGCAGTTCAATTTGCACAAGACATTTACGACGCCACACGGTGGCGGTGGTCCAGGCTGCGGACCTGTTGCATTCAAGAAGACCCTCGAGCCGTTCCAACCATTGCCCGTCGTCAAACGCACCGCAAAAAGTAGCCAAGTGAGTTACTCGCTGGACTACGACCGGAAAGAGAGCATTGGTCGTCTTCGAAGCTTCATCGGCAACTTCGGCATGATGGTGCGAGCCTATGCCTACATTCGCGAAATGGGCGCCGAGGGGCTCAAAGCGGCAACTGATCTTGCCGTCCTTAACGCGAACTATGTTCGCGCCGAGATCGGCGACGAGTACCCAGTCGCGTTCGATGCTCTGTGCATGCACGAAGTGATCGTGTCTGACAAACGGCTGCAGAAGGAAACCGGGATCAAGACGCTCGATATCGCGAAGCGATTGATCGATTTTGGCTTTCACCCTCCAACCGTTTATTTCCCGCTCGTCGTGGCGGGCGCCATGATGATTGAGCCGACCGAGACCGAGTCGAAAGAGACCATCGATCAGTTCATTGCTGCGATGAAGCAGATCGCACAAGAGGCTCGCGAAAATCCGGACAAGCTTCGAGAAGCGCCGACGACCACGCGCATCGCCCGACTCGACGAGGCGCGTGCAGCGCGCAAACCCCGGCTGCGTTGGTCACCTGGAACAGACGCGGCGCAGTAATGCCGGTTCCTGCACAGCTTCTCGACGAGACGCACATTACCGCGCCACTCGGGAGCCTGCTGCTTACAGTCGTTGAGCAGAATCAGCCGCTTGTCCTTCTGCGAGTCGCGAAATGGCACCGTGACCTTCACCAACTGGGCGTGCACTTGCCGCTCTTCTTGGTGCACGACGTCGGCATCCTGTTGACGCTTTCGCCAGACCAGCGGCGACTGCGTGTTCGTCCGGCGATCGCGTCGCTCAGGCACGACCAATGTGACTGGCCATCGTTGATGGGCCAGTATCTAGCCGCGATCGAAGAAGTCGCGAGTTCTTATCCGTGTGCTAAGGCCGGCAGCATGAAGCTCAGCGACGATCTGGTGGTCGTCGTGATAGCGCGTGTATTTGCGACCTTGAGCGATGGCGGTGGCGCAGCTGCGCCCACCGATCTCGGATTGCTCACCGAGATCGAGCCCCAGTTGCAAGGGCTCTTCACGCGCGTTGGTCGTGCCCGAGGGCGAGCGATGCTCGCGCAACTTGTGAGCGCATCGCTGAGGTGGCTCACGTCGTTCGACACACTCGACATCGACACCTTGCAGCTTCTCGGCATGCTGGGGCCTGAGGCGCAACAGGCGGGGGTTCTTGCTCAAGTTGATTTACTATCTGTGATGGCGACGCCTTCGGCGAACGACATCGTGAATTTCTCGCTCGAGCTACTACCGTCGGTGCTGGAGACTAAGCGGTCAACGGCTGCGACGACGAGGGCGGGTGATGGCTACGCGGGCCTCGGTACGCGTGGATCGCTCGACGCGCTGATGCTCGGCGAACTCGCGTGGGACGATGAGGAATTTGATCGGCGAGTGCTCGAGAACGAATTATTGTATTATACACACGAGCAGGCATCGCAAGAGACACAGAGGCTGCACTACATCGTCGTTGACGCGTCGGCCTCGATGCGAGGTGATCGAGCCGTCTTCGCACGCGGCGTCGCAATCGCCCTCATGAAGAAACTCCAGCTCGAGGGTGAGGAATCGTGGCTGAGATTTTTCGATGCGCGGCTCTACGAAGTGCAGCGCCCTATCCGTGGGTCGCTTCCCATCGCTCACGTGCTTGGATTCAAGGGTGAGCGTGGACGCAACGCGTCGCGTGTGTTCGCGCAGCTTGCGACGGAACTCGAGTTGCTCCGCGCGCGCGACAAACGCGATCCTGTCGTGCACCTGATTACGCACGGCGCCCTCGCGATACCGCGTCAAATCGTCACCGAGATTGCACAAATTGCGTCGATGTTCGGTGTCTTCATCATGCCAAGCGGTGGCGAACTCGAGCTTGAATACCTCGACCTTCTTACCGCACACAGCGTGGTTGATTACGCGATGCTCGCGGAGAAGCACGCGAGGCTCGCAGCAGCGAAGAACGTGGTAGCGCAAGCAACCGCGAAGCCGAAGGGACCTGTGCGCCAAGCGTTCTCCGACGGCGATGCACCCTGGTCATCACGAGGGGGGCCGCCGTCGAGTCGTGGTCCGGTGTCGAGTCGTGCGCGGTAGTTCTCGAACGCCTCAGTTGGGACGCTAGCGTTTCTTCCCACGCCCTCGATGTGGGCCAAAGTTGTGATCGGGATTGCGAACGGGCGCAGCCGTGCCAGCAAGGGCAGCCTTGACGCGCTCGATCTCGCTCTTGTAGCGACCGACGAGACGCGTGCCCGTCAGATTTTTTTCAATGATGGCGCGGAGATCGGGGTCTTTGGTGCGAGTCCAACGAGCGAGCTGGTCGAACACGGGAACACCAAAGCGAGCGGCGACGATGCGAGGGGTGTTGTTCATCGCGTCGACGAGGTGTTTGTGACCAGGGTATCGAGCTGCGGCACGCGGTGCGTTCTCGAGCAGAGCGAACGCTTCTTCGAGTCGTGCCTCGATGGAGTCGTAGCGATCGATGGCCGATATGAACTGTTCGTTTGCGATTGCGAGCACCACGGCGGCGGCGTGGTGGTAACCGTCCATCCAAGGTTGCAAATCGTCAAGTAACTGAACTTTGCGCGTCGACCCAAGGTGGACAAGGGCGGTGACGATTGCGTCTCGCACGCGGAACCGGGGATCGTCTGCAAGGCCGTGAAGGAGTCCGATGAATTTCTTGTACGCCTTATCGTCCTTGGTAGAGCGGGCAGCGAGCGCATAGACGCCGCACACGGGCAGAAACTCCCAAGCGGTGGCGCCTGGTGCTTGGTTTTCGTCCAACGTTGCCAGTTCCACAACAAACGTGTCCGCGCTCTTCCCGAGGGACGCTACGACTTCGCCAAAACGTTCCGCAAACGGCAGATTGGGGCGCGTTCCCGGTAGACCTGAAAGGCGCGACAAATGCTTGTAGAGTGCATCTTTCTCGCCTGCGACCGCTGTGGCTACGAGCTTCGCGAGATGGTCTGGAGCGTCTGCGTCCCTGGACATTCGGCTCGGTAACACGAAAGCGATCGCGCGTGGATCGCAATGCGCCGGTTGCACATTGGGCGTACGTTGTCCTAGAACAGCTGCTCTCTCTGTGCCCGTAGCTCAGTTGGATAGAGCAGCGGCCTTCTAAGCCGCGGGTCGGTGGTTCGAGTCCACCCGGGCGCGCGAAGTCGGTGATTTTCGCCGATCCCTTCGCGCATGCGTTGTCGGGCTCGCTCGAGATACATCAGTATCTTTCGCTCGCCCTCCTAGCCTGCGCTTGGTTTCGACGAAAATCATCCGACTTCGCCAAGCGGGTGACGAGCGTGGCCACTTGGGGGGATTTCGCTGGCGCGGGGCCGAGAGGGTGCGGACGAGTGGGGATTCGCGGGTGTCGGGCTGGCATGCTCACGAAGCTTGCGCCAAGACACTGGGCGCCGGCATTTGTGCCTTTGGGAGTTGCGAATCAATGGATGGCAAGTCGAGGCCAAGGAGTTGGCGCACTTCGTCGAGGGGGGTTGTCCACAGGTCGTTCCAGCGCACTCCGAAGAGCGCCTCGGCACGCTTGCCTAAGAGCCACCCGCGCGTGATCGCCGTCATGCGCGCGTTGCGATCTTCGAAGCTAAAGAACACCGTATTCGCAAACCCGCCGAGCAAGGCGAGGCCGGCCAGACGGGCTGGAAACTGTGCGAAGTAGAATGTTTGAAGGCCCAATTCTCCGGCGATGTCGGTCGAGAATCCAGTAACAACGTGCCAGACGTCGTGCGTGTCATAGAGATAGGCGATGGAGTAGGCGAAATCGTCAGACGCCTCGATTTTCGGAATGGATGCGGGGTCGAGGCCCAAGCGGTCCATGTGCGCTGCGAATTCGAATCCAAGGGTGCCAGGTGTGAGCGTGCGCAAGTAAGGTAAGTCGACATCGAGGCGCGGACGCTCGACGAACGCGCTCGCTCCGCGTGGGTCAGCCCGGAGCGCTTCGATGATTACCTTCGAGGTCTCTGTATCGCGCAGCAATTTGGCGCTGACGTCGAATAGCTCGAACACCTGATCGAGTCGGTTGGGATCGTGAGCTAGGGCAAGGCCACTGCGGATTGCGCGAGCGATATGAATTGGGTTTTTCATGTGCTGAGGGCCTTTCGTTTGCTACAGTAACTATGCGAGCTATCGCTCACATTTTCTACTCGCATTGTACGAGGGCCTGATGGCAGCACGACCACGCACGACAGCCCGAAAAAAGCCGGCGCAAAAGCGATCGCACGAGACTGTCGATGCCATCGTCGAGGCAACCGCTCGCGTTCTGAAGCGCGATGGCTACGACCGCATGAGCACGAACAGGGTCGCTCTTGCTGCGGGTGTCAGCATCGGTTCACTCTATCAGTATTTTCCCAGCAAGGAAGCTCTCGTCGCCGCTTTGATGGAGCGACACGTAGAACAAATGCGAGCACTCTTTGAGGAAGAGGCCCAGCGCCTCGCGGGGGCGCCACTTGAGGTTGCAGTGCGCGCGATCATCATGCGAACCATCGAGGCGCACGAGATAGATCCGGAGTTACATCGCGTTCTTGACCAGGTCCCGCGTGTTGGACGCTTGCAGAAGCTGGATGAAGTACAGGATCGCGGTCGCGCGCTCGTCCTTCAATTCTTGCGCGGCTGCTGTGAGCCTTTGCGTCCTCGAAATCTTGAGATTGCGGCAGACCTGACGTCGTCGGTCATCGAGGTTGTGAGTCATGAAACCGTGTTGCGGCATCCGGAGCATCTCCGCGACGGCGTCCTGGTCGACGAGACGGTTGACCTCATCTTGCGGTATCTGAAGACATGATTCGCGTATTTCAATGGGCATGTCGGCTGAAGTAGAGATGGCGTCGCTCGGCGAGTGCGTCGCGTGGGGGCACGCTGCACTCGCAGCGCCGGGTGCGGGCCGACTCGCCGTGTTTGCGATCGAAGGGAATGGCGATGTCGTCTTGGGTCGCTTTGGTGCTGGCGACGGTGCGCTCATGACGCGCGCGTCCGGAGGCCCAGTGCTGTGCTTGAGCGGCAAGGTTCTATACGTTGGCCTTGCTTTGGATCGTGCGAGGCCCCTGATCCCAGACGTAACGATCGTCAATTTTCTGAATCGTTACGTCCGGCCGCTAAGGCACGCCTTGTCGGGCGCAGGCCGTCCCGTGGCTTACTTTGGTCGCGACTGGTTGAGCGTCGAAAAGAGGCCGGTGGCGCAAGTAGGCTTTGCTTACGACGACCGCCACGCGCTCTTCGAGGCATGGGTTTCGATCGAGGGATCGCTGTGGGAAGACGCCTCGCGTTCGTCGTTTCGAGGTCGGTTGCCGACAAGCCTCGCCGTTCGCGATTGGCGCGTCGTTGTCGAGGATGTGGCGGGTGCATACCGGAAGACCCTCGGTCTCGAACGGGCGCGAAAACCGCTCGCGATCGGGGTGGTGCCGACCGCTGAGCGACTCGGAAGACCCACCAAATTCGACGCCGAAGCGAGCTGTGCCATCGGGTCGATGGGCATTTGTATGCACGGTGGTCGCGTGAGCCTTGGTGGCGATTGGATGGCCAACGGCGATGAGGTGGCGCGCATCGAGTCATCCATCGAAGAGGGTATCAAGAGAGGCGACGTTCTTGACCATGGCAGTGTGCTCACTGCGCTGTCATCGGAGACGCTTGGCCTCTTCGGTGTCGAGACCCTTGCTTCTTATGCAACGTTAATCGTCATGAAAGTTGACAGTCAACGCAATTAACTTACAGCGGTGGTTCCCAGTAGTGGGTAGCTGGTGGCCGAGCGCCTTCTTCAAATGTGATCGTCGTGACCGACGCGAGGGTGCAACGCACGCGGAAGAACGCAAAAGGGAAACGCTTGATCAAGCGCGCGGGGCGTTCGTCAATGCGGTGCTCGAATCCGAAGCGAGCCATTTGGATCGGAAATTGATGAGAAACGATGACGACGTCCGTCGCGTTGAGAAGAGCTTCGCGAATGACGCACATCATACGCGAGGCAATCTCGCCGGGCGGCTCGTGCATTGGCTCGTGTCTATGTTCGAAGTAGCGTGCGATGTACTGGATCGGCGCAAACCGACGCGGCAGTCCGTCAAAGGCCGAGTCGGCTTCGATAAGACGATCGTCGGTTCTCACCGTTGCGCCAAGCGTTTCTCCGATAATTGTTGCGGTGTCGTTCGCGCGCAAGAGCGGGCTTGCGAGAATAAGTGGAGGTGGAACCGCGAGCAAACCGCGCAGGTGGTTTGCGGTGGTGCGCGCTTGAGCCTGACCTTCCGTGCTTAGAGGAAAACCGGGTAACCTTCCGTACACGACCGCGTCGGGGTTATGCACGGCTCCGTGACGAACAAGATAAACGCGCGACACGTTACTTGGGTTGGGCTGGTGGTGGAGGGCCCTTGAACGTCGCGGGATAGCCACCGCCGACGATGTCGAACGTCATCGAATGGCCAGGGTTCTTAACGCTCCAGTCGTAGAGCGATTCTGTTGGTCCAAGTCGAACTGCGTCCGTGCGCTCAATGAGGTCACCGGCGGGAGTAGGGTCGCCGCCAGGCACGCAGCCATCATAAAGTAAGTTGACCAACTCGCGTGAGCCCTTGAACGGCACAACGCGAATGTCGAAGCGCGCGCGATCAACGGTCCAGAGGCCGGTGAGCGCAGTGAGCTTTCCCGGTAGCGTTCCGTGATCGATCGCGAATTCAAATGCCAAGGTGGCGCGCGGCTCTCGAAGCAGCTCACGAAGCGCCGCAACCACGGGTGTTGGCGTACCCGCGACTCCGACCGCGGTTCCGCCGTATCCTCTCGCCCCGATGATCGTTTCGACGGCGCGTTCGCCTCGCTCGCTAAGTCCGAGCGACGTGGGAGGTGGGTGCGCCGTCGCGGTTGGGACCGTCATCGCTGTCGGCGCGATGGGGGATGCCGCGTCACCACCACGCGTGGACGTGCGACAAGCGGTACAGAGAAGTAGAAGGGCGAGTGCGCGCATGGGGGTCGCTCATGGTCGCACGAGTGCGTTGCGCAATCGAGCTTCACGTGGGTGATCCGAATCGCACGGAGGAAAGGTCTTTCACCATACCCACGTGCGGGATTCCGACCTCGAGGTAGGGCTCGCTTGCGATTGCGTAGCCAAGTTTCTCGTAAAAAGTACGTGCGTCTTGGCGCGCGTGCAGTGCGACCGAGCTCACGCCAAGCGCTCGAACCACACACTCAAGATGGTTGACGAGTTTAGAGCCGACGCCGCGACGCTGCTCTTCGCTGCTCACGGCCATTTGAAAGAGCCGCCCATGAGTGTCGCTCTTTCGGTGGAAGAGCACGCATCCGATGACCCGTTCGTTGCGAAGCGCGATGAAGTGAAGGCTCTCGGCTTCGAACGGGAAGAAAACGGTTTCCCGCCCGAGGCCGAGGGGCTTGCGCAAGAGCTCGACGCGCAGATCGACCTCCGCAGCGTAGTGCGCGTGGTTGGTGTCGATGCAGAAAATAGTCAAGGATGATGACAATGCGTCTGTTTGGAGTCTACCGATTTCTGTGCGTACGCAGCGCTGATCGGTGCGCGCGCTCGGGAGTCGACTTTGCGAAGCACGGGCGCACAGGGTATGAGGCGGTTTTGGCCAAACGCCACGCGAGACTAGAAAATGCCTTATCACCTGCAATTGCGGTTTGTTCTCTTTGCGGCTGGGTTGCCTCTTGCCTGTCACGACCACGCGCCGCCAGTAGCCGGGGTGGCTTTGCAGGCGACAGGCCAAACACGGACAGACCAACCGCTGGTTGACGAAGCAACATGGAAGCGGTGGACGACAGCGGATTACCTTGTCGTGGCACCGGCAGAATTCGCCGAAGCGCTAGCACCCTTGATCGCGCATCGCGAGTCGTTGGGGCATGCGGTCGCTCTGCTTTCGACGGAACAAATTTATCGTCGCTTTTCTCACGGTGAGCCATCCGCGGAGGCAATTCGCACAGCTGTCTTGCATGTCGAGAAGCAAAGCGGGGGCCGGCTTCAATTCCTCTTTCTCATAGGCGATGTGAATGCACGCGAGGAAGGCGCCGACACCGACAGGTCGCTGTCTCTTCCGACCCACTACCTGCGAAAGGTTGAATACGAGCATCATCGCGCGGACGAGCACGAACATGAGTTTCCATTTGTGCAGACCGGACACGACCATGCGAATGAGGAGTTTCCGTCTGATAGACCGTACGGATTGGTGGCGAACCAGCGGCGCATTTCTGTCGGACGCCTTCCTGCGCGGACAGCCGCAGAGGTGCGTGGTTACGTTCAGAAACTCGTTGCCTATGAAGCACAATCAGGCGCCGGCGCATGGAGACGCCGATTGGTGGTCACCGCCGGGCCCGCTAATTTCGGTGCGCTCGCTGACGGAGCGATTGAAGCCATTGCAACTGAGATGCTCGATCAAACCGTTTCATACGACTTCGACATTCGCTTCACCTTTGCCAAAGAGGGATCGCCGTACGCGGGAAGGCTCGATCAGCTCCACTCGCGATGGCGATCCAATTTGGAAACGGGCTCGCTCATCGCGGCCTACATCGGGCATGGGTCCGCTCACGGATTTGATGATGCCCATTTTCGAGGTCGTCACTACTTCATCGGCACGCGAGAAGACGCCGAGCTGCTCAAGATCCCGCTTGGGAATCCTCTCTTCCTCTCGATCACGTGCAACACCGGCGCCTTCGATTTGCCGAGCGGTCAGCGCTCGATGGCAGAAGCGATGGTGCTAAACCCCTCTGGCGCTATCGCCGTCTACGCCGCGAGCAGGGAGACGCATCCGTACCCGAACGCCCTTCTCGGCCAAGCGGCCATTGAGCAGTTCGTC
>JAHFDY010000167.1 GCA_023248735.1 Myxococcales bacterium
GGCGACAATCGTCGACCTCGCGCGCCAACGCGATTGCGTCTTCATTCTCTTCTTGTTGGCCGGCGTAGACCGCGAAGCGATTGCAGTCGCTGCCACTCGTCGCTTTGCACTCAGCGTATTTTGCGACCTCGCCAGCGGATCGAAGTGCAACGTCCCATTCGTGCGATGCCCATTGCGTGCCCTCAAAAAAATCGTTCGTTGAATCAAGTGCTTGGTACCAAACGACCGGTTTCTGAGTGCGCAGCTGATAGGGCAGCGTGCACTTGTGAGTGAAAGTATCGCATTGGGACCCGCCTCGGCCGCTCGCTGCGGTGACCGCGCCGCACTCGTCGGCGGTGCCATCGTGATCCGAGTCGCGATTTGGGTCGTCGCCCACAGGTGTGCTCGCCTTTGAGTTGCACACGATGGCGCCAGTCATGGCCGCAGGGTCAGCGTAGTAGTGGCTACGCTCCCAGATGTCGTAACGGTTGACGAAGCGATGCCAGCTTTCGTCGGTCATGCCGTAAGCTTGATCGTACCCGCGTCGATTGACGTCGAAGGCGCCGTAGGCGCTGAAGCGAACGCCGTCTTGATCGATGGGTTGATAGTCGTTTGGGTCGACGCGTCGAAAGGACTGCCTCACCGTCAGCTCGACGGGTGTGCAGGATCCCCACGGACCTTTTCCGCCTGACATATCGGAGTCAAAGTCGCAGGCGGCCATTGCTTTGATTCCGTACTCTTGCGCCCAACCCACCTTGCTGAGGTCGATCGATTCTGGACTCGCCATGACCTTGTTCGTGACGTCGAAGTAGCCGCCACCTTGATCGAACAGGGGTGCGTTTGTGCTCCCGGGATCTGTGACGGCGTAGTCCATCGGATTGTACTTCACCCCGTTGAGGCCAAGGTCCGAAAGGATGTCGAAATGATAAGCGTCGTTGATCAGATTCTTGGAGAAGTCGACTCGCATGTGCTCACGCTCGTACCAAGGGCGGTCTGTCGTATTCTCAACGATGACGTTCGTCTCTTCGCCCGTCTGGGCGTTGTATTCGTGGCGTATGTCGAAGTGTGACTGGACGTGAAACGCGAAGATCGCTTGGCCCGCGTTCTTCCCGGCGAGCGACGGCGTTACACCCTTGCCGTCGGTTGATTCGATTTGCTCGTAGGCCAGCCGGCCAATCAACTGGTCTTCGGCAATTTCCCACTTCAGGATCGAGAGCTCCGAAGGGTTGCCAACAAAGAGGTCAGACTGCGTCGCGCCGAAGCCGACGTCGACAATGGTCGTGCGTGCATAAAATGATGGATCGTCTGCAGCGCCTTTCAAATCAGCGCCGAGAAAAAACGTTTTCGGAAGCGCGTTCGGTTGGACCCGATTAATCGGTTCCCGTTCGGATGAACATCCAATGGAGTAACCCTGCACAGAAAGTGCAGTGGTCGCGAGCAATAAGGCGCGAGTGAATGGACGCATGGTGCAGTCTCCATGAAAGGGGGAACGAACGAAGGCGTCTGCGCACGCGAAACCCGCGGCGCTCCTTCGCATACCGAGCCTCCGTCGCAAGGTTCGGGCCAACGGCTGAGACGCCGCTTTCAGCAGAGATGGTGCCATGCGGCATCGACGAGAGCGCTCGTTCGTTAGAATTCGCACCCGCACTCCGTTGCGCAACGCACAAGGAACAGGGTTTTCGTTCGTCAATGCAATTGACTTTTATCTCGGTGCGCCAAAGTCGACGCGCACAAGAGCAAATTTGTTGCTCTCCTGTTGGGTGGTGAGAACGTCAAAGTGGCTGATTGGGCCGACCGTGGCGGCTTCTGATCGGAGACTGTTGATGCGCTGGTGCTCCGCTGCAAAGTACACCGTGCGCTTGCCGTCTCGGACGAGTCGCGAAAGGTACTCACGCATCGGCGGGCCACTTGAGACGAAGAGCGCGGTGTGGTTGCCGGTGTAAAAGTTCTCGCCTTTCCAGTTCAGTTGGTAGGCGACAATGGGCTCGTCGGCCGAGTGGCGCGTGCGGTAGTAGGCGTCGAACACCGGTCGCTGCCCGTAGTGTGGTGCCAACTTGACGAGGTAAACGTCGAGTAGCCAGACAGAAAATACTGCGCTCGTTAGTACGAATGCTGTCGCGCCAACTCTCCGGAATCGCGCGATTGCGATAGCGGTGGCAAAACACGCACAAACCACAATCGTCGCAGTCAGCACGGGCCGGTATTCGATGTTCTCAGGCCACGCCCTTCGGTACTGATACGCGAGCAAATGAAGGAAGCGCGCTTGACCGATTGTCGCTCCGTTTTGAATGAGGTCGAACCCGACGGTCGCCGTCATCACGGCGCCGGCGAGTGCCAACGTTGCAGTTGGCAGCCGATCATCCGAATGGATCCCTTTGTCGAGCCACACGCCGATGAGGACGGCGATCGGCGGGACGGCGGGAAAGATGTAGTGATGGAATTTAGTCAACATGGTTGAGAACAACCCAAACGCCAATAAGAGCCACAGCGCCATGAACAGTCGCGGCGAGTTGCGTTGCTCAGTCTCCTCGATCGGTTTGCCAGAGAAGAACGCAAGGGGGGCGAGTCCAACCCAGGGGAAGCACGCGTAGCCGAGCTGCCAGAGGTAGAATCGAATGCTCGTGTCGTCTCCTTCGTTCGTATCGTGAAGGTGGTTCAGCGTTCGGCCGACCATGTGAGTGAGAACCAGCTCGTTGAAAAAGAGGTTGCCATGGCGCGCGTAGGTGGCGACGTACCAAGGTAGGACCATCACGGCGAACGCGAGCAGGCCGGGCACGATTTCTATCGCGGTAAGTACGCCCCATTGCCGGGTTGCGATCACATAGAGCAGTAGCGTGCCCGCTGGCAGCGCGATTCCGGCGGGCCCCTTTGCCATCACGGAGAGCGCAGCGAACGCCCAAGCTCCAAGGAAGGCCGCGCGTTGAACGCGCCGCTCGTTGTGGACGAACGACAGATAGACGATCGTAAGCGTAAGCCAGGCGAGCGCTTGAAGCGCAGGCTGTAGCGCGTTGTGAACTGGACGCTGCGTTAGGCAAGAAAGTTGACCAGGTAAGTTACAGTTGCCGCGTGACCCCGCCGAAAAGACGTCCAAGTGCCCTCGAAAGCCATGAGGTGCGGCGACGAGTTGCAAGTCGACGTTGCGCGAAAAAAGGTAAGAGATTTGAGCAAGCGTTGTAAATAACACTATCGAAGTTACGATATCCATCGCGCTCAACTGAACAGACGCTCGTCCGAACGTGATGCGATACGTGCGCAACGTGGCATCGGCCTTCGCGCAAAGCGCAAAAAGGATAAGGCCCATAGCCGCCGAGAGGCACGATACGAGCGGCATGTCGGGCATGGCCTGGTGCCCCAGCAGCGCCCATTGAGGCATCGCAATCAGAACGATTGCTGCGAGAAGGCCCGCGCGCCTCGTCCACGCGCGCGCGACGCCTTTGTACAGGATGTAGATGCACACCGTTTGGAGCAAGAAGTTGGGCAATCGCGTTGCCCATTCAGGGTGAGCGATGTGATGCCCGATCCCGATGAGAACGTGATCAGGCGAGGCATCGACCCCGAAGAACCGCATGGAGAGCGCTTGCATCCAAAATCCGAGAATTGGCTTCGAGTGAAACCAGCCTTCGTGCGCCCACCAGGTCGAGATCCAGTCGTCGCGGGAGATGAGCTCGCGGGCGACTTCGCCATAGTGAGTTTCCCAAGGGTCCGTGAGTCCGAAACTCCCGAGCATCGGAAGGGAGTAGGCCGTTTGGGCGAAGACAACCCAGAAGCCATGACGACGAGACAGCGGCCGGTGCATGGATTGTTCGTCGAGTGCGTACGCACCGAGAGCCTCACCCAGGCGAAACAGCGCGATGACGATCGCGATGAACGTGAGTGGAACGAACCACACCGTGATGGCGACTGACAGCATGCCACCAACGGCAAGCCGCATGCCGGCGGCAAACAGAATCGTAGAAACCAACAGCGCCGAGACCTGTGGGACGAGGCTTCGCCACGAGACCGACGCATGAGGGTCCGATGGCTTCGCAAACGTGTGGGTGAGCGCAAGGAGCGCGCAGGTCGAGACCGCGGTGCCGAACAGCCCGAGGTAGGCCCCGCAGGCGATGATCCTGTCGGCGGCCATCACCGCAAACGCAAGCGCGAGTCCGGCGATCGCCACGGCCCCAGCTGCGAGACGCGTTCGGATGAGTGCGCTCATGGCAACACCTCCAGCAAGCCTGCCTCGAGGCGTTGGTCTACGTGTGCGCCCCGTGTGACTGGAACGCGATGGTCACCGACACACGGAAGTTGATCGAGCCCGATGTACAGCGGGTACTTGCCCGCGCGAAATGACGCAGGAAGAGAAACCGCAAACTCGTCTGCGATGACATCGCCCTTACGCCAAAAGCGCATTGGGTATCGAGCCCACTCTGCTTCCTTGTGCTCCGCCGAGAATCGCGTGGGGGTGTGCTCGATATGAATGAACGTGCAGTATGCACCCGGTAGTTTGTCGGTGACCCGATAGAAAATGCGCAACCGGTACGTTCGCCCGGCGCTCACGCCCTCGACGGATTGTCCTCTTCCGTCGAGAGTGAGCCATCCAAGAGGCTCGAGCGACTCTCCGAACTTTGCGTCGAGCCTGTGCGGCAGCGGAGGCGCCTGCGCGAGGACGATTTGGTCAAGCGGGTTGTCGTTGTGCTCTCGCTCCGCAAGTTGATTCGTCGCAAGCAACATCTCGCTTGAGCGCGCGTCGAGAATGGTGAGATTCCTGCCTTCCTTTTCTCGCTGCAGCGCGTTGAGTGTGGGCAAGTCTCCGCCTCGCAGAAGAAGCCAGTGACGGTCTTTCGCATTCGTCAACCAAGTGAACGCCTCCGCGGCCCCAGGCATTTGAATCGTGTCGCCCGCATGCATGTAGCGCCCGCCACGTGGGTCGACCGAAAGCAGGCCCAGCGGCTCACCCTTCTTGCGGAGCTTATTGTAACTATCGAAGGCTCCTTTTGGCGATAGGTGGGTGCCCAGCTGTGGGTAGTAGCGCAAGCGAAAAACGAGACCGGAGATGACGGCGCAACTGAGCACGATCGTGGCTCCGTGTCGTCGTACACTCGAGTGGGCCAGCGGAAGTTGCGCGGCAAGGGCGGTAACGACGACTCCCGCGATCAGGGCGCCGGCTGCGAGCCACACGGTTCTGTCCGAGGTGGTTCGAAAGCTCTCGGGGAGTGCGACGTTCGCGAGTGCATATGGCGAGAAGACCTTCTCGGAGAGCTTAATGTAATCGCGAGCGATCAGAAATGCGAAGCACGTGGTGAATGCCGCGAGCGGCGCCCAACTGTGAGGATGCCTACCGAGATCGCTAAGCGAAAGGGTAATAATGCCGGCAAGCGCGTAGGGCGCGCAGAATGCGATGGAGGGTGCTCCGGCGATGGCGTGAGCCCCATAGGCGATGAACGCTACCAAGCAAAAGAGGGGGCCTAGGGCATCGCGTCCCTTCTTCTCATCGCCACCAACCGGGAGGGCTGTTCTCGCAAATACCTTTGCAAATGCAAATGGTAAGAGGGCGCTCCATGGGAAGGTGGAATGAACGACATTCGCAATCGTTGTGTCGAAGGTAGGGCGGTCGCCGGGCGCCGCCTGGAATCCTATAAGTAAAGTATGTTGACCACTGTGGCGTGCGACGACGAACGTGAGGACGGCACAGACGCCCAACGCAAATGAAAGGCTTCCCGCGATCCGTGAAAGACGGCCTCGATGGACGTCGTGCGTGAGTGCCCAGACGATGCCGACTGCGAGGGAAGGGACGGCAGCTCCAATGAGCGCGCCACGCGTTAGAACGCCGCACACGACCCCCAGCAGGCCCAAGCCAAGCGAGCCAAGGCGGACGCGTGGCGAAGCTGCCGCAAACGTCGCGATCGCGAGACCCGCAAGTGCGACGCTTCCGCTTGCGGTCGTCACGATATCGCCGAGCATCGTGCGCGACTGCACGAAGTAGAGTGGCATCGTAGAGAGTGCGGCGGCAGCCCAAACGGCAACACGTTTCGGTCTGAAACTTGCGACGAGTGCAAAGAGCGCGAAGACTCCAACCAGTCCCCAGACCACCAGAGGGAGCCTGCCCGCGAACGCGTTCGTCCCAAGCAGCCGAAATCCAAGCGCGATCGAATGCTGCGCGAGCCAGCCGGTGGGCTTCACTTCGGCCGTGCGAGCGGCCTCTGCGTGATCAAGTTCGACGGGATCCCACACGCCTACGTCGTCAAGTTTATGGACGAAGACGAGAAAAAAGAACGCCGCTGCGAGAAGGCAAGCGCCCAACGGGCGGACGATCGAACGAGTGAGTTTCACTTAGACAACGCGACGCCAACGCCATGATTTGGCTCAGAAAAGAAAAATGAGCCGATCTGCCGCGCTCGCGTCTACATAAGGGATGTGACTAGCTTTGCTTCGCCTAGCCCTGCGGCCCTTGCTCTTGATGACGCGAGTCTTTTGACCCGCACGAGCGAAGCATCGCTGCATGCTCAGCGTGCGTTATACGATCGCCACGCCCGCTACATCGCTGGCGTCGTGTACCGTTTGATGGGCCACGACGCTGACCTCGAGGACATCGTTCAGGAGACCTTCATCGCGGCCTTCGAAGGGATCGCGCAGGTCCAAGATCCCGCATCCATCCGCTCATGGCTGGTCACCATCGCCGTGAGGCGTGTGAGGCGCGTATTTGCGCAACGTCGCCGTCGGCGGTTCTTCTTCTTCGCGATCGCCGACGTGATGCCTCAATCGTCCGATCCTCGCGAGCGCGAACCCGTGGACGAACTTGCGGAGGTCGTTCGTCAACTTCCTTGCGAACTTCGCATTCCGTGGGTTCTCGCCCGTGTTGAGCAAGTCGCGCTGGGGGAGACGGCACGTATTTGTGAAACGTCGCTCGCCACCGTCAAGCGTCGCATCGCGGAGGCAGACGCCCGCATCGAAAGGAGGCTAGCGTGAATATCGGTAAGTATATTGACGATGCGGCGTTTGCGCAAAGGGAGGCGTTTGTCCCTTGGCATGGGGACCGAGCGAACGCCGTTTTTGAACGCGCGGTGAGCGTGCATGCGACCCGGCGTGCTCGCAAGCATTGGCTGCGCGCTGGGGCGAGCACGCTTGCCGGAGTCGCTGTGTTCGTGTTGATGGCCCATGGGTTTGGTCGATCCGCTCAATCGCCGATGCCCGAGCAGAACGACTCGCTGCGCGCTGCTCGTCTCGCTTTTGCGGACGGATCGCGCCTCGACGGCGGATATGAGGCTGCCGCAACGAGGTGAGTTTAGCGAGTAAGGGATCTCCCCAATACGCAAGTTGGCATCACTATGAAAATTCGTCGTTCAAAAGACCGGGGCTACGCTGACCATGGGTGGCTCAAGAGCTCCCACACATTCTCGTTCGCCGACTACCACGACCCGCTCAACATGGGCTTTCGTGCGCTACGCGTCATCAATGAAGATCGAGTTGATCCCAAAATGGGCTTCGGCACGCATGCTCACCAAGACATGGAGATCATCTCGTATGTCCTGGATGGTGGCCTCTCACACAAGGACAGCATGGGCAACGGTTCGGTCATTCGGGCGGGCGACGTGCAACGAATGAGTGCGGGTACCGGTGTTCGTCACAGCGAGTTCAACGCTTCGACGGACGAGGCCGTGCATTTTTTGCAAATCTGGATCGTTCCGGACAAGCGCGGTTACGAACCGAGTTACGAGGAGAAGCACTTCACGGAAGAGTCACGGCGAAACCAGTTGAGGCTCATCGCGTCGCGAGATGCGCGCGACGGCTCTGTACGCGTGCATCAAGATTTGAACCTCTTCGCCAGCGTTCTCGAGGAAGGGGCCAAGCTAAGTTACGAAAACCTGGCGGGGCGTCACCTTTGGTTGCACGTCGCAAAAGGTACGATCGACGTGAACGGCGCGTTGCTCGAGGCGGGCGACGCGGGCAGTTTGAGTGAGGTGAAATCGCTCGCCGTTACCGCTCGCAAGCGAAGCGAAGTGCTGTTTTTCGACCTTGCATAAGGCTTCGAAGCCAAATGTTCGCCGTTGACCAAACCGACGATGGTGGCTTCTTGCAGCCTCGTGATCTGCCCTAGGGGTCATAGGGTTCGCTTCGATTGGTCCTTTCGCATTTCGGCCATGGGCTGCAAGCTCGCCTCGTGCCGAAGACGATCCCCTGCTTTCAAGTCGACGCGTTCACTCGCTCACCCTTCGCCGGTAATCCGGCGGCGGTCTGTCCGCTCGACAAGTGGCTTGACGATTCACTCATGCAGGCGATCGCGGCAGAGAACGCACTTTCCGAAACTGCGTTCTTTGTCAGATCAGAAGACGGATATGAGTTGCGTTGGTTCACGCCGGTGTGCGAAGTCGACCTCTGTGGACACGCGACCCTCGCGAGCGCCTTCGTAGCACGCGAGTGCCTTGGCGATCGTAGCGCGACGATCCGCTTTCAATCCAAGAGTGGTGAGCTTCGCGCTTCAGTCGACGGAGATGCACTGGTGCTCGATTTTCCTCGCGTGGACGCCGTGGCGATCGAGCCGTTCGACGCGCTCGCGATGGCGTTGGGCCGACCGCCGATCGCCGTGTCGCGCAACTACAAGGCGTTCGTTGCGTGCTACGAATCGAGCGAACAAGTGCGCGCGTTGACCCCTGACATGCTGCAAATCATGGGCCTAAACGTACGGGCGGTGATGGTCACGGCACGTGGAACCGGGATCGATCACGACGTCGATTTCGTGTCACGCTTCTTCGCACCTCGCGCGGGTATCGATGAGGATCCCGTTACGGGGTCCGCACACTGCACGCTCGCGCCGCTTTGGGCAGCTCGCCTCGGCAAGACCCAGTTGTTGGCGCGACAGGTGAGCAAACGCACAGGCGAGATGACCTGCACGGTCACGGATGACCGCGTGCGCCTGAGGGGGCACGCGGTGCTCGTCAAGAAAGGCGACTTTCTTCTTCCTTGACAGTTGTAGGGTTGCTTTGCTCTCGCTCGAGGATGGGTCTTTCCGCGTGAGCGCTACAACTCGAGCAGCGCGAGCAAGTCGGCGCGCGTGATGCTCTCCGCGAGGATCTTGTCCCCGATGGCGCTTTCAGCGAGCCGTCGCTTGCGTTCTTGAAGTGCGAGGATGCGCTCCTCGACGGTGTCTTTTGCGACCATTCGGTAGACAAAGACAGGCTTATCTTGACCGATGCGATGCGCGCGATCGGCCGCCTGATCTTCAGCCGCGGGGTTCCACCAGGGATCGAGCAAGTACACCTGGTCAGCGGCGGTAAGGTTCAGACCTGTTCCGCCGGCTTTGAGCGAGATCAGCAAAATCGGCGGACCGTCGTCTGCTTGAAACTTGGCGACGACGTCGCCCCGATCGCGCGTCGAACCATCGAGTCGCAAAAAAGGAAGGTCAAGGCTCTTGAGTGCCGGTTCGATGAGATCGAGCAGGCTCGTCCACTGCGAAAAGACGAGCGCCTTGTGACCGCTTGCGTTGCCTTCGAGCAGCTTGTCGCAGAGCAGCTCAACCTTAGACGATGTTGACGCCGACTGGCCTGGGACGAGCGCAGGATGGCAAGCTGCTTGACGAAGCCTCAAGAGCGTTTCGAGCACGGCCATGACGCTCGCGCCTTCGTTCACTCGCTTGACGACGTCGGAGCGCGCTGCGGCATGCATCGCGTCGTAGAGTTGCCGCTCGTTCGGCTCGAGCTCGACGAGGAGCGTTTGATCGGTTCGTGGTGGCAACTCTGGAACAACATCGCGCTTCCAGCGGCGCAGAATGAAGGGTCGGGTCTTCTTGCGCAACTCCGTCTGTGCTTGCGCATCGCCGGTTCCAATGGGCTCGGCGTAACGCTTCTGAAAATCACGTCGTCCCGCGAGAAGGCCTGGGTTTGCAAAGTGCATCAAGCTCCATAGCTCTTCGAGGCGATTCTCGACCGGCGTTCCGCTCATCGCGAGTCGGAACTTCGCGCGAAGTTGGAACGCAGCTTGCGCGGTTTGGCTCTCGGCATTCTTGATCGACTGGGCTTCGTCCAGGACAGCGATATGCCAAAGAACCTTGCGAAGTGAGTCCATGTCTTGACGAAGTGTTCCGTACGTCGTCAGCGTGACGTCGGCTGCTTCGTCAATGAGCCGCCTGCTGCCGTGATAGAGCGCTACCTTGAGGTCCGGGCGAAAGCGCCGAAGCTCGGCTTCCCAGTTGAAGATGACGCTTTTCGGACAGACGACGAGCGTGCGTCCGTTAAAGATAATCATCGCCTGGAGCGTCTTGCCGAGCCCCATGTCGTCGGCCAAAATCCCACCCAGCTCGGTGTCACGCAGGAACGTGAGCCACCGCACGCCTAGTTCTT
>JAHFDY010000012.1 GCA_023248735.1 Myxococcales bacterium
ATGACGTGGCGATCGCCGCGTTCGAGGCGACGTACATGCCGCCCCTTGCGCGATTGCTGAAACAGCAGGGCTTTTCGTCGGACATGGCCTACGAGGCGCTTCAGCGACTCCGCGCGCTCCTTTTGGTCTCCGACTCGGACTCGCCGGCAAAGATCAGCGACTACAAAGGCCAAGGACCGCTGGACGCATGGCTTCGTGTGACAGCAACACGATTGGCCCGCAAGCTCATCACACGCGATAAGCTTGCAAACGCCGACGGCGATGAGGTCCTTCTCGAGACGCGTACAATGGGCGATGATCCTGAACTTGCGTTCATCAAGGGCACGTACCGCGGCGCGTTTCGTCAAGCGTTCCGTGAGGCCCTGACCACGCTGGAACCACGAGCGCGCACGTTGCTCAAGCAGCACACGATCGACGGCCTCAGCATCGACGTACTCGCGCCCATTCATGGCGTTCATCGAGCGACGGTCGCGCGTTGGCTTCAACAGGCGCAAGTCAACTTGTTGAACGAAACTCGGGCGCGTTTCATGGCGCTCGCGAAGCTCGGGCCCGACGAATGTGAGAGCGTTTTGCGCATGGTCGAGAGCCGACTCGACGTCACCTACAGGCGACTCGCTGACATCTGAATCGTGCGACAAAACGTGAACCACGATTCGTAGGGCCAGCCCGCGGCACGATGTCGCGCTTTTTTTTGCGCCTCTCATCCGTTGATGCTCATCACGCGAGTCAAGCGAAGCGCGAACAGTGGATGAAGGATTGCGCCGTGCAAGAAAAGCCGTTTTTCACGGATCGCCTTCATAAACTGGCGAGACGCCTCCTGGCCCTGCGGATCGTTCTTCGACGCAATCGGAAGCGCAAATCGCGTCGTGATCGGCAAGTTCGACAAACCGAAGATCTCGTCGGTTCCGCCCCGAATGGCCATGTCCGGAACTCCAACGATGCCATCGAACACTTCGACTTCACCGTTGGAAAAGCGCAGCGTAATCGCGACGTCAGCGTCTTCGGCCACAATAGCTGCGACACCCGAGAGTGCGTTGAAACTCGCGCGCTTGTGCGGCTTGTCGCTGAGATTTTGGCGCAATAGATCCGAGAGCATCACCGCGAAACCGTTGCCATCTGCACCTGGGGCTAGTCGGATCATTTGGACGTGATGACCTCTCCCTCGGCGTCGCGCAACTCTGGCTCGCCAAGATTGAGCTCAGAAAGGCGCGCCTTGAACTTCTCAAGCGGACCGACGATGACAAATGTACCTTCGTCGGTTGCGAAATACCTTTTCGCGAGCGCACTCAGCGCCGCGCGATCGAGAGACGTCGCTGCGTGAAGCAGGTTCGCATCCGCATCGAGTGGTTTGCCCAAGATCTCATGCTGGGCGAGACGGGCACTCATGGCATCCACCGTGCTGTAAGAACGAACGAACTCCGCGTTCATCGTTGCGAGTGTCTTGCTTACCTCTTCGTCGTTGAGACCACTCTGGGCAAACTCGGTAACATCTGCGAGGAGCGCCTTGGACGAGTCGATCGTCGCGTCGGTCTGAACGGCAGCCCAAGCGACCATGACGCCGGGGCTGCTCGAAACGCTAAATGCAGAACGTGCGCCGTAACTCCATCCGTGCTTTTCTCGGAGATCGAGATTGAGCCGCGACGTGAACGATCCGCCGAGCGCGATGTTTGCACGCATCACGCCTGGCATGTCCTTGTCGCGCGCCGAAAGGCCATAGCGCGCAAAGCCAACAACCGCTTGCGGCGCCCCTGGTCGATCGACGACAACGAGCCGCGGCGGCCGACCCCTTCCCGTGCCGGTACCGTAACCAACAGTTGGCGAAGGGTGCGCCCACTTCCCAAATGAAGCGTCGAGGATTCTCGTCAACTCTATTGACGATATGTCCCCCGCAACCGCGAAGTGGGCGTTGTAGGATCGGTATTGCTCCACGTAGTGTCGACGAACATCGGGAAGCGTTACTTTCGCCGCGCCCGCGAGCGTCCCAGACCATGGATGAGCGTTTCGTCCCCCGTTGAGGGTGACTTTTCGCATGACGACACGCGCTACCGAATCGGCCTCGTCGGCTCGTGCCCGAAGCTCGTCGAGCCAGAGACCGTGCGCGCGCTTGAAGTCGGGCGCTGCGAACCGGGGACGCTCAACGACATCGGCGAGCAACGCAACGGCGGGCGCAAGGTTCTCTGCGAGTACGGTGAGGGAGAAGTACGCAGCATCAACGTCGACCTCGATGTGCAGTGACGTCCCAAGTGACTCAAAGGCTGCCGCCAACGCGGAGCCACCGTACTTTCCGGCCCCTTCGTCCAACATCTGCGCGGTGAAATAGGAAAGGCCCTCCTTGCCCCGCGGATCGTTCCACGCGCCGGCTTGGAGGGCGAGCGTCACGCTCACCATCGGAACGCGGTGCACCTCAAGAAACCGCAACTCGGATCCGTTCATCAATTTGCTTGACGTCGGCGTCGGCGGCGTGAAGGCCTGAGCCGCACTTAGAACGGGGGCAGATCCGAGAATATCGGGCTCGCTTGGAACTAGCGGAGAGGCGCTCGGAACTTGCACCTGAAGTCGAGGCGTCGCCGGCGGCGCGCAAGCCACAAGCACGAGCCCAAGGATCGTCCATCGCTTCATTTTGCGCTCCCCTGCTTCGGCATCACCCGCAGGACGACGCGGTTATCGACGAGATAGGTCTTTGCGACGCGTTGAAGGTCCTTTGGGCTTGCCGATTCGTACCGCGCGACGTCTTGTTTGAGAAACCCAGGGTCGCCTTTTTCCGCTTCATAGGTATCGAGGAGCGCAGCCCGCGTTCGCACGGTCTGCAAACTCGAAACGAAACTTGAGAGGATCAGATTGCGCGACCTCGCGAGCTCGGCCTTCGTCGGACCGCTCTTCGCGACCTCCTTGAGTTCGAGGCCTACTTCTCTCTCAATTGCATCGAGATCCGCACCCTGTTTCGCAACCACCTCGATCGAAAAATGCGACCCGAGAAATCCCGAACTCTGCGAAGCCGAAACCCCTTGGGCGAGTTGCTTCCCTTCTACGAGACGTTTGTAAAGTCGGCTGGCCTTCCCACTGCCCAGCACGTTGGAGAGAAGGTCAAGATGCGCGTCCTCGGGGGAGAGGTGCTTAGGCGACTGCCAAGCGAACACGATCTTCGTAAATTGAACATTGTCGGTTACGATTTCGCGCACCTCGTGCTCGAGGCTGGTCTTGGTATCGGTGTAGTCGGGCGCGCCAGGGTCGGTAGGCACAGGCGCGGCGGGCATTGAGGCAAACCACCTTTCGATCGTGGCCTTCGCATCCGCGATTTTGAAGTCACCTGCGACGACCAACGTCGCGTTCGACGGAACGTAGTACTTCAAAAAAAACGCCTTCACATCATCAACGCTCGCCGCCTCGAGGTCCTCGTGCGAACCGATCACTGGGTGATGGTACGGATGCTTGACGTCGTAAAGTAACTCCGGCAGTTTCAATTGAACGATGCCGTAAGGCGTGTTCTCGCTCGTCTGGCGCCTCTCGTTCCTTACGACGTCACGCTGCGCATTCAACTTCTCGAGCGTCATCAGAGGGCCGATATCGCGCAGGCGATCGGCCTCGAGCCACAAGAAGAGCGGTAAGAGGTGGCTGGGGCCTTCGTCCCAGTACGCCGTCCGATCTTCACTCGTCCACGCGTTGTTATGGCCCCCCTCGCCCTCCATCATTCCGTCGAAGGCACCCGTCGGTACGCGCTTCGTTCCCATGAACATCAGGTGCTCGAAGAGGTGCGCAAATCCGGTGCGCTTTGGCTCTTCGAACCTTGAGCCCACCTTGTACGAGAGCTCAACCACAATAACGGGCAGAGCGTGATCTTCGTGAAAGATGACGGTGAGCCCGTTGGGGAGCTTCTCCTTGGTGAAGGGTATTGAAAATTCGGCGGCGACAACGCTGGAGCAGACAGTTGCGCCGAGCAGAGCAATGGGGAACCAACGCATGGGCTTGGAGCCTACCGCAAGTGTAAGCAGGCGGGTCTTGACACGTTGTCGAGGTGTGACGACGCTCGCCTTACAGTTGACTATGCTGCCGCGCGTGGATGAGGGAGGGCGTGGCGAACGGAGAGAAGAGCGGGCTCTGGTTGAACGGGCTCAGCAGGGTGATCGAGCGGCGATGGGCGAACTGTGCAAGATACATGGACCCGCGCTGTATCGGTCCGTGCTGCTTCCACGCCTCGGCAACGCGGCCGCCGCGAGCGATGCCCTCGCCGAAACGTACGCACGCCTGATCGAAAAGGTGCACCTCTTTCGCTGGCACCCCGCAGGCATCTACCCTTGGCTCCGCACCATGGCCACGCACATCGCAATCGATTTCCTGCGAGCTCAGCGGCGGTGGAGCGTAATCTCGCCTGAGGATCTCGAACGCGACCTCGTCGACGACAACGCGACAGATATGGAAGCGGAGTTGCTCGCGCACCATGACCTTCGAGAAGCCCGAACGCGCGTACAATCAGGCCTAGGCAAGATTCACCCGAGGTATCGGAGGGCGATTGAGCTCCGCGTTCTTGAAGACCTGCCACGCGACGAGGTAGCGGCAATCCTCGAGGTCAGCCCATCGACGTTCGACGTGCTCCTCCACCGCGCCTTGAAAGCTCTTCGCGCGGCACTTGTCGCCGAATCAGATGGAGCGCACGCTGAGAAAGAAGCAAAGCGATGACCTCTCAAGAAGACCGCGACGAAGCGGACAAGCCGCACTCAGCCGCCGAGACGCGCGAAGCAGAAGCGCTACGCGTTGCACTCGAAGCCGGAGATTCCTCGCATGAGGGCGTGAACGTCGCGAGAGCACTGTCTTTCGCGATGAATCCGTCCGTGCTCAGCGAAGCGCAACATCAAGCGGCTTTTG
Source organism: Myxococcales bacterium (assembly GCA_023248735.1). Lineage (GTDB taxonomy): Bacteria > Myxococcota_A > Polyangia > Polyangiales > Polyangiaceae > JAHFDX01. The sequence goes on from JAHFDY010000012.1 coordinate 4,861, forward strand.
CGCGCGCGGAATGGTTGACGGCAAAGCGAGCCCGCGAGTCACGCAGAACGCTGACGCGCCGGTTGATTGCGGCCACGGTTACATTTTCGGCGGCGGCGTCCATCGTGCTCTTTGTGTCAAACTCGCAAAGCCCGAGACGTGCCTCTTCAAGCGCGTTTGGAACGTCTACGCAGAGCTTGTTCAGCGAGCCGTTCTCCCAGGACACGAGCGCAACAACCGGACGCCTCGGTCGCATTGTGGAAGCACGTTCTCACGCATTTCGGTATCAGCGGTACGATGAGTGGGGTGTACGGTGAAACGCTGGCGCGCATTTTTTTTCGCATGCCTCATGCTCATGTTGGCGGCTTGCCCACAAAGGCAGCCTGACGCACCCGGCCCCGAAGTAATGTCCTTTTTGTCGGCCTCACGGGCACTTCATCGCCAAGCCGACGTCCACGAGGACGCGAATCGCCCGAGCGACGCAATCGCCGCACTCGATCGCGTTATTGCGCTTCCACAACCCTCGCCAACGCCGGAAATTCACGAGGTTCTCGCCGATACGCATGCGAGGCTCGCCGATACGCATCTCAAACAAGTGCAACTCGACAAGGCGATGGACCACGTTCGCAAGGGTCTTGTGCACGCGCAGGCGCCAACTTTTTTTCGAGGGCACCTGCTCGAGATCGAAGGCGCCATTCTAGAGGCCGAGAGCAAGAAACTACGCGCCGCGGGACAAGAATCTGAAGCGCTTGCGAAAAGGAAAGAGGCGCTCGCGCGTCTAAACGATGCAGTCGCCATTCATGAGAAGGTGATCAGGCAGCAGCTTGGCGACGCCGGAACGACCCAATGAACACTCGAAGGTTACTTATCTGCGCTGCGTTGACTGCCTTCGCGGTCGCATGTGGGGCTGGTCAGCAGCCCGCAAGTGCCCCGGCTCAGACGTCGATGAGAAGTGATGCTTCTTCATCCGCGCCGAGGCCGTCGGAGCCTGGTGCGCGCTCGCCCTCGACTTTCCCAACCGACGTGCCCTCCGCCCCTTCGGGGATGCCGGTTGCGCCAACGATGCCTTCCGCCTTTCCAACGAGCCGCCTCTTCGAACGCGAGCGTATTGTTCAGGAACTTACCCAGTTACAAAAGGGCCTCGACCTCTCGCTTAGCGCGGGGGCTCGCCAGTGTGATCTTGCGTGCCGTGCGCTCACTTCGATGGAAAAGGCAGTCGAAAAGCTGTGCCGCATGGCAGACGGCAACGCCGAGCAACAGCAGTGCGAAGTGGCGCGCGGGAAACTACGCGAAGCTACGACCCACGTTAGGGCCGAATGCGGAGAGTGCGTACACTAACTCACCTGCAGCGAGGCCGCCTGGACCTTCTGCTGGTCACCGGTAAGGCACGTCCGTATCCTCCCACACAGTGAGCCGTTCGCGCGTGCCTCGGCCTATGCCCTCGATCGTCGGCCAAGGGTTTCTTAATCTCCCTCTCGATGCACGGGAGGGGTTTCTGCTGTCGCGCATTGATGGGTCGCTGACCGAAGCGGCGCTCACCGAATTGACCGGGCTCGATCACGCGTTCGTGGTTGCGAGTCTCGACAAGCTTTGGTCACTCGGACTGATCGATTTCGCCTCAGAAGACGACGCTCCCAAAAAGGCCGCGCCAGTTCTGACCACCCGAGCGGCGGAGAAGGCCGTCACGTCTTTCTCGGATGCCGGCGGCGATCTGACGCCGGAACAGCGCATCTGGGTCGAAGCAACGTCAATCGAATTGACAACTTGCACGCATTACGAGCTTCTGCGAGTCCCGCATGACGCCGACAAGAAAGCCGTCAAGCGTGCGTACTATGAGCTTGCGAGTCGGTGCCACCCCGACCGGTTCTTTCGCAAGGACCTCGGCGACTACAAATTGAGGCTCGAGATCATCTTTGGTCGCATCACACTTGCGCACGACACGCTGACCAACCGAACGCAGCGCGAGGACTACGACCGATACCTCGCTGACAGAGAAACCGCGCGATCGCTTGAGCATGCGCTCGACGCATCGCTTATCGAAGATGAGATTGCTCTCGCGGAAGCGACCGTCGTCGAGTCGTCGCGGGATCCTGGAGCACCCGCTCCAACATCGATCAAGCCGAACGCTTTCGACTCGCGTGAAGCACCGACCGAGCCGCGCTTTGTTCCGGCGGCAGCATCGTCACAAACACTGCTCGCACGGCGGCTACTCGGAAAGCGGCCCGGTTCGATTCCACCGCCTGCTCCTGTTGAACCGTCAGCGGGCGGCACCGAACAGGCGATGGATAGCTTGAAACGTCGCTACCACCAGCGCACCGAAAGCGCGAGACGAGCCCAAGCGGCAAAGTACGAGAGGCAGGGAGAAGAAGCCACGGGAAGAGGCGACCTTGTCGCGGCTGCCAACGCATTTCGGATCGCGATCTCACTTCTCCCAGATGACGAAGAGCTCTTAGCGAAGCAGGGTGCTGCTCAAAAAGCGGCAGACGCGATCCTCTGCGAAACCTACGAGCGTCAGGCAAACTACGAAGAGAAAGCCGCGAACTTTCGCGAAGCGGCGCGCAATTGGTGCAGGGTTGCGCGGATCAAGACCGCCGACGCTCACGCGCACGAACGGGCAGCCAACGCGCTTGTGCGATCGGATGGAGACCTCCATCAGGCAAAGGAGCTTGGCATGCGAGCGGTCGAGCTCGAACCACAGCACGTGGCTCATCGGGTAACGCTCGCGAACGTTTACCTTGCAGCAGGTTTACCGCTCAATGCGAAACGCGAGCTTTTGACCGCGAAGCAGTTTGCTCCACAGGATGCTACAGTTTCTGCGATGCTTAGGCGTATCGCGGAGTCGACGTAAACCACGACTTGGTGACGGCAGGGGCGAGCGCGCATGGCCACAGACAAAGTCATCGGCATTGACCTGGGCACGACGAACTCGTGTGTTGCGATCGTCGAAAATGGAGTTCCCACGGTAATTCCGAACCGAGGCGGTTACAAAACGACTCCGTCGATGGTGGCGGTTACCGAAGCCGGCAAGCGACTTGTCGGGCACATCGCGAAGAGACAGGCAATCACCAACGCCGAAAACACGGTGTACGCGGCCAAGCGTCTCATTGGGCGCAAGTGGCACTCGCCCCAAGTGCGCAACGCGATCGCCACATCGAGCTATCGCACCGTCGAGGGCCCTCACAACGACGTCCGCATCGTGCTTCGTGACAAAGAGTATAGCGTCCCCGAAATCAGCGCGATGGTGCTGCAAGAAATGCGCGTCATCGCCGAGGACTACCTCGGCGCCCCGGTCGGCAAGGCTGTCATCACGGTGCCCGCATACTTCAACGACAACCAACGCCAAGCCACGCGTGATGCAGGCGAAATCGCTGGGCTCGACATCATCCGAATCATCAACGAGCCGACCGCGGCAGCCCTCTCCTACGGATTCGGACGGAACCTCGAGAAGACCGTCGCCGTATACGACTTTGGTGGCGGCACGTTCGACATTTCGATTCTCGAAATCGGACAGAATGGCGTCTTTCGCGTCATCGCAACTGCGGGCGATACATTTCTTGGCGGCGAAGATGTCGACGCTCGGTTGATCGATTGGCTCGTCCAGGAGTTCAAGCGCGAACACGACATCGATCTGCGGCAAGATCGCATGGCCCTCCAGCGCCTCAAGGATGCCGCCGAGAAGGCGAAGTGTGAGCTTTCGAGCGTGCGTGAGACAGAAGTTAATCTGCCGTTCATCATATCGAGCGAACGTAACGAAGCTCTGCACTTGCAAAAGCCAATTTCGCGCGCGTTGCTCGAACAACTGAGCCTCGATCTGATCGAACGAACGATCGACATCTGTCGTCAAACACTCGAGGACGCGGAGCTCGAGAAACGCGATGTCGAAGAGGTGCTTCTCGTCGGCGGCATGACTCGAATGCCACGCATTCAGCAAGCCGTAGGCGAGTTCTTCGAACGTGAGCCGAGCAAGGGCGTGCATCCTGACGAATCAGTCGCCCTTGGGGCCGCGATTCAGGGGTACGCGCTCGTTGGCGAAGAACACGAGATGGTGTTGCTTGACGTCACACCGCACGCACTCGGAATTGTAACTCAAGGCGGGTACTTTGAGGAACTGATTCCACAGAACACGACGGTGCCCACCCACCGCCAGAAGATCTTCACCACAAGCCGCGAGAACCAAACAGCCGTCAAGATTCTTGTCATGCAGGGCGAGCATGAGCGCGCTGACCAGAACGAGCTCCTTGGTGAGTTCATCCTCACTGGCCTGCGTCGCGCGCCAAAGGGCGAAGTCGAAATTGAAGTTACCTTCGAGATCAACGCCGACGGCATCGTGAGTGTGCGTGCGAAAGATCTCGACACCGGCCTGGAGCAGTCGATTCAGGTCACCGCTAGCAGCGGCCTCACGCGTGACGAGATCTCGTCAATGATGCACGAGGCCAAGGATCAGCTCGTCGATCGGCGCTCGAGCGAGGAACTCGAGGCGGCTAAACAAGAGGCAGAGCGCTTGGTTGGTGAGATTGAACGCCTGTTTCCGCAGGTCGAGCAAATCGTGGCGCAGAGCGATTTCGGGCGCGAAGCCATCGACAAGGCGCGCGTGATCGTCGATCGCGCCAAGAACGCGGTGACTCGCAAAGACGTCGCAATGATCAAGGAGCAGATCGAGGGTCTCGCCCGGACGCAACGTATGTTCAAAGGAGTCGTCGCGAAGACGATCTAACCATGCCCCGACGATCGCCCAGCCGTCCACCGCCATCCCCACTGCCTCAAGCGGGCGTGTCGGGTGCCGACGTGTCGGGGACACGGCGCGCGGCCGAGCGGGTAACTCTCACAGACGATTCCGTCGATCGCCCGACGATCACCAACGAAGTGGAGCTCGAAGCGGCCCGCAAGCGCAGTGAGCGCGAGACCCAAATTCCCGAGCTCCAAGATCGCCGCGACAGCAGTCGGTCCAGTCTCTTGACCATGGCCAACGCGCGAGCCGCCAGTCTGCTTCCGGACGAGCCAGAGAGCAGCGGGCGGATTACCCCGATAGTTCCTCTGTCGGATGCGCCGGCGGCCCCTCGCTTGAACACCCCTCTCGGACGCCCAGCGCTGAATCCGCTCGAGGAAATCCGCGAGCGTCTCGCTCTGGGAGACTACACGGGCGCACTCGCCCAAGCCGACGGCGTACCGACTGGCTCGGCTCACTACTTCGAAGCGATGACGCTTGCGACACACTGCAAGGCGATCCTCCTTCAAATGATGCGCGCAAAGGTGGGCACGTACGAGAGCGTCCCCTTCACCCTGGTCGATCGCCAACAGCAGCGTTGGCTATCACTCGATCACCGCGCGGGATACTTGCTATCGCTGATGGACGGCAACCTCTCCATTCAAGAAGTAATGGACGTGTCAAACATGAGTGAGCTGGACGTGTTGCGGTGCATCTACGACTTGATGAGCCAAAGTGTGATCGCTCTCAAATAGTCAACCATATTGACGTACTACGGATAGCTCATCCCGCACGCGCGGAACGTAACCTCCCGCGAGGCTTCGCCAAGAAGCACGCTCGCAGCATTCGCCGCGAGCGAGATGAGCAAAGCGCTAACTGGCCTCACCTTAACGACCGTGATGAGAAAGAGCGCTTCCGTGAGCCAAGCGAAGAGCTCTGCAGTGACTACCATCATGTTGAACGTCAATCCGACGTGAATGCCGATTGTCGGGAACACGAACCAAACAGCCGGATGCGTGATCGCACTTGCGGTGATTGCGGACGCGAAGGTGATCGGTGACCTTGGGGCGCGTGAGGCGAACGCGCCGAGCAGCATGTACACCGGGACTTCCACCGCCTGTGTGAACAGAAACGCTCGCAACCACGCGACGAGGTAGTCCCACGATCCAATCATGTGAGCTTCAGTCGCTCTTTCAATCCACGACCTTCGAGCAACACGATCGTCGCTATCGCAAATTCGAGGTAGCCGTGAAAACTCGCGATCGAGAGGTACAAAAGCCTGGCGCGATCGAGATGCACAGCGCCGAAAACCAAGAGCCCGCAGCTGAGCGCCAAGGCAAACCAGAGGAGTGGCGCCCCGATATCCGCGGCGAGGGCGCGAAACGACGACGCAAACGTACGTACGCCGCGTCGCTCACGTGCATCATCAGGAATGAGTCGCAACCAGACGACGTAATGAACGCTCTGCGCAAATACGAAGAACGCAGCGATTCGTAATGCCCATTGCACATTTTTGAGCGGAGCTAGCTGATAGGCCATGTCGCTCAGCGAGGCGCCCGTTTGAAAGGTGACCCAAGCGCCGGGTCGAAAGAGTAGAGCGTCGGTCGCGCCCGAAAGAAGCATCATGCACCCAAGAGCGAACAAGAACAGTATGAGCCGACCGTTTCGACGCGATCGCGCAAAAAGCCAGGCATAGAGCGCTACCGCGACGACGTTATGAGCGTGCAAAATTACGTAAGTCGTGGCCGTCGGATAGACCCACGCCGCGGCATAGGCTGCGCAAAAGAAGCCCAGCGCGAGCGACTTCTTCGTTAGGGTTGATCGCGCTACGAAGATCGCGCCGACAACCGGTAAGAGCCCGACCTTGGCCCAAGGCGAAAGCCACACGAATACGAGAGGCACGAGCACGAAGAGCACGAGCGGGAAACGTTTCAAGTGCCCAGGTCGCACAACGAGGTAACGGACGTCGGCGACTAAGTGCGGCACGCCAAGCACCAGTGGCCCGAGCGCGAACGCGACAGCGGGAAACGACACCGCAAGCGCAAGCGCAAATAGCACCCCCAACGTTGCGAGCGACGAAACCCGAAGATCCCGATCGCGGAGCAGCGTCCTGCCAAACCGACCGAAGGCACGCAGCGCGATGGCGCGCAGTGCATCAAGTGGCCAAGCGATCGCGCGCATCAGGCCTCATCGTAACAACTAATTGAACAATCGGCGGCTGCGTAGGAGCAACAATCCAGCGACAACGAGGAGTCCGGCGGGCATAGAGTTCGTGTGCGCAGCACCGTGGGAGCAACTGCCTTTGACTACGTCCGCTGGAGGCTCACTTGATGACCCCGAGTCAACCCGCGACGTTGTCGGCAAGCCGCTATCGCGCTCGGTGGTTGACGCGTCCGCGGGCGTATCCGCATCAGGTGCAGCGTCAGCTGGCGGAGGAACATTGGCAAGCGCTACTGTGCTGAACGTAACCGCACATGCGACAAATACCGTCCCGATTGTTCGCTTCATTGCATGCCCTCTTAATCAAACGCGAGCATTTTGTACAGCGTGGGTTCGCTCGTGGCCCTTTTGCGCACGACATTCGACGCCTCAGTTTGCGCAGGCGGATCAACGGGGCTACACCGTGGCTCGATGAGACGAATGACTCCGGCAGAGATCGAACGCTTACGCGCGCGTGTCGAAGAGACATACAAGCGCGCACTCGATCCTGCTGAGTTGTTGCCGGACCTTCATCGCCTCGAACAGTGCGCCACGCCCGGTAGCGAGCCCTGGCTCTTTGCTTTGCGCGCCAGCAGCGAGGTCCTTCTCGAGCGATCTCCATGGCGCGCTTCGCTCACAGCAAGGAAGATCCTCTCAGCGGTTCCCAGCGACGACAGGGCTTGGGCGACGCTTGGCCTGGCGCAAACGCTTCTTGGCTACTATCGCTTCGCCGCGCTCGCATACAAGCGTGCGCTCGATGCCGCTCCGCGAAATCCTTGGTACGCGCACAATCTTGGGCACGTTCTTGATGTCGCGCTCAACGATCCAAAGGCCGCCGTCAAGTATCTTGAGTTCGCGTACGGCTCAGCTCGAGACAGTCGAGAAGTGGCGGTCAGCTACGCCCACGCACTCGCGAGAGTAGGGTCGATCGCCGAAGCTGAAGGCATTCTCAAGGAAGCATCGGTCGATGGAATGACGCGCGAGATGGAATCGCTCGCTCGTTGGATTAAGGACGGCGCACCGGAGAATCTTGACAAGTCGAGCGCCCGCCCCTTTCCCGTTCGTCAAACCGAGAGCAAGCCGATCAAGCGGCGACGTGACACCGCCACAAAGATCAAGGACTCGGTCCAGGCATCGCTTGAGCGTGGTCTCGTACGCCTGCCTTTCGACGATTCGCAGCGCGACAAAGCGCGGATACTGGCCGCCGATGCCCTGTCGCTCGCGCTTCCTCACACGCCGAAGGAGACCGATGCGCGCGCATACGCGGCGGCGGTAGCGTCCGCCATCGCATTCGTCAACGAACTTCCCCTTTCATCGACGGAGATCGCAGCCTCGTTTCGCGTAAGTGCGGCGAGCGTTCGGGGCTATTTTGCCGAGCTGAGGAATCAGCTAGCGCTTCAGCGAGCCGATGCTCGCTACAAGGGCGGCGCATAAGCCCCTCGCCAACCTAACTTTGGCGCTCCTGCGAAAGACGCTATATGCCTCGGGCATGTTTCGTAGGATCGTTTGCACGCTCGCGTTGTGGCTGCCCGTTACCGCCGCGTACGCCCAACCTGAGTTGCCCCCCGTTCATGATGAGGCGCTCGAACCGGCCGAACGTCCGGCCCGCGTCCTGAAAAATTGGCAAGAAGCTTACCAATTGCTCGGCGCGCGCTCGACGCAACTTCAAACGGCCATCGCCGAGGTTGTTCGTTCCGAGGCGGCGAGTCGCACCGCCCTCGCCGCACTCCTACCGCAGCTGAGCGCAACCGGGACATTCACGCACCAACTGCTGACCAAGAACATTACGTCCATCGTCGGCAGCGAAACGCGGACCGATCCTGCTACAGGCCTCTCCGCTACCGTCCCCATTACGCGCGATATCTCGTCGCCTCAGTCCGACATCTTCGGCCTTACGGCATCGCTCGCTCAACCGCTCATCGCACCGGCGAGTTTGCACGCGTACGGCACCGCAAAAGAGACCATCGTCGCGACGAAACTCTCACTTGAAGACACGAAGCGTCTCCTCGTCGCCGCTGCAGCAAACGCTATCGTTGCAGTCGTGACCGCTGAGCGTGTCGCGGAACTCAATCGCGTCGGTCTTCGTCAAGCTTTGGAACGACTTGCTCTAACAAAGCGCAAGCAAGAACTCGGTGCCGCGAACGGGCTCGACGTCATCCGCATCGAGCAGGACGCCGCAACGGCGCGGGCAACACTTATCACCGGCGACGAATCCCTTCGCCAAGCGCGTGAATCATTAGGGCTCGCTCTCGGCATTGCCGATCAGGTCGGCGTTGTGCCGTCGATCGAACTCGACTCGCTCCTGCAATCGGCCAAGAGCGTCTGCTCCCCAGCGGCTTCGCTCGACGAACGCGCAGACATCGCGGCGGCAAAACATCGTGCTCGCGTCGCCGAGCGGAATGTCGCGAACGTCAATTTGCAATTTTTGCCGACCCTGGGCCTTCAATCGACCCTTTCAACGACTACCGCCGACGTCGGTCAATCTTTGGCAACGAACTGGAGCGTGCAAGGCGTTCTCTCTGTCCCGATCTTCGACGGAGGCATCAAATATGGCTCTTTGCGTGGGAACCGTGCGATTGCGGAGCAGGCACGCCAAGGTCTCGAGAGCGCGCGGCGCACGGGAGAGGTTCAGATCGTACAAGCCAAGCGTGCCGTCTCCGTCGCGGAGCGATCGCTCGAGGTGTCAAACACAGCACGAACACTGGCGCGTGAAACGGATCGACTTACGCGAATCGCATTTCAGGAAGGACGAGGCACGAGCCTCGAGTTGGTCACAGCGGCCACTTTGCTGCGTCAAGCGGAGATCGGTACAGCTCTGCGCGAGTTCGAGGTCGTACGGGCAAAGGTCGGAGCGGTGCTCGCGGTCGCGAACTGCAATTTATAGTCATCGTTTTTGAGTACTTAGCCCCGGCGCGACGTCGTCCCAACCGCTCGTCTGCGCGAGTTGAGCCATAGCCGTGCTGTAGTCAAACAATGCCGTCAGATGGTTGATGCGCGCGTTACCGTACGCCTTGAGCGCGTCGACGAGCGCACGTTCGTCGGCAGTGCCAAGGTCGATCCCATCCGTGACTTCGACGATCCACTTCTTCGACTTTTTTTCAGCTCGGTCCCAGTTTTCTTCTCGGATCTTCGCCTCTGCCGCGGAGCTCCACGCCTGCTCGACTTCGACCATCTTACCCCCAAGCGCGAGACGCTCGATTGATCGCATCTCTTCGAGCTGGGCTTCAGCTTGGTGAATCCGCGCTTGCTGCGGTAGGAGGTCAAGACTCCAACGGGCGCCAAAAGCGGCCCCGTACCAGAAGTGATTTGCGCCATCGGGAACGAACGCGCTCGTCTGGGGCGTAACACCGGGATTGATCGAGAAGCTGCCGAACGCACCGATACCAATGTCGGGAAACAATCTTGCGCGCTGATACGCGAGGCCGTGGCGCCTCGCCTCGACGCCGGAACGCGCCATGTTGATGTCAGGGCTAAACAAGCGCGCCGCAGTCATGTAGTGCACAAGCGCGCGCAGGGGCTTGTCGGGCCTCTTCAGCGATACGTTCGCAACGTCGAACTGACTCTGCACGCCGGTCAGAAAACGCAGCGCCGCCATCGCGAAGCGCTCGCCTTTCATCGGCTCGCCGGCTCGGGCGGCAACTTCGTCGCGATACACTTGCAACTTGTACAAGTCGAAGGTGTTAAAGCCGCCTTCCTCTTTGTCGATCTTGCGCTTGAGATCGCGGATGCCCTTGTCGAGACGGGTTATTGCATCGTCGAGTAAGTCCTTTGCGTCGCGCGCGATCAGCACACCGTAGTAAGCGCGACGCACGTCGAATCGAATCTGTTGTCGTGCCTTTTCGAGATCCCACTCGAGCGCGCGCGCCTGCCCTTCCGCGGCCGCCTTGATCGAAGTGATCTTGCCGAACGTGTAAAGGGGCACCGTGCCGGATATGTCAAAATTGAAGAACGGCTCGAGGTTCGAGAAGTTCGTGATGTTGCGAACAGTCACGGGACTCGACGTGTAGAGCACGGTGCCGGCGAACGGTGGAGACACGCCCCCCGACATGCTCGCCGACCACTGAGACCAAGGCACGTATCTCGCTTCATCAAGTTGGGCTTGCGCGAACTTGAGGCGGCCTCGCGCCGCCCAAATTTGGGGCGCATTGCGGTCCGCGCGGGCGAGGCAATCATCGAGCGAGTACGCGTGCGCCGCAATCGTGATGGTTACCTTGGGCGGCTCGTCTTCAGCCTCTTCCGCCTTGTCTTCCTTATCGTCATCCTCTTTTCCCGCCGCGCTCGCGTCCGGCGATTTTGCGCCGCCGGTGCGCTTCGGTGTGCGTGGGACTCCGCCGTCAGAGAGAGGCGCGGCATCCACCCAAGCGCTCACGAGGAGCACCGCGAAAAAAGGTGAAGCCAAGGCCAGCCAACGCATCCGCGTGCGACGTTAGCAAAAACACGCACCTGCGCATACGCAACTCGCGTTCAACCTGTTTGCTTGCGCTTGAGAATCCGGCGGAAGTTTGACCGGTCGAGACCCGCCATACGCGCAGCCTCGCTCAAGTTGCCATCGGCTCGACGCAGCAATTCGGCGGTATAGTCATCATCAAACGCATTCAGCATCCGGCGCTTCGCCTCTGCGTAGGGCAACTCCGCATACCGACTCGCCTCGATCGCCGGAAGCGCCGCCATCGTGCGTGTTTCTGACTCCGGATACGCCGCCGATGCACTCTCGTCGGTAAATGGAAGATCGGACGCTTCAATCCAATCGGTTTGAGAGAGCACAACGGCGTGTTCAATTGCGTGCTCGAGCTCGCGCACGTTTCCGGGAAAGTCGTAGGCGCGAAGCGCGCGCACCGCATCGGGGCTCAGCTTCTTCAGTGGCCTCTGCATCCGCGCCGCGAACTTCTGCACAAAGTGATGCGTGAGCATCATCACGTCTTCACCGCGCTCACGCAACGGAGGCAGCACAATTTGGATAACGTTCAGTCGATAGTACAAATCGCGCCGAAACGAACCGTCGGCAATTTTTGTCGCCAGGTCTACGTTCGTTGCCGCAAGCACACGAACGTCGACGTAGCGCGTGTCGTCCGAGCCCACGCGCTTGATCTCACCTTCCTGTAACGTGCGCAGCAGCTTCACCTGTGCGGCGAGCGGCAAGTCGCCGATCTCGTCGAGGAAGATCGTGCCCTGACTCGCCGTTTCGAAGAGACCCGCGCGCGCGGTTTGAGCGCCTGTGAACGCGCCGCGAACATGACCGAACAACTCGCTCTCCACGAGCTCCTTCGGAATTGCTGCGCAGTTGACCGGAACAAAAGCCTTTGTTGCACGCGCGGAATTCTGATGAATCGCCCGCGCGACAAGTTCCTTGCCAGTTCCACTCTCGCCACGAATGAGCACGGTCGACGTCGCCGCCGCCACACCGTCAATCAACTTGTATACCGAGGCCATCTTTGGCGAAGTGCCTATGATCTCGCCGAAACGTTCTTGCGAAAGAAGGCGTTCCTCAAGTTTCTGAGCACGAAGCAGCAAGCGTCGGTGCTCTGCAGCTTTGTTGACCGCGTGAACAACCGCATCGTTCGAGTGGAACGGTTTGGTCAAGAAGTGATACGCACCCATGCGCATCGCATCGACTGCGGCATTCACGTCGGCGTGCGCAGTCATCATGATGAACTGCAGATCAGGACGCCTCTCGCGTAGCTTTTGCAGGAGGTCGAGACCCTGCATGTCGGGCAGCATCATGTCGACCAAGGCGACGTCGGGTTGCTCGCGCGCGAGGTAGTCGAGTGCCGACTGTCCGTCCTCGACGCCGCCCACGCGCATACCCTTTGCGGACAGCATGCGAACCAGACTCGACCGCAACGTCGGCTCGTCATCGACGACGAGCACATGCAGGTCATCTTCGTCCGGCTCGAGCGGAGGCGGCGCGGCCGACAGGCTTCGTGGCGGGACGAGTGTCGAGGCGCTCAAGCTCTTCTATTTTATCGCCCGCGGGTCTTCGAGGGAAAGGCCATCTTCATAAGCTTCTTCCCATAGGTGCTTTTCGTGCGCACTGCACCCTCATCGCGCGACATCAGCGCCACATCATCGTACTCGGCACGATCGGGAGACAACCGTAGCGCCCTCGAGGTGAGCTCCGCGCCAATGACGGTCACTTCCAAACGACGATGTGTAAGTACGTGAACGACTTCTCCGCGCACGGCCATTCCGCTGCAGGTCGCCCCGATGAAACGGCCGAGCCGCTGTGCGGCGGCTTCGTGGGCCTCGCCATTCGCAAGCTCGATAGACGGAATTTCCCACATTCCGGCGAAGATGCCGCTCGCTGCACGCCGAACCAGCGCGACATCTCCGTTGTCCGCACTTAGCGCAATCGCCACGCGACGCTGCAACACCGGTGGGCGCTTCGCGCTCATTACGGGGAGCTCCTGCTCGCGTCCCGACTTGCGTGCCTTGCACTCCTTAGAAAGCGGGCAGAGCAAGCAGCGAGGTGCGCGAGGGGTGCACACCGTCGCACCCAACTCCATCAGGGCCTGATTCCACGAACCCGGGTCTTCCATCGCGACGATGGTTCCAGCAATTGACCAAATGCGCTCCATGCCCTTTGGCTTGCGTAGGTCGTCTTCGATGCCGAAGAGCCGAGCAAGCACGCGCGCAACGTTGCCATCGACGAGCGGCGCCGGCTCTCCGAACGCGATGCTCGCGACAGCACCCGCTGTGTAGCGACCGATGCCGCGCACCTCCTGAAGTGCGGTTGCGGTCTTTGGAAACGGCCTCTTCGCAATGGCCTTTGCGCCTTCGTGGAGCATGCGTGCGCGACGGTAGTAACCAAGCCCGCTCCACAGCGAGATCACCTTTTCTTCGCTCGCGTCGGCGAGGGCTTCGACGGTCGGCAATTCGTCAAGAAACCGATCGAAATACGGAATGACGGTGTCGACCCGCGTTTGTTGCAACATGACCTCGCTCAACCAAATCGCGTAGGGATCGCGCGTGCGACGCCAAGGCAAGTCGCGGGCGTGCTTGCGATACCAGGCCAGCAGCGCTTCTTGGATACGCTCGTTCGTGGTCACAGGATTGGCTCTTTGCTAGGCCATCTCGAGAAACAGGCGATCAGGCTCTTGCAAGTACCCAATGATCTCATATGCGAACGCTGCCCCGATGTGGCCGTCCACAATGCGATGGTCGAACGAGAGTGAGAGCAACATGACGTCACCGATCACAATCGCGCCATCGCGCACGACCGGCTTTGTCTTGATCTGATGCACGCCGAGAATGCCGACTTCCGGAAAGTTGATGATCGGAGTCGCAAAAAGGCCACCTTGAGCACCGAGCGATGTGATCGTGAAGGTTGACCCTGAGAGGTCCTCCACCTTGCTCTTGCCAGCCTTGGCATCCGAAGCAACGCGATCGATGTCGCGCGCGATCTCGATGATGCTTTTCCGATCGCAGTCTCTCACCACCGGCACAATGAGACCCGCGTCCGTGGAAGCCGCTATGCCGATATTGAAGTACTTGCGATAGACGATTTCCTGAGTGGACTCATCGAGAGCACTGTTCAGGATCGGGTGCTTCTTGAGCGCTGCAACCGTCGCCTTCACGATAAGCGGCAGGAAGCTCAGCTTCACGCCCTGAGCTTCAGCGGCGGGCTTGAGGCGCGAACGCAATGCCTTGAGTGCCGTCACGTCGCACTCCTCGACGAACGTGAAGTGCGCCGCTGTTTGCGTCGACTGCGCCATCTTGGCGGCGATCTTGCGACGCATACCTGCAAACGGAACGCGCTCTTCGAGAGAAGCGTGCGCGGCGGTTGGTCCGCCAATTTTCACCGGTTCGCGTGCGGGGGCTGCTCGTGGGGAGGATGCGTGCGCGGTGCCGTTTGACGCGTTCGCTCCTTGCGATGAGGGCGCGCGATAACCTTCGACGTCCGCCTTCGTGACACGACCCTGAGGCCCCGTCGGTGGGACGTTCCGCAAGTCCACACCGAGATCACGCGCGACCTTGCGCGTGGCTGGAGTCGCGAGTGGCTTATCGCTGAAATAAGCAGCGTTGGTTCCGGAAGTTGACGACGCGCGCGGGGCTCCGGCGACGAGACTCGTGATGCCTGGCAGCGATTCGCGAATGTCCCCTACCGCGGTCGCCGCTGGGCCGTCGGGCGCATTCGTGGGCGCTGCCACTGGCGCTCCGCCAGCCAAGTCGAACACCACAAGGGGCGAGTGCACGAGAACGATTCCGCCCACCTTCCCGCGAGTCTCGACGATCGTGCCCGCTTTGGGCGCGGTGATGGTGACCGTAGCCTTATCGGTCATGATTTCGACCATCGGTTGGTCCTCTTTGACGACGTCACCTGGCTTCACCAACCAGCCGACGACCTCACCTTCTGTGACCCCTTCACCGATGTCCGGAAGCTTGAATTCCCAGCGAGCCATTTCAACTCCCACCTGTAAATAATTGTAACTAAAATCGCGCAGTTTCGAGAACCGCCGGCAAGATCCGATGCGCAAGCGGCAGGTACTCCATTTCGAGTTGATACGGAAAAGGCGTGTCGAAACCAGTAACGCGCTTCGGAGGCGCTTCAAGGTGCAAGAAAACGCGTTCGCTGATGAGCGCAATGAGCTCCGCACCGAACCCGCAACTCCGAGGTGCTTCGTGCACGACGACCACGCGCCCGGTTTTCTTGACGCTCGCCTCTATGGTCTCGATATCGACGGGCCAAAGGGTTCGGAGATCGATCACCTCGCAGTCGATCCCCGCTTTTGAGGCTTCATCTGCGGCGGCGAGCGCCTCGTAGAGCATCGCTCCCCACGCGATCACCGTCACGCGATGACCCTCCCGCACCACTTTCGCCCGACCGATCGGCACCTCGAAATCGCCCTCCGGTACCTCACCTTTCGCGGCGCGATAGACTCGTTTCGGCTCAAAGAAGAGCACGGGATCGGGATCGCGAATCGAGGCGAGCAACAGGCCCTTCGCATCAGCGGGCGTTGCGGGGGCCACGACTTTGAGGCCCGCCACGTGAATGAAGAGCGATTCGGGCGACTGCGAATGGTAGAGGCCACCTCGTATGCCGCCCCCGACCGGCACGCGAATGACAAGCTTCGCGCTGTATTCGCCACCAGAGCGGTAACGAAGTTTGGCGAGTTCGCTGACGATTTGGTCGTAGGCCGGGAAGATGAAGTCCGCGAATTGAATCTCTGCCACGGGGACAAGACCGTAGAGGGCCATCCCGATCGCTGCGCCGATGATTCCGTTCTCGGCGAGAGGCGTGTCGATCACGCGATCCTCGCCAAATCGCTCGTAAAGTCCTTGTGTGACCCTGAACACGCCGCCCACTTTTGCGACGTCTTCACCGAGAACAACCACGCGATCGTCCCGCGCCATCTCAAGCGTGAGCGCATCGTTAATGGCCTGAACCATGTTGACCTGGGGCATCACGCTGTCTCCGGCCCGGCCACGATACTCAAGATGGATGACAAAGGGGCAAGCCATCACTTCCTGGATGTCGTGAATCTCGAAAGCGCTCATTTCGATCACTTGTCGCAAAAATTGTGCGACACTGTCCTTCAATGTTGAGGCAGCCATTCCCTGTGGCCTCACTGACTGCCGGTTCGCCGTCGGGCTCCATGCGGCCGCCCGCTGAAAGCCGACGGTCGCTTCCACCGGAGTTTGGCGAAGTCCACGCGACGCCTGCGGTGCTTGCGCTCGTCGATCGTTTGGTAGCGCTGGGCGATACGCCCTTCGTCGCCAGTTGGATGGACGCAAACTTTGGTGGGAGGGCCCGTTACGAATTGCCCCTTGCCGTTCGCATGATGCGCGTGTGGCGCGAAGCTGGGCGCATCGATCGAACACGCGCGCTCCTCGGGGCTCTCGCACCGACGTCGAACAATCCGACGCTCGACTCGGCACGCCTCTCAATCGAGAAGGCCGCGCTCTTTCTCCTCGAGCAACGGCTCGAGCACGTCGAGGCCGAGCTTCGTGCGGCGGGCCGCATCCTCAACGACGTCGCAAGGGGCGGCGCCACGCGCGAGCAAGTGGAGCATCACATTTTGAGCGCAGAACTCGAGTGCGCCCAGGGTCGTCGCAGCCAAGCCTCCGCGACGGCGAAACTCGCCGAGCACCTGGCGGAACGCCTCGAAGACGCCTCAAGCCGCGCGAGCTTAGGAACGAGCCTTGGTCGCTTGTGCCTCCGCCTGCGCGATCCCAAATCGGCAACGATTCACTTGCGAGCAGCTCTCGAGCGATTGCCACCACGCAGTCCCGTGGCGCTCACGTCCGAAGCGAACATGTCATTCGCGACGGCGATCACAGGCAGCCACCTCGAAGCGCGCGAGCACGCACATGCCGCAATTGCGATCGCGACCGAACTGCGGTCGCCTGGCCTCCAAGCCGACGCGTACGACATCCTTGCGCTTGCTGAGCTTCTTGCCGATAGACCGATGGTTGCAATCGACGCGATCGACGAGGGTCTACTTCTGGCGTCCGACCAAGAGCGCAATCTCAGGCGCACGCTGACGCTCCATCGAACGTTGGCCCTTGCGATCTTGGGTCGCGCAGAGAATGCGCGCGAGTGGTACGGACGGCTCGAACACATGGGCGCCACCCGCGAAGACAGCGCGCTCGAACACGAGATCGCAATGGCGTCTTTGCGGGCACGCATCGAAGAAGCGGACCGTCGGTACGGCGACGTCATCGACTTGGTCAGGCCGTTCGCCAACTCGAGTGCGGATAGCTACCTATCGGGCATGATGTGGCTAACTGCCGCCCGCGCCGCCGAGCAAGTGGGCGATGCGCAAGCGGCGCTCGAATGGGTCGAGAGTGCATCACTTCTAGGGCACAAGCACGGATGGGTTTACCCTGAGCGCGAGCGTTCCGCGAACCTGTGGAGCATGGCCCTTCGTTCGGGCGATAGTCGCGTTGTTCGTTACGCAGAACACTTGCTCACGGTTCCAGAAGCCGCGTCGATGACTTCCCTTCCGCCACCGTCATCACGCCTCTCCCTCCTGTCGATGGCGCCTTCGACGCGTTCGCTGGAGCCACCAGGCAGCTCAATCGAGCTCAATCAGTCGGGCGAGACACTCGTGTACGTCACCACCCCCGGCGGCGTGTCGCGCGTCGCGCTCTCCGATCTGAAGCAGAACACTGAGAGCGCCAACCTGGTTGTTGATACGTTACATCACATGTTACGAATTGGTGACCGCGAAATCTCTCTCGAGCGCCGACGTGCACTCGAACCTTTGGTCGTCGCGCTGCTTCGCCGTGCGCGCGAAGGTCTAAGCGGCGACGATATTCTTCGCGCCGCGGGCGGGCCTGGTCCAGAGTCCGCCGACGCCGAACACCGCGTCAGGGTGCTCATTTCACGTGTCCGCGAGCTCTTCGGCGACCCTGGCGCGATCGAACGCGTGCGCGACGCGGGCGAACACGGCAAGACGCGATATCGTGTTGCCGGCAACCTCCAGTTCGCGTTGGTCGAACCGCTGTTTTCAGCCGGCGGATAGTGACGACACGCCGTGCGTCACTCGCGTTAGGGGCCTTCGTTACTTCGGCTCGTCAACGGTTTGAGGCGCCCTTGCGCGGATGCCAAGCACCACCAACGCGATCGCAGCCACGATGGTCATTGCAACGGCCTGCTTGAAGGAAACCGCGATCGACGTGTCAGGGGGCCTGCCCTGCAGCAACGGTAGCTCCGAAATCAGCGAGTAGCTCGCGTGCGCAACCATCGATACCACGACACTTTGCGACCAAGCCCGCACGCACCCGAGGATGAGACCGAGCACCACCATGGGCGGGATGGCGCGCGGTGAGGCCGACGAGAGCGCGAAGGCGATCGTCGAAACGACCACAGCGACCAGACTGCGCCCTGAGGAACGCGCGGACAGTCCGCTAAAAATAAGGCCTCGGAAGAACAG
Organism: Myxococcales bacterium; assembly: GCA_023248735.1. Taxonomy (GTDB): domain Bacteria; phylum Myxococcota_A; class Polyangia; order Polyangiales; family Polyangiaceae; genus JAHFDX01. Next base: position 23,620 of record JAHFDY010000012.1, read on the forward strand.
CTCTTGCGCGAGGGGAAGAAGCAAAACGAGCACCACCCCAATTTTCAACCGCAGCGCCGGCGTGCCGTTGGCGAACATGAGTGCGCTGGTGGCCGCATCCGCCGCGCTCTGTGGGAAGCGACGTTCGGTCAGCGCATCCAACCAGTCAAGGAACGGAACTATCCCGACGCCCGTCATGATGGCCGCACAGAAATCCAGCGTCTTCGGCGACCCGACGCCGAAGATCAGGCGAAGTGATCCCTCTGGCGCATGCACCCGCACCGCCGCGAATGCGATTCCAAAATGCACGACGGCCATCGCCAGGCCAATGGTCACGAGGTCCGGCAATGCGTCGCTGCGTCCTCCACTGAGGATGCCGAGGAGCAGCGCAAGCGCCAAAACCACCGCGGTTGACCAACCAGCGGCCGCAAGAGGTGTGAACTCACGCTGATAGGCCGTTGACATCCCGTCGTCACTGTAGCCGGTTACTTACCGCGCAACACTCAGACATTGTCGGGTGGTCCTCAAAAGTAACGCGCACAATGACTTTCGCGGACGATCTCTCCTGTCGAACCTTATTATTGCATATGGGTATGCGCCTGCGGTCATAGTCAACTTGATTGACTGTGTATGCAGGAAGGGACGCCCACAAGGCTTCAGCGCAAGAACCGATGACGTATTGAGCAACCAGATGACTAAATCACATCGCTGGTTACAAATAGTCGCAGGCGGCGTGTTCGTCTTCGCGGGAATCGGCAAGCTGCTGCTGCCACTGCTCATTCCGATCGCAAAGCCTGGAGCACCAGACTTTGCTGCGGTGCTCGGTGCCGTTCATGTGCCCTTCCCCGCGCTTGCCGCAATCGCGGTGTGTACGCTCGAGATTGCGGGTGGGCTCGCACTGATAGGTAAGCGGCTTGTCCTTCCAGCGTCTTTACTACTTGCAGGCAACATGGGCGGTGCGCTCGTGTCGCTCAGCGTGCCTGCTCACCTCGGGCGCCCAGTTCAGCTCGGTGGGCTGACGATCGGCAACGAGTGGTGGCGACTGCCACTCGAGCTGGGGTTGGTCGTCGCGCTCTTGGCCATCGCGGCTGGGGAGTTGCAGCGTTTGCGAGCGGCTGGCAGCTCCTGGAAAGAGAATCTGTGAAGTCCCAACGCGTAGAAGTCCCAACGCGTACGGGATACGGACATGTGTGCATGGAAACTGGCCCCTTTCGCGCCGCGATGACCATGGTTAGGGTGTTCCTATGAACTACGCCACGCAACGACGACCCCTCTCGCAACCGCTCGCGTCCGCAAACGACGCCCTCTGGGTGACCTATCGCTGGATGTCGCTTGGCCTTGCGGTGACTGCCCTGGTCGCGATGGGCGTCGCGAGTTCTCCTGCGGCGCTTCAAATCGTCGTGGGCAACCCCATCGTGTTCTACGGCCTTCTATTCGCTCAACTCGGCCTCGTCTTCACGTTTTCTGCCGTTGCGCAGCGTGCAAGCACTGCGGTCACGGCCGCAATGTTCTTCCTCTATGCGGCGTTGACTGGAGCGACATTCAGCGTGCTCTTTCTCCGCTACACGAGTTCATCGATTGCGGGCGTGTTCTTCGTCACCGCCGGCGCCTTCGCTGGCCTGTCTGCGGTGGGGCTCTTCACGAAACGCGATTTGAGCGCGATTGGGCGGTTCGCCATCTTCGCGCTGATCGGCGTCATTCTCGCTTCGGTCCTCAACATCTTCGTGCACAGCACCGGACTCGGCTTTGCGATCAACATCATCGGCGTTGTGCTCTTCGCCGCGCTCACCGCATACGACACGCAGAAGCTCAAGATGATGTTCGCGAGCGGCGAAGCCCACGCGAATCTTCCACTCGTGGGCGCGCTCACGCTCTATCTCGACTTCATCAACATGTTTCTGTTCTTGCTCCGCCTTGGCGGCAGCCGTCGCGACTGATGAGCACGCCATCGACCGCACGACTTATCGCACCTCGTCGCAGCGAATCTATGATCGGGACTGCCGATTCTGAAGAGCGCAGTGGAATGCTCGTCTAACCTCTTCTACAGGCCGCTTTTGCGTCAGACGCGTGGGCGTGCCCCGGAGGGCTGGACATGATGGTTTGCAAATGGATCGCCGCGTTTGGACTCGCCGCTGTCGGCGTAGTGATGCTCCCGACTGACGCGCACGCTGATTCTTGGTGCTGGAGCAGCAGCGGTGCCAATGGCCGCGTGTACACCCGAAAGCTAGCGTACGACGCGTGGGTCAAAGGCAAAGGCGCGGGCCTAGGCGCGACCCCAAGAGGAAAGCCGCTCCTGCCCATCACGGTCGACAGCAAATCCCCTCAGGTAGGCGCCCACTACATTGGCAGCTTCAGCGATAGTAAGCTCCCAGAGGCTCCCTACTGGGCGGGTGAAAGGGGCAACGTTATCTTCGCGCTTTCGAAGGAGAAGGACCTCACGTCATACGCCATCTCAAACCGACTCGGGTTCGCAGATCGGCTCGGCGTAAAGGTGCATATTTGCGTCTACAAAACGCCTCGGTCGAGAACCGACACGAACCCGTGGGACTGGATCGAAGAGGTCAACCGCTCCTCGCTCACCGAACCTGACGTCAATGCGCCATCCGCTTCGCTCGTCATCGCCGGACCGGCGGTGGTCGGCACAACGCGCGCCGCTTCAGTTACTAAGATGGGCCACGGCGAGTTCGCGGTAGCCTTCGTCATCCGTGACAGCATGAACTTCAGCGGGCAATTCAAGTTGAACATCACCGCGAAACGCATTCCGAAAGCGGACGACGAGTAAGGTTGTTCGTCAACTATCTTGTCATGATGCCAAGTGAGCAGGCACGCCTCGCCGAACGACGGTGTCACGTGCAAGCCGCGGATCGGCCTCTGGGTAATCGATTGTGGTGTGGAGCCCACGACTCTCTTTTCGAGCCGACGCGCATTCGACAATGAGCTGCGCAACCGTCGCAATGTTTCGTAGCTCGAGCAAATCTCTCGTGACGAAGTAGCGCCAGTAGTACTCCGCTATCTCTTCCTGGAGGAGCGCGATGCGACGTCCCGCTCGCCTTAAGCGCGAGTTCGACCGAACGATGCCGACGTAGTTCCACATCGTGCGCCGGAGCTCGTCCCAGTTCTGCGTGATGACGACCGCATCGTCGCTCGGCACAGCTTCACCGACCTGCCACTCCGGTACCTCCGGAAACGGCGTATCGCGATCGATCGCTCGAAGCGCAACGGCAGCACGATGCGCAAAGACCAAGCCCTCGAGGAGGGAATTAGACGCGAGGCGGTTGGCCCCGTGAAGCCCCGTGCAACTCACCTCGCCAATCGCCCAGAGTCCTGGAATTGAACTGCGACCATCGAGGTCGGTTGTTACGCCACCGCACATATAGTGCGCCGCTGGCACGACCGGGATCGCCTGCTTCGCAATGTCGATTCCGTACTTCATGCATTGTGCATAGATGCCTGGAAACCGTTCCTCGAGGAACGCGCGAGGATGGTGGGTAATGTCGAGCAAAACGTAATCAGCGCCGCTACGTTTCATCTCGAAGTCAATCGCGCGTGCGACGACATCGCGTGGCGCGAGCTCGAGTCGGCTGTCGTGTTTTTCCATAAAGCGGACGCCGTCCTGTGTGAGCAGCTTCGCGCCTTCTCCTCGCAACGCCTCCGTAATCAAGAAGCTCTTGGCTTGCGGGTGAAAGAGGCACGTTGGATGAAACTGGTAAAATTCCATGTTTGCGATTTCAGCGCCGGCGCGAAATGCCATCGCGATGCCATCACCAGACGCCACATCAGGATTGGACGTGTAGAGGTAGACCTTCCCCGCGCCACCGGTCGCGAGGACCGTCGCACGCGCGAGGAGCGTGTCGACCTTGCCCGATCGTTCATCGAGCACATAAGCCCCGGCGCAAACTTCCGGTCCGCCGAACTTTGCGAGCGTGATCAGGTCGATCGCCATCTGGTGTTCGAGCACCTCGATGCTCGGAGTCTGCGCGACGCGTTCGAGGAGCGCGCGCTCGACCTCGCGCCCAGTCATGTCGCCTGCGTGCGCGATGCGCCTCGCGCTGTGACCGCCTTCGAGGTGAAGATCCAATTCGTCACTTCGCTCGATCACATCGAACTTCGCACCGAGCGCTTGTAGCTGCTCGATACGTGCGGGTCCTTCCTGTACGCACAATTCGACCGCACGTTGGTGACAGAGACCGGCCCCCGCCACGACGGTGTCTTTCACGTGCGCTGCGAACGAGTCGTGCTCATCGAGAACCGCCGCGATGCCACCCTGCGCATACTTGGTGTTCGACTCATCGCGCGCACGCTTCGTCACCACGATCACGCGTCCAACATTGGCCGCCTCGAGCGCGAACGTCAGCCCGGCGACACCGCTGCCCAACACCAGAAAGTCACATTGCTTGACCATTGATCCCACCTGATTCGCGACACGTTCATGTGAAAATGCGCACACCAAAGGCGCGCTATTGGTTCCCAAAAGAGACTCGAACGGCCTCAATACTATGACAGGGTCGAGACAGGGGGGTGACTCGAGAGATACGGTGGACGAGCCGCTGATCACACGAGGAACCAATGCGATCAAATATTGCGGCGTTTGCCGCGTGTCTCTGCCTGACGCCACTGTCAGCTCAAGCAGACCGTTCGCTGTCAGAGTACCGGTACTTTCGGTCGTTGAGCGTCGACCTTCAGGGCCGCATCCCGAGCGTCGATGACGTAGCGGCGTTTGAGGACTCAAAGTTCGACACCGACGCGTGGATCGATGCGCGGCTCGCGGGTACCGCTTACGCACAACGCGTCAGGCAAATCTACATGGACCTGTTGCGGCTTGAAGTGCCGAGCACTTTCGGTTTCGTGCGCTCAATGGCCGTGCTCAGACGCAATGAGATCCTCCGCGCTGACGGCTCAACCGTATATGTCTACTTCCGCAACGGACAGCGACGCCAAAATGTAGCGACGGACGGTACATTTTGCCTCGCGCAAGCCGACACCGGACAGATGTACCCTCGGATCGGCCCGGCCGTTGGTACGGCAAAAGGGATCAGTGACGCCGCATTGAACGCGGCAACCGTCCTGGTGAAGCCCTGGTGGCTCTATCGCGACTACACCGCCGCAAATCCGACCGACCGCTACGACGCGACAACTTGGGCGACGAAGTATCCACAGTTTCGACCCGTTGACACGGTGCTGGTCGAGAAAAACGGCCAGCCCACCACTTCCGTGCGCATCTGCAAGGAAGAGGCTCAGACGCCCGTAACGGGTACCGTCTACAAGACCGGCCGCACGAGCAACACGACCCCGGCCGATCGCCTCGTGCCACTTCCTGGTGACACTGCATTCGCCCGCGACAGCGGCGGAAAGGCGATCGCGTGCGGATCCGATACGGCTGCGTTTTACGCTGCCGATTGTGGCTGTGGACCAGGCCTCGAACGATGCCATCCCGGCAATGCGAACAACAACGACCCGGCGGCGTTCGTTTTGCCCACGCGTTCGCCTCTTGGGTTCGAGGCACCGTTCGATGCAACGAATGCGCAGCAGTCGCAATGGTCGCGCTTCTGGTGGTCTGAAGAGGCGAAGCACTTCATCGACTCCGTCGTCCTAGAGGATCGCGACTTTCGGGATCTTCTCACGGGACGCGAAGACTGGGTCAACGGACCGATTGCGCACTTCTACAAACAGATCCAAGGCGCAACGTGTTGCGACAACGGCGTCTACTTTGGGCTGACGGAGCAGAAGCCCCTCTTTGACACCACCGCAGTCCCCAGCGACCTCTTGCCCCACGACACGACGGCTTGGCGCGCGGTCGCGGATCGCGGCAACCTTGCATCGGGCATTCTCACGATGCCGGTGTTTCTCACCAAGTACGGCTCGCGCCGAGCTCGTGCTCACGTGCTCTACAACGCTTTCTTGTGCAAGCAATTCGTCGCCGAGAGCGTGGAGCTGACACCATCGACCGAACCCGACCTCACCAAACGTTCGGGATGCTCAACGTGCCACTCGACCCTCGAACCGCTATCGGCCTACTTCGCCAGAGTGCGTGAATCCGATTGGCTCTACCTGCCGGAAAGTAACTTTCCTACCGTCGAGACGAAGATGTGCAACAAAACGTCGCTCAACATCACCTGTCGTTCCTTCTACGACCCGGCGTTCTCGAGCGAATCCGGCGCCAAACTCTATGGTGCATACTCATCGGCAGAAAACACAGCCGCTGGACCAAAAGGGATGGGCGAATACATCGTCAAGCACCCTGACTATGCGTCTTGCGTCGTCAACCAAGTCGCCAGTTCGCTCCTCGGTCGTGCTTTGAACGAAGACGACAAGGCTCGAAAGGACTCGTGGGCCAGCGACCTCGTAAGTTCGGGGTACCGCATGCGAAGCCTCGTACGGTCGATCGTCAAGAGCGACGCCTATCGCACTTCAAACAACCTTTCATCGAGCGAGTGGCGTGGTGACGCACAATGAGAAATACAATCGCCTGTAGTTTCTTCTTCGCGGTGCTGATCGAATCGGGCTGCACCAAGACGCCCGAGCCAACGAAGGCGGTGGCCGTTTCCGGCAAGGTGGAAGACTTGCCTGGGCACGAATCGCTACGCGTCGACAATTCCCACAAGGAGGGGCCGCGAACGCTTTCGGCAGAAAGTTACATTCGCAGTTACCTTTTTCTCTTCGGTGGCCTTTCGCCAATCGATTCGCAAACGGCGCTACGCGGCAGCGGCGCGACCGTTGACACCACCCTCTTCGACACGTGGAGCGACTACCTCGGTGCGCTCGGCATGCCCGACTACCGTGAAGACATCGCACGGTCGAGTCAGACCAACGCGCTCATGATCGCGGCGTTCGAGCGCATCGGCGTGGCGTTATGTGATCGCGCGGCAGAACACGACCTGAAAAACGGCGCGACGCCAGCAACGGTCTTCACCTTCAAAAAGACTGCCGCACTGCCGACGCGCGCCGAGTTCGACGAACGATTCGACGGCCTCCACCGGCGTTTCCTTGGCTACCCGGCCAAGCTTGCTCCGACCGATCGCAGCTCGCGATTTTTCACGCTCTTGACCAACGCGTCGGGAGCAACCACCGACCCCACCATCAGGCTCACCGGCCAGGATGCTGGTTGGACAGCCGTCTGTTACGGCCTCATTCGACACCCGGAATTCCACCTTTATTAAGTCGAGGCAAAAGTGAACACAAGACGATCTCTTTTGCAATTTCTCGGCGGCTCACTCGCAGCGTCGTTCGTTCCGTGGCGTGCCCTCGCAGATGGAACGGTCGCGACCTCTGAAGACTTCTTCATCTTCATCCATGCATCTGGCGGATGGGACGTCATGCTCTCCACCGACCCGCGCAACACACGGACCGGACTCATCGAGCCACCCAGCACTGGCAACATGACCAAAACCGGTATCCGACTGTGGACCGACGCCCCTCTCGGAGACGGCACGTCGAGTTTTCAACCCGTGCAGCCCAAGGGCAGCAACATTGTCTTCGGGCCTGCGATTGGCAACATGGCCAACTACGCAAGCCGCATGACCCTGTTCAACGGTCTCGCCATGAACACCGTCAGCCATCCTGATGGCACGATCTTCGCGGCGACCGGTCGACACCTCGCGGGCGGACGCGTTCCGGCTTCCAGCGTCGACACGATTATCGCAAGCGAACTAGGCACCTCGCAGCTCTTGCCCGTCGTATCGATTCGCTTCCCATCCTATGCGATCGACGGCATCGATCCGCGCGCGATTCCGCTCAAGGTCGATTCGATAGGTGCCATTGGCAGGGTGCTCACGCGATCGACGAAATACTCGAGCGCCGCTTCGCGCGACGCTGTGACGCTCATGCTGAGCGAGGAGGCAAGAGACCTCGCAAAAGAGGCATTCTATCCGGAGCCGCAACAGAACTTCGGGCTGCAGCTCGACGCCTTGCGTGGAATCTTGGCTGGCAACCTGAAGGATGCATTCACCGACGCGACGCTCAAGGCCAAGTATCCGAGCTTTAGCTACACCGGCAATAGCCAATCCGTCGGCGCCATCAATTCGGCTTTCGCGCTTGAAGCCATGCAGCGCAACATTTTGCGATGCGCCAGCTTTACCTTCAGCGGCTTTGACACTCACACGACAAACTACGATGACCACGCTGCATCTCAGCAAGACATGTTCGACACCATCGCAGAGTTCATCAAGCAACTTGACACCATTCCGCACCCCACAAAGACCGGAAAAAAACTCGCCGATCACACGCACGTCTTGATCATCAGCGAGTTCTGCCGCACGCCTCAAATCAACATACTCGGCGGACGCGATCACTATCCGAACAACAGCGCGATCATCGTCTCGCCTAAGTTCAAAGGAAACACTGTCATCGGCAGCTCCGACAAAGACCAACTCCTTCCTGTGGCGTCACGGGCCTTCGCCAGCGGAACGAGGGCGCCTGCTCCCCCCGACATTCTTTCGACACTCTTGTCGTCAGCTGGAATCGAGCCGAGCACTTTTGTGCGGGATGGCGAAGTCATGAAAGAGGTCCTCGTATGAGGCAGGCGTTTCAACTTGTCGCCGCAGTCGTGATCCTGGGATGCGGAAGTGCGTCTGCGCCAACCCCGACGCTCAATACAGAAACTCTCTCCCTAGAAGCCGTGGCGTGGACTTCCGTTCCATGGTCCACGCCGATTTCGTTCGTGCACGAAACATCGAGTGGCGTGGCGCTCTGCACGAGTGAGAGCCTCGTCCTCATCGCCGGAGGGGTCGTCGCCAATCGCACGTCGGAGGGCAAGGCATGCGAGAGCGGGGCGCGCGTCCCCGCATCAGAAGGAACGGGCCAATGGGACATTGTCGTTGCGGGGGGCAGCATTCTTCGCCTTGGCGACGATGGCACGACGGAAGCCGTGTCAGAACGCTACGGGCTCGAAGCGAAGAAGGTCACGCGCGTCGTATCCATTGACGCCGATCAATTCGCTTTTCAATACGACACTGGCTTTGCGATCGTAAACAAGGGCGAAGCCAGACAGTTCGCCCAAGCGGGTCTCACATCAATCGCCGCCGCAAACGGAAAGTTCGGTTACTTGACGAACGACGCCGCGCGCGTACTCGACACAAAGACGAACGGGCTCTCCGCGTATCCTGTTGCCGATGCGAAGGGCATCTCGTTCGACGCGAGCAATCGACTCGTCGTAACCACTGCGGCGGCCATTTATCGCGAGGACGGCGACTCACTGGTTCCGCTTGCCGATGGTCAAACATATCTATCGGCCCCGGCGTCTGCGGGCGGGAAGGTCTGGATCATCGAGGGAGCCGAGCTCATTTTGCTTGAGGACGATCACGTCTTCAAGACATCGGGGCTTGCGTTGAGCGCAGGCGCGACCATCTTTGGATCCTCCACCGGCGACGTTTGGCTAAGCAGACCCTCGGGTGTTGCGCGGCTTCGCCACGGCGCATCGGGCAACGCGCTCGAGCAAAAGTGGCAGACCGATGTGCAACCCATCTATGCGAGCGTGTGTTCGGCGTGCCACGGCCCGACGGGCAGCGCGCAAATAGACCTATCGAATTACAACAGCTGGGTCTCGCGCAAGGCTGCGCTCAACGACCGAATCGTGGTCAAGGGCGACATGCCACCAAAAGGGGTCACGCTCTCCGCGGAGGACCGCGCAAAACTGTCCGCGTTTATCGGCTCGACGCCTTGAGCGACGTTGCTCCGTCAGGTGTACACTCAACGAATGGGAACGAGGGGCATCTCGCGCTCGCTGGCCATCGCGTTGGCTGTCTGCGTCGGCTTCGCGCCGAAGTTAGGTCACGCGGCGCGTGTACTGGCGGACTACCGATTTTTTCGGGCGTTGAGCGTTGACTTGCAGGGTCGTATTCCGAGCGTCGACGAAGTCGCCGCGTTTGAGGATCCCAAGTTTGACACCGACGGGTGGATCGACGCGCGACTTTCGGGCACCGCATACGCGGAGCGCGTCAGGCAGATTTACATGGACTTGCTACGGCTCGAAGTGCCAACGACTTTCTTCGTAGGGCGTTCGATGACGGTGCTGCGAAGACAGGAAATTCTGCGCGTCGACGGATCAACAAGCTACGTCTACTTCCGAAATGGGCAGCGTCGTCAAAATGTAGCTACCGATGGTGCATTTTGCCTTACCCAAGCAGATACGGGGCAGATGTTCCCGCGAACAGGCGCACCAACGGGCACTGCGAAGGCCGTGACCGACGCGGTTCTCAACGCGGCAACCGTTTTGGTGAAGCCGTGGTGGCTCTACCGCGACTACGCGGCCACGAGCCCTAGCGACCGCTACGACGCTGCCACGTGGGCAACGAAGTACCCGCTCTTTCGACCGACCGACACCCTCCTTGTCGAGAAGAACGGCCACCCGACCACCTCGGTTCGCATCTGCAAAGAAGAGGGGCAAACCGCCGCAAACGGAACTGTCTTCAAGACCGGGCGCACGACGACAACGACGCCCGTCGATCGCTTGGTGCCTCTTCCAGGTGATTCGGTCTTCGCAGCCTACAACCCAGGCAAAGTGATCGCCTGCGGATCAGATTCCGCAGCGCTCTCTGCCGCCGATTGCGGGTGTGGTCAAGGCCTCGAACGTTGCTTGCCTGGCAACTCGAATACGTTTGATCCATTCGCGTTTGTCCTGCCAACGCGATCGCCACTGGGCATGGACCTGCCATTCGATGCAACGACCTCTACGCAAGCGCAGTGGGACCGTTTTTGGTGGTCTGAAGAGGCGAAGCACTTCATCGACAAGGTGGTGGAAGAAGACCGAGACTTTCGCGATCTGCTCACAGGAAAAGAGGGCTGGATCAATGGTCCCCTCGCCCATTTTTATCGTTCCATGCAAGGCTCGACCTGCTGTGACTACGGCGTCTACTTCGGGCTTACGCAGCCCGTGAACCTTTTTGATACGAGCGCCGTTCCGAATGATCTCCAACCCCAGGACACAGTCTCCTGGCGGCCGATCGCTGACCGCGGCACGCTCGCCTCGGGCATCCTGACGATGCCGGCGTTTCTCACGAAATACGGGTCGCGACGCGCGCGCGCGCACGTTCTCTACAATGCGTTTCTGTGTCGACAATTCGTGGCGGAGACACTCGAGCTCACGCCATCGACCGAACCCGATCTCACCAAGCGTTCGGGTTGCGCGACGTGTCACTCAACGCTCGAACCACTCTCTGCATACTTCGCACGTGTGCGTGAATCGGACTGGATGTATTTGCCGGAAAGCAATTTCCCGACCGTAGAAAAGTCGCAGTGCAACCGAACGAGCACGAACGGCGTCTGTCGCGCTTTCTACGACCCGGCGTTCTCGAGCGACGCTGGCGCTACCCTCTACGGTGGATACACATCGGCGGAGAACGTCGCTGCTGGGCCGAAGGGAATGGGCGAATATGTGGTCAACCATCCTGACTATGCGGCCTGCGTCGTAAGTCAGGTGGCCAGCTCCTTCTTGGGGCGACCGCTCAATGATGACGATCGCGGACGCAAAGAAACCTGGACGAACGATCTCGTGAGCGCTGGCTTTCGCATGAAGAGCCTCGTGCGCTCTATCGTGAAGAGTGACGCGTATCGCACAGCGAATAACCTCTCGTCGGCCGAATGGCGTGCGGAAACGCCGTAGAACACCTTTGCAGGCGACGATCATCCCCGCTTCGCGTTCGCGTTGACGCGCCGTATCATCATCCCTACTTGTGGGCCGCGCTCGGCGAAGGTCGAGCTCTAACAAGAGGAGCCACGGCTGTGAAGATACTCGTCCCCTTGAAGCGGGTCGCCGACCCCGACAACGCGAACAAAATCAAGGTCATCGCGGGCAAGGTCGATACGACCGGCCTCGAATTCAAGCCGAATCCATTCGACGAGTATGCGGTGGAAACCGCGTTGCGCCTTACCGAGAATGCCACCAACACCAAGGCTCGGCTCGGCGAAGTCATCGTTGTTGCTCTCGGCCCCAAAGAGCTCGACACCACGCTCCGTGGCGCCCTTGCAACCGGCGCCGATCGCGCGATTCGCGTTGACACGACCGACGATGCCCTCGACGGCGACTTGGTCGCGCGGGTGCTCAAGGCTGTCGTGGAGAAGGAGGCACCGGACCTCGTTCTGATCGGCAAGCAACAAGTGGAAGGCGACTCGAACCAAGTCGGCCAGTTGCTCGCGGAGTACCTTGGCTGGCCTCAGGCAACCTTCGCGGGTTCGATCAAGAGCGAGGCAGACAAAGCGCTACTCGTCAGCCGCGAAGTCGACGGCGGTACGCTAAACCTCAAGGTCACGCTGCCCGCGGTGGTGTCGGTTGACTTGCGCATCGTCAGTCCGCAGGGCGCAAAGAGCATGCACACTGCAGCCACTCATGCGTACCCCGAAGGCGTGCGTTTCGCGGCTCTGATGGCCATCATGGCCGCCAAGAAGAAGCCGCTCGTCGAGATGAAGCTCGCAGAACTCGTCGGTGATGCTTCGCTGAAAGTTACGTACGGCACCGCCGAGTTGCCCCCGCCTCGCAAGGCCGGCATCAAGGTCAAGAGCGTTGCCGAACTCGTCGAAAAACTAAAGACCGAAGCAAAGGTGCTCTAATGGCCAACACTCTCGTCATTGCAGAACTTCACGAGGGCAAGGTTCGCAAGAGCACCCTCAGCAGCATCACATTCGCCCGCCAGGTCGGCGGAACGTTTAGCATCTTGGTGCTCGGCGCTGGCGCGAAAGCGGCGGCGTCTGAAGTCGTCGTTTTCGGCGCGGCAAAGGTGCTCGTCGCCGACGATGCATCGCTCAAAGACTACGTGTGCGAACGATTCGCGCCGACCATCGCGGCCGTCGCCAAGGGTGGATTCGACACGGTTGTCGTCACCGCAAGCTCCTACGGCAAAGATCTCGCCCCACGCGTCGCAGCGAAACTCAACGCTGGCTACGCACCCGACATCAGCAGCGTGCACGTCGACGGAAACAAGCGCGTGTACCGCCGCCCCATGTTTGCCGGCAACGCTTACGGCACATGCGAAGTCCAGACGCCTGTGCATGTCGTCAGCGCGCGACAAACGGAATTCACTGCTGCGGAGCCGAGCGGTGGCGCGAGCCCAATCGAAAGCGTCGCAGTCGCTGCCCCTGATGCAGCGTCAGCGCGAGTCGAGTTCATTTCCCTCGAGCAAGGCAAGAGCGAACGCCCCGATCTCGGCGAAGCACGCGTCGTCGTCAGCGGCGGTCGTGCCTTGAAGGAGCAATTCGCTCAAGTGCTTGACCCACTTGCAAACCTCCTCGGCGCGGCGGTCGGCGCAAGTCGCGCGGCATGCGATGCTGGCTTTGCGCCAGCGGAGTTGCAGGTAGGACAAACCGGACGCGTCGTCGCACCGGCGTTGTACTTGGCGATCGGGATTAGCGGCGCGATTCAGCACCTTGCCGGCATGAAGGGAAGCAAGACGATTGTCGCGATCAACAAAGATGGCGACGCACCCATTTTTCAGGTTGCTGACTATGGGCTCGTCGCCGACCTGTTCACGGCAGTGCCCGAATTGGTGGGCGAATTGAAGCGCACGGTTGCGTGACGGTTGCGTGTGAAGCGAACGGGGCTTCGCGTTGGCGCTCATCTCACACTGTGTTACGACGTCGCCATGTCAAGAATATTTACGACGTCTTCGGCCGTCGGCAGCGTCCTTTGCTTGCTTCAAGCAGCGTGCAGCGGATCGCTACCCTCGCCCATCGACGGGCCCACCGACGGATCGTCCAACGATGTAACCGTTTCCGATGGCGGCAAGGCGCCCGATGCAACCGGTGACGCATCGGCAGACGCGCCAAACGACGTCACTACCGACAACGCTATCACCCCGGCCGACGGCGCTCCGAGTGACGGCACGATCGTCGACGCAGTAAGCGATGCGAAAACCGAAGGTGGTCTCGAAGCATCGACGCCTCTCAAGATCACCGCGATCTCGACGGGAACGTCGCACACCTGCGCCATCCGAAGCAACGGGACGGTCAAGTGCTGGGGGCAAAACGACGAGGGCCAGCTTGGCCTTGGCGACACCAACACCCGAGGCGAAAAAATCGCGGACATGGGCGATGCCCTCGCCACGGTTAGCTTGGGAACGGGAAGAACGGCAAAGGCCATCGCGACGAGTTGGCTCTTCACCTGCGCTCTCCTCGACGACAACACCGTCAAGTGCTGGGGCGACAACACGAGCGGACAGCTCGGCCAAGGTGACACCAACAGCCGTGGCGACCAACCCAGCGAAATGGGCGACGCGCTCCCCGCCATCAACTTGGGAACCGGCCGCACCGCCAAGGCGATTTCAACCGGAAGCCATAGCGTCTGTGCGCTCCTCGACAACGATACGGTCAAGTGTTGGGGTAGCAACTCGAGCGGCCAACTCGGCCAAGGCGACAACGTCAACAACCGCGGTGACCAAGCTGGCGAAATGGGCGACGCACTCGCCGCAATCAGCTTGGGAACCGGTCGCACCGCCAAGGCCATCGCTGCCGATTGGTCGATATCGTGCGCGCTCCTCGACAACAACACGGTCAAGTGTTGGGGACGAAACTCAAGCGGCGAGCTTGGGCTCGGTGACACCAACAACCGCGGTGACAATGCCTTCGAGATGGGCGACCTTCTCCCTACGGTCAATCTTGGCATCGGCCGTACCGCCAAAGCGATTTCCGGAGGCGACGGTGTCACTTGCGCGCTCCTCGACAATGACAAGGTCAAGTGTTGGGGTGACAGCGCAAAAGGCCAACTCGGTCAGGGCGACACCACCACACGCGGTGATGCCCCACTCGAAATGGGCGATCTTCTGCCCACGATCAACCTCGGAACGGGCCGCACGGTCAAAGCGATCTCCGGAGGCGACTACTTCATTTGTGCGGTGCTCGACGACAGCACAACCAAGTGTTGGGGCGACAACTCGTTCGGCCAGCTCGGGCTCGGCGACACCGCAAATCGAGGCGATGCGACGGGCGAAATGGGCGACACTCTCGCCGTCGTGAGCCTGGGAACGGGCCGAAGCACCCTCGCGATTTCCGCTGGACGCTCCTCGGCGTGCGCGCTTCTCGACAATGGCACCGCGAAGTGCTGGGGAAAGAACAGCAACGCCCAACTCGGCGTTGGTGACAAAAATGCGCGCGGCGACAACGCAGCTGAAATGGGCGACGCACTGCCTATTGTCGACTTGGGCACCAAGTAGGCGCCTCGGCGACCTGCATTCGATCCAGTCCACCACTGGAGGTACCCTTCAGACCCGAAATGCGATAGCGATCGAGTGGTGAGCTATCTCGTTCTCGCCCGTAAATATCGGCCTCAATCGTTTGAAGACCTCGCTGGGCAAGAGCACGTTGCGCGCACGCTTGCCAACGCCATCGCAACCGATCGTGTGGCTCACGCGTTCCTCTTCACAGGTGTTCGCGGCGTTGGCAAGACGACAAGCGCGCGCCTCCTCGCCAAGTGCCTCAACTGCGTGAAGGGCCCGATCGCAATTCCGTGTCAGACCTGCAGCGCTTGCACCGAGATCACAGCCGGCAATGATCTTGACGTTCAAGAGATCGACGGCGCCAGCTACAACGGTATCGACGAAGTCCGCAAGTTGCAGGAGGGCCTCGCCTTCAGACCTGCGCGCGATCGACACAAGATCTACATCGTCGACGAGGTTCACATGCTGTCGAACGCGGCATGGAACGCGTTTCTCAAGACCCTCGAGGAGCCACCGCCTCACGTGAAGTTCATCTTCGCGACGACTGAGGTTCACAAAGTTCCGATCACGATTCTGAGCCGTTGTCAGCGCTACGACTTCAAGTTGATCAGCACGCAGGTGATCGCAACACGGCTTCGCCATGTGCTAGCGCAAGAGGCCATCACGGCCGACAACGAAGCGGTCGCGCTCCTCGCTCGCGAAGCTGCTGGTTCGATGCGGGATGCGATGAGTCTGCTCGATCAGATGATTGCCTACTCGGGCAAAGCCCTATCCGGTGGCGATGTTGCGCAAGTGCTTGGTGTTGCTGATCGCTCGGTGCTGCACGAACTGGCGACAGCGCTTGTCAAAGGCGACGCACCGACAACACTCAAGGTGGTTGACCAAATAGCCTCGCAAGGGTTCGACATTGCACACGTCACAAAAGACGTCCTCCGGCACTTGCGCAACCTCGTCGTCGCAAAGGTATGCGGCGCCGAAAGTCGCGACTTGCTCGACCTCGCGGACGAAGAGCTTGCAGACGTCAACTTACTTGCGCAGGCGACCGACAGCGACGACCTCCTTCGATTGTTTCAGGGGTTCTCAAAGAGCTTCGACGAGATCGTGCGATCGACACACCCTCGAACGGTTCTCGAAATGAGCCTGGTGCGCCTCGCGCGGAGGCCAGCCCTGCTGCCTCTCGATGAATTGCTCGTGCGCCTTGGTGAGCTCGAGCGCCGCTTGGCCGCGGGCGCCCCCCCACCCGCGCAAAGGGGCGGCGGCGGCGGGAGCACGGCGCGTCCAACGGTTCCTTCGATCTCTTCCTCCCTGTCGGCGCCCGGAGCGGCGGTGCCATCGGCGCTACCCATTCGCAAGCACGAAACGTACGGAGCATTGGCACTCGTTGAGAATCCAGCACCAACGCGTGCGCCTCTCGTCGCGGTCGCTGATTTACTTGTAGCTTCGCACGTTACAAATACGGCGCCACAAGCAGACAATGCTGCAGACCCTCACGTGGACCTCGACGCGTGGAGGAAGATCATCGACCGCCTGAGGCCGCACAATCCAGGCCTCGCATCGGTGTTTGGCAGCGCAACGCTCCTTAAGATTACCGCACTCGAAGTGCACATCGGGTACGGCGAAAACGAGACGTTTCTCATTGAGCAAGCAAGGGACCCCGAGAGCCTCGAGCTTCTCACGCGAGAAGCACGCGCGCACTTCGGAGTTGCAACGGCGGTGTCACTCGACTTGTCGACCTCGAAGTCGCCATGGACAACGTCGCTCGCCGCCGTAGAGCGCAAGGAGGACGAAGCACGCTCGGCCGCCGTAAGGGCAAGAGTGCTTGCGCATCCAGTAATCGAGGAGGCGATTGCGGTGTTCGGCGCGGAGGTGCGCGAGGTGAAGCCGGGGAGAGAGTAGGGAGCAGCGCGAGCCCCGAACTGTGTTAGATCCCTCCCCATGAACATGCGTGGCGGAATGAACGAGATCCTACGCCAAGCGGCGCGCCTTCAACGCAAGGTGGAGCTCGCAAAAGAAGGCCTCAAGGACCAAGAAGTTATCGGCGAGTCGCTCGGCGGCAAGGTCAAGGCGACCATTAGCCTTGGTGGACAAGTCAAGAACATTGACTTTGA
>JAHFDY010000247.1 GCA_023248735.1 Myxococcales bacterium
TCCAGCTCGTGAGCCTCTTTGCCTGCGAACGACTCCTGCTCGACACCCTTGGCCTTGAAGCTACGCAATGCCGTCATGAATTGTGCACTTCGCTTGTCGAAGCCGGACTGCTTGCCATCAATCAAGAAGACGTACTGCTTTCCACCCTTGCGTTGCGCGATGGCAACAATGACGCGAGCCTCGGCAGGTGACGTCTCATAGGTCACCTGCACGAGCTCATCCCACCCATCGTGAACGGGAGGTTTCATCGTGCGCAAGACCTTGCGCGAAAAGCCTGGCGTCGTGACCTGCCACGCGTGTTCAATCGCGTGAACACCGTCGGCATCGTCGAGTTCGACGATCGTCAGAGTCGCTGCGCGCTCCGGATCCGAGACGGTGAGGCCGTCTTTGGTTTGAGAGAGGTACCAACCCTTCGATGCTGTGAAGGTTGCCTCGGACGACGTCGTGACCTTTTCGTCCGCAACGAGCTGTCGTTCCGATGCGGGCGCAACGGTTGGCCGCGTAGCCAATTCGTCAACATGATTGATCCCATGCTTCGCGTTGTGCGAAGTGCCACAGGCGGCGAGAAAGAGAAGACTTGCAAGACGCTTCATTACCCAGCTCCCAACGCGACGAGCACCAGTTTTGAAGCCACTTCAGACATCACGAACGCGACGAGAAACCCAAACCCAAGCCGCTTCCCAGTCGCCCCCGTGACGTTACGAAAAGCTAGGAATTGCCACGTTCCATGCCATGCGAGCATCGCGACTGCGACCACGAGTACAACTGCAAGGCGCACTGTGAACGCGGACGGAGCCCCTGCGTTGGGGATCGGCGGCGTGACCCATCGCAGTGGCGCGGCGAAGAGCGCGTACGGCAGTCTCGCGAGACCCACTGCGCCGAGCATGTCGATGAAGCGACCGCGCCTCACAATCGCGAATCCGACGACCCACATCACGATCGTTGGGACGATCCACGCAGCGAGCTGATCAATTGCGGCGACCCGCCATGGTACGGCGTTCGCGGTACTGTGGAAGTCGAAGTAACCATCGAAACGTACGCCCAGCCGAGCGCTGAGGACGCTGATCGCGGCCAAGACGAAAGCGACCGCCACGGCCGTCGCCCCACCGACTCGCTCGAAGGGGTTAGAGGCGAGTGCCCAACGGGAAGGCTTCGGCGGCGCGACGTGTACCGCATCGAGGAGTGTCGCGGCCTCCGTTTGAGAGAGCTTTCCATCGCGCACCAAGTGCTCAATGCGTTCGCTTGCGGTGCTCATAGCCCCACCTTGCGCAACTTGTCTGCGGCATCCTTTGCGCTGAGCGTGCCTTTCTCGAGCGCGTCGAGGATGTCGTGACGCCGACGCTCGACAACGCTTTCGACTTCGTCAAGCTTCCGAATGATATCGTCAAGACGGTTTCTCACCGTCGGGTAGCTCACGCCTTCGCGGCTCGCCATTTCCTTCAGGCTGCCCGACGAGCGGACGAAGGTACCTATCCACGCTACGTCGTCCGCCGGGAGGCGAAGGAGCGCGGGCAGCTCGAACTGACCTTCGAGCAGTACGGAGCACGACTTACAACTGAGCCGTGAGGCGGTCAGCTCACCACTGCAGCTCGGGCACTGAACAACAAGTTTCGACATGCCTCATAAATGGCACCATCATGCAATATTATCAATAGCATATTGAATAATATTAATTGACCGGCGTCGATTTCAACATTTCACGGAGTTTTCCATCCGCGATCGCTGCCTTTGTGAGGTCTTCGCCGCCAAGAAGGACACCGTTGACGAATACCTGCGGGAACGTGCGCCAGCCGCTCCAAATCTTGATTGCGAGGCGCTCGCCCCATTTCGAAAAGTAGCTGCCGTATTCGAGGTAGCTGAACTGGAAGCCAGCTTCGGTGAGAGCCTTGCGAACTTGCTTCACATGTGGATTTTGGGCCATGCCGACGACCACGATCGGTGATTTGTCGATCGCGGCTTTCACCTCCGAAACGACGTCGGCGTGCTTGGTCGTGAGGTGGTCGAGGGCTGCGGGGGCGATGCTTTCGTGGGGGAGAATTTCACGGGTCGTCATGCATTCGGCATAGCGCGCCACGTTCTTTGCGCCAGGGTGCCTTTGCCATTTTCCGCGTCACTTCAGTTTGGCGACCACGCGGTTGGTCGTTTGGCCGTCGACAATGTCGAAGGTCACGAACGTGGTGTTGCCGTCGGTGGCGGCGGGGCCGAGGTTCTCGAGGCCTTCGAGGAGGGTTGCGGGTGGCGTAGTCGCACTGTTGGCGATGCTCCTACGAAGTGTCTTCTCGTACACGCCATAAACGTAACCGCCGAACGCACGAATGTATTTCGAATCCTGCGTTCCCGTAAAATAGAAAACGCCGTCCCGATCGAAGCCGATGCGGGCGATCACGTGGCGCGTGTCAGACTTGCCTTGCGGATCGTCGCAATGGGGAAAATTCGCGATCACATACGCCGCGCTGGAGTCGGCGGTGGAGTGTGCGACCAGATCCGAGAGGGTCTTCATCCCGCCAGAGTCGGGAAAACAATCTTGGGTGGAGCCGAGCTCGACGGTTCCTTGATTGCCAGCGTAAGAAATCGCGTAGGCGAATCTTGGAATCGGAAAGTCGGGCGTAGTGGCGGGGGCGTCCCGCGCGACGATCGCAAGCCCCCCTTGCACCTGCGATTGTGGACTCACCGCAAGCACTTGCTCCGGATTGACTTGTCGTGTTCCAGCGCTCGACAGAAACGTCAATGGCACTCCGCCAAAACTACCGAAGAATACCGGCCCCGGCAGCGCAGCCGGCTCCGTCGTGCCAACGTTGTCGCTAAACGCGCACATCGCGACGCTGCACGTTAGGAACACCCCGGGTCCCGAAGTTGTGAGGGTCTCATCGTTGGCTACGCCGTTCGATAGGACGACCTTGCCGTTCTCGTTTCCGCTGCCCGTGGTGCTGTAGACGAGGACGTCCTTTACCCTACCGATCTGGTGCGCGAACGTTTCGAGATCGGCCGTTGGGAGCATAGGAATAACGACCTTCGTTTCCGTCGTCGAAAAGCGCGTCACACCGTTGGCTTCAAGAATCCAGTAGCGAGTGGTCCCGTTGACGCTGTCGATGGCAAAGAGTTGTGCACCCTTTGGAAGGCCGCA
>JAHFDY010000248.1 GCA_023248735.1 Myxococcales bacterium
TCACATCGTCTCGGAATCGGGCCGCGCGGTCGTGGCGCCTCACGCAGTTCTCATCGTCGAAGCGTTCGGCAACGTCGAGCGTACGAATGTGCTCCCCGACTCGATGCCCGATCACAAGCTCGTCAAAGCCGCACTCGAAACGACGGCATCGCTGTCCGAAAAAACGCTTGCGGAGTGTTGGCACGACCTATTGCAAACAAAAGAGGAGGCGCAGAAGCTTTTCGAACTCGGCTATCTCGAACTCGACGTAAAAGCCGCGGTCGAGACGATCTACTGGGGTGCCACCGACCGGATCCGCCAGATCGTGAGCACGCTCGACCCCGAAGATGTCCCCGACGAGCTCAACGACATCGAAACGCAACTCGCCGGCCAGCACATTTGTAACTTCTCAGTATTTCAATCACTCCTCGATCATTGGGCCTTCGGCGCACTCTTTCCGATTGTGCCCATCCACCGACTGAACGAGAGGCCGGCGATAGAGAGCCGTCTTGTCGATATTACGTGCGATTCCGACGGCAAGGTAAGTAAGTACATTGACCGTACGAGCGAGCGCGACACCGTCCCGCTTCATCGAATCGACAGTGGCCCTTACTACCTTGGCATCTTCCTCACCGGCGCCTACCAAGACATCATGGGCGACATCCACAACCTGTTTGGGCGCGTGAACGAAGTCCACGTCTTCCTCGATGAAGATGAAGACTGCGGCTACTACCTCGAAGAGACGATCG
This sequence comes from Myxococcales bacterium, assembly GCA_023248735.1. Classification (GTDB taxonomy): domain Bacteria; phylum Myxococcota_A; class Polyangia; order Polyangiales; family Polyangiaceae; genus JAHFDX01. The sequence goes on from JAHFDY010000248.1 coordinate 729, forward strand.
AAGGGAACACGATCGCAGAGGTCTTGCGCATGACGCAATACGAGCCGAGCGACCTCGCTGCAAAGATGAAGAGCCAGATTGACGCGGCGATCAAGCAAGACCGCATGAAACCAACCGAGGGTATGCGCCTCCTTGCGGAATATGAACGCGGGCTCAAGGCGCAGACCTACTTGGCGCTCTGATCTCAGCGCTCTGATCGCACTAGGGCATCGTCAACGGTCCCTCGGCACGGACGCCCAAGAACGCGCCCTGCGCGGAGCTCATCGCCCACGAACCCGTTACGGTTCCGTCCGTATAGAGCGTTCCAGAGAACTGCGCGCCTTTCGACGTGTTCCCGAACACGAGCAACCCCTTTGGGTCGGCTTGGCCGGTCAGCGTAAGCGTGCCTCCGCCTGGAATGATCGCGCTTCCGGTGATCGCGCCGTTCGTGGCGATCGTGGCTTTCCACGTCCCGGCTGCGGCGCCCGAGTATGTGCCATTGTAATTGCCCGCCATCGCATTGAGGCATGCCGCTTCCGATGCCGTGCACGCAAATGCTGTTGGCCCGCCGCCACCCGAATCGGGCGTGAAATCGCTCGTCCCGCCGCCGTCACTCGGCTGAGGTTGAATCGGCGCGCCCGCGAGCCGCTTGCCTTCAAAGGTTCCGGTGGAGGACCCCTTGACCCAGGTGCCGCTCACGCTGCCGTCGTCGAAAAGTTCGCCTGAGAATTCGATTCCCGAGGCTCCGCTTCCGAAGACGAGCTTGCCCGTCGCATCGGAGCTACCGGTCAACGCGATCGCTTGATCACCGAGCTTGGCCGTACCGGTCGCAGCACCGGTTTTTGAAAAAGTCGCGGTCCAGCTGCCCGACGCTGCACCCGAGAAAGTACCCGTGTAGTCGCCGGAGATCGCATCGACGCACGCGCTGCTCGACGCGCTGCAAACGAATTTCCCACGCGATGAAAGACTACATGCCGCGGTAACCAGCGCGAGCATCAGGATCGAAAGGAGAAACAACGGACGCGACTTGGCTTGCATGCGTGCCAATACGCCCTCGCGCGCGGATTCCTTCCTCGTGCGTCGCGAGTTCTGCGGTGCGTCGCCTGCATCCCGACCTGCGACCGACGCGCGTGACTCCGCGCCCACGTACGAGAGAAAATCGTATTTCATGAAGCCCCCTATTGTAAGTAACCGGTAACCAGAGGTAAGAACCATGACGTCCAAACGCCCGTCGTCAAGAATTAGCGTCAATTGTCGCGCTATCGGGATACGTGACTTCCCCTCGAACCGTCTCTAACCAGGAGACGCATGAGCTACGCTTCGCTGCGAGAATGCGTCGACGATCTCGACAAGACGGGCCAACTCGTCTCGCTACTTGACGAAGTGGATCCGTACCTCGAGGCAGCGGCCATTCATCGACGTGTGCACGCCGCGGGTGGACCTGCGGTTCTTTTTCGCCGAGTGAGCCGCACGCCGTTTCCCATGGTGTCGAATCTGTTTGGCACGCTCGAGCGCGCGCGATTTCTCTTTCGCCACGCGCTCACGGACATCGAGCACGCCATGGCGCTTCTCACCCGCGGCGCATTCTCGGCTCGCTCGCCTCTCGCGCTCGCACGCGCAGCGCGTCTTCTTCCGCACGCGATTCCGCTTCGCACGTCGAACGCGCCGGTGCTTGCGTGTACCACGCAACTTTCCCAACTTCCCGCGATGACGTCGTGGCCCAAAGACGGCGGACCCTTTGTTACGCTCCCCTGCGTCTACACGGAAAATCCCAGCAAGCCGGGCTGGCTCGCGGGGAACCTCGGCATGTACCGCGTGCAACTCTCCGGCAACGACTATGAGCGCGATCGCGAGGTGGGCCTGCACTACCAAATTCACCGCGGCATCGGCGTACACCACGCGGCTGCGATCGATCGCGACCAACCGCTGCGGGTGAACGTTCTCGTCGGAGGCCCTCCTTCGCTCGCGCTCTCGGCGGTCATGCCGCTCCCCGAAGGCGTGCCTGAGCTCGCTTTTGCGGGTGTCATCGGCGCGCGCAACGTTCGCCTCACGTCGCCACGCAACGGGACCTTGCCGATCGTAGCCGATGCCGACTTCTGCATCATTGGGACTATCGATCCGAGGCGCACCAAACCTGAGGGGCCATTTGGTGACCATCTCGGTTACTATTCCCTCCAGCACGACTTTCCGGTGATGACCGTCAACACCGTTTACCATCGCAGCGATGCGATTTGGCCCTTCACGGTTGTGGGCAGACCTCCACAGGAAGACAGCGCGTTCGGCGCGCTCATACATGAGCTCACAGGACCGGCCATTCCACGCGTGATTCCCGGCGTGAGCAGCGTCAACGCGGTTGACGAAGCGGGGGTCCACCCGCTGTTGCTCGCGGTCGGCAGCGAACGCTATGTGCCGT
>JAHFDY010000013.1 GCA_023248735.1 Myxococcales bacterium
GTCATCGCCGCTCGTCCGATGCCAGAGACCCGTGTGACGAATTGAGCGGTCATCTTGTCAATCGTCGGATCGCCTCGCGTGACGCGAACTTCGCTCTCGACTTCCACCTTGCCGTCGTTCGCAGGCCCTCTCGATTCCGTGAGGGCGACGAGATCGCGAAACAACGATCCGCGCAACGAGCCTGAAGCCACCGCGACGAGTGCGGATGACGTGTGGTCCACTTCGTGACCGCTGGTTGCAAAGAAGCCGCTTGGCGTGTTTTCAAAAATGCGAGGCCCGGTGCTCCCCGGCGACCATGCCCAAACGTCGTCGTAACCGTCTCCATTGAGATCCGAAAAACCGGCGGTTTGGGCGTGTAAATAAATGCTCTCACTCATGGCGTAGGGGGACGTTTCTTGCGCGCCTGGGAGGAGGACACGCAACTCCGCGCTTGGCCCGGCAGTTCCGGCGAGACAAGGGCTCTCTGGATCAGCGACAGCGTGGTGAAGGCAACCCAAGATCGCTTGCCGCGATTGTCCCCTTGCCTTGCCGGCGGCAACGATCGCGAGGTCCCCACCGACGCTGTCGGTGAGGGGAACAAGTTGCCCGCCCACGAGTGGCCCCCGCAATACCAGAGGCTCTAGCTTGTCGTCGCTGGTCCTTGCGTTCACGACGAGATCGTTGGCGCCATCACCGTTGAGGTCCGCTACAAAGACCGCGCTCGGGCCGCGTGCGGCGGGGTAGCGACTGCCCGATATCGTGTCCGCCACCCACCCCTTGCTCCAGTCACAAGACTTGAGCTCAGGTCTCACTATTTGAAGCAGGCCGGACATGGCGGACGTTGCATCGCGCGTAAAAATTGCGAGGCGCAAGCACGGGATTTTTTTGTCACTGGGAATGGCGATGACGATGCGATGCTCTTTGAGTGATTGGCCAAACCGATCCGTGACGGGGATGCGAAAGTACTTTGTGTGCTCTCGGCTCGTGAAATCGAACCGAGCGAACGTGTCGCCGTAATTGACCGACGATCCATGAAACCACTCGTACAAGCCGACGCTCGTCTGATCGGTTGCCGGATAAAGGTAGTCGATTGCCGACGCTGCGTAGCTAATGGTGTCGGGGGGTGAATCGGTGGTCACGAAAGACAGGCCTTCGAGGTCTCGCGTGATGACGCCGTCGGCCCTCTTGCTTGCGCGCGTCATGGTCACCTCAAGCCCGTTTTGGAGCTGCGCGACAACCGCCGGCCCATTCTGATTGGTGCCGGCGTTGCTTAGATCGGCGCGAGCACGATCAACGAGCGCGATCGCATCTGCTGGAAACGTCGTCGCCACTCTTCCTTTCGTCGGATCGGTGATTGCGAAGTGAGCCACGTACGGTGCGCTCACATTTACAGGTTCGACGAGAACGTCGTCGATGCCGTCGCTGTCAAAGTCAACCGTCTTGACGTGTCCAGCGGGACCCACCACGTCGAGTGAGTTTGCAAATACCTCAGCAACTTCGACGCACACGCCCGCCGTGGTGCACGACCAGTCATCGCTGGGACACGGCACGTCCTTGCTACAAACCAACTGGCACGTCTGCCCGCATTGCCAGTCGAGACGTGTGGGCTCGACGGTGTTGTCGTGCAGATCACCTTCGCAATACTCACGTGACGGATCAAGCGCACCATTGCCGCACGTGCTTCCGATGCGTTCGAGTTTTGCGCATTGAAGCGTGCAAAGCGCGATGATCGCTCCAATGCTTGCCGCCCGCGGTCCCATGGCTTGAGGATCGCAAGCGCGTCTCCTTCTTGCAAGGAATGGTCTTTGGCCGCGCGCCCTACGGCTTCTGTGGCGGATCGCCGCGTTGATAGAGCCATGAACCGCGATCGGTCACGTAGAGAAGGTCGAGAACACCGTTTCCGTCGAAGTCGCCCCACGTGAGTTGCTGGCTTGTCGCGTTGACCCGAGGAGGATCCAACTCATGCTTCTCGCTGGTCGGAATGAGCCGGATATCGCGACCGGTCCGTTCAACGCGAAAGCGTTGCGAGACCACCTTGTCCGTGGTGGTCGCAAGATCGTATCGAACCGTTGCGAGCCACCATTCGTGCGACTTCGGATCACGCGCCTCGTCGATATGAGGACGTTGCCACGCGAGTCCGTCGCCCGCCGCGGATTCAAACCCTCCAATTTTTGTTGCAAGCAAGCAGCGCTCGTTCGGCGCATTGGCACACGACTCATTCATGTACAGCATCGGCCGCGCAAGACTGCGGTCCCTTCCGTCGAGTCCGTCTTTGCGTTCGAGCACCACAAAGTCGGTGTTGCCGTCGCCGTCGACATCATGCGCTTCCGCATAGATGGCACGGTAGCCGGTCTCGAGCGTCGCATCGGGCACAATCGCTATCTCTTTGGGCGATGACGAAGGCGTGAGCACGTACGCCTTCCCGACGAGATCCTTAGGTGCGGGGGTAGCCGTGTTCGTGCGTGAAAAAGTGCCGAGTGCGAGCCAGCTGCTTGTTGTGGCAGTGGACGCTGGAGCAACGGCAATGGCCTCGCTGAGTTGCGCAATGCTCTGCAAACATGAAATCTCGTCGGTCGCTTTCTCCGCTCGCAAGTGGCCCCACCGAACAAAAGACCGTAGTCCCAGAAGTGCGTCACGATTTCCCGCGGAGATCGTCAACACCAGGGTGTCGTGCTCGCTACTTGCGCTGTCGGTGTCTCCTGCAAGATCGATGGCGACGTTACGATTGCGTGATCGAGGATGTAAATCAGTGAACGCAAACAGGCTCGAAAAAAAATTCTCGGCATAGCAGCCGAGCGACGAGGGCGCCGCGAGCCATCCTGATCCGATCGAGCGAAGCGCCGTCACATTGAAAGAGGACGCGTTGCGAGAGTCCGACGCCGCGCTGCAGTTGGCTGATTCGCAGGCTGCGAGCGCAATCGCGGCAGGTGCGCCTTGCCCGTTGGGATCGTGAACGCTGAACGCGGCGCGCGCGCCCACACGGGCAACCAGTTGCGCAGTCAAGGCCTCCGCAGCAACGCGGCTTCCGTTCGTGACGCGGACTTCACTCGTCAGGTCACCACCCGGTCCCCTCGCTTCCGTGACCGCAACCAGGGAGCGTGACGACAATCCGTCTAGAAAGCCAGCGGCGGCTCCAATGAGATCAGGCGAGGTATGATCGACAAGACCCGTTGAGAAAAATCCGGTCGGCGTCGCAGCGAAAATGTGAGGCCCCGTACTCGCGAGCGACCAGCTCCAAACGTCGTCATACCCATCGCCGTTCAGGTCCGCAAAGCCTGCTGCCCGCGGTTCGAGGTCAAGGCTCATGCGGGTCGGATAAGCGCTCGCATCCTCATTCGGAAATCGAACCGTCAATACGGATCGAGCCTCTCCGGTTTCGCTGAGGCAGAGCCCTTTGGGGTTGAGTTTTCCATAGCGATGACAGGTCAGGAGGGCGGGGCGATCAAAACCGTACAACTTGCCAGCCGCGACAACCGCCGGGTGGGCCTTGCCTTCGCCGTCGCCGAGAAGAGGAGCAAATTCTCCGTCGAGCGGGCCGCGCAAGACCAGCGTCTCGGACGCTCCGCTTTTTGGATCGAGCGCGTTGACGATCAGATCGTTGTTACCGTCGCCGTCGAGGTCGGAAACAAACACAGCTCCTTGGCCCTTCGCCGCAGGATAACGTCCCGGAACGGAGCGCGTGCCGTGAGGAACGCTCCAATCACACTTTGTGTTGGGCCTTAGGATTTGAAGGCGCCCCGCGGAAGCGTCGTCCGCGTCTCGTGTAAATACCGCAAGCCTTGTGCACGGCGCGTTCTTGTCGGCGGGAACGGCAACGACTATGCGGTGCTCGCTCAACGGCTTGTCGTGCTGATCGACGACGGGCATCGAGAAGTGATCGGTTCGGGTCCCGGTTGCAAAGTCAATGCGCGAAAGGGTGTCGTCGTCGCCCGTGGCACCGTGCACCCACGCAACCAGGCTGAGGAATCGGCCCGACGGCAAGGGATACAGAAAATCGATGCCCGCCGCTTGCACAGTGGCGGACACAAAAGGCACGGACTCAAGATCACGCGCGGTGATTCCTTCCGCGCGAGCGTGGACCATCGTCACTTGAAATCCACGTTCAAACTGGGCGACGAGGCTTGGACGTGCGCCCGGTGCACTCTGCACAATGCTCGCAGCCTCCGCAGGGAATAGCGTCGTCACCTTTGATTTTGCGGGGTCTGTGATGGCGAAATGGACCGCGTACGGTGCCGTGACGTCCGCCGGTTCAGCCAACAGATCGTCGACGCCGTCTTGGTCCATGTCAACCGACTTGACCTGTCCAGTGACGCCTACGATTTCCGTTCCACCCGCACAACCACCGTCGCCGCCGCACTTGATAAAATAGTCAACAATCTTGACGCACTCGCCGGATCGATTGCATGACCAATCGTCGCTCGGACATTGAGAATTCTTGCCACAAGCAAAGTGGCAAGCGCTGTTGCAGCTGAGCTTTCGTTGCTCAGCATCGCTCGCGTCGCCGAAATAGCCGCCGTCGATGATGGAGCTCGTACCATCGCAGTCTTCTGGGTTCTTGCCCGAAGGATCAACCGCGCCGTTTCCGCAGGTGCTGCCGATGGCATCGAGCTTTGCGCACTGAAGCATGCAGAGTGCAGCAAACGCTCCGATGCTCGAGACAACGCGCCACATCCGTCGAGAATCGCAATCGCGGTGAGAGGATGCAAGCGGCGTGGTCGCTATGGCGGCGAGAGGATAACATTCCGGAGATAACCCGTGTCGGAGTCCAGGGAGTATTCGACGCCAAAGCGAATTTCTTTGAGGCGGTAAAGAACGTGAAAGAAGTCGTTCGAGGTAGCGTCGGTCCCGTCCGCGTTTTTCCACTTTGAGACGTTGCGAGGAACGCCGCTATCCTTTGTGGTCCCGAGCGGTTCGTTGGAGAGCCACACAAAGTAGGTTCGATAGCCACCTGTCCTTGGTGGCGCTTGTAGTGGGAAATACACGCTCGCTTTGTCGTCAGAGTACAGCTCCAAGCCTCGCGCAAGGTCGGGTGAGGAGGCGGTCGACCCGTCAGGAGGAATGTCCTGCAGCTCGAACGAGATGAGTCCGTTGTAGTAGTTTGCCAAGTTGCCCTTCCAGGGAGCGATGAACTGGCCGGTATGGAACGCGACGAGGTCAGCGGTGACGAGCGCGCGCTCGCCGTTGTCACACATGGCCGCCGCGCCCCCATCCGTGTCGCCTTGCTGCGACACTTGCCACCCGTTGGTGTCCTCGCAGAAGTTGCTCTTCAGAACTCCTGTGTGTGCGTACGTGCTCGCATCAGACGCGAAGGCATCTGGCGTCGCGTCGAGTCCGGCATCGGTTGTGAAGTCGGGTGTGGAATCCGGCGGCGCCGCGTTGGGGGTGGTGCAGCCGAGCATCGCGCCAAGCGCAACGGTCGCACACGCGAGGCGTTTCCCCATGGACGGTAAGCGACGCGTTGCGGGTGTCGCTTAAGGCCGGGCGGTCCTATTGCCCCACTTCAGCGCGCCGATAGAGCCGCGACCCTCTGTCGGTCACGTAGAGCAAGTCGAGCACCCCGTCGCCGTCGAAGTCGCCCCAAGTGACGCGTTGGTTCTGCGCGCTGCTCTGTGGCGTCGGAATTTCGCTCTTTGTTGAACGCGCGACGAAGCTCACCTTGTCGTCGCTTCCTTCAACCCTGATTCGCTGCACGACCACCTTTCCTGGTCCCTGTGTAACGTCGCCGCCGATCGTTGCGAACCACCAGTCGTGACCATGAGGGTCGGACTTCTCGTCGATGCGTGAACGCTGGAGCGCGAGCCCTTCGCCCGATGCTGTTTCGAAGCCGTCAATCATCTTGACATAGAGGCAGCGAACGTCGGGCGTCTTTTCGTCGCAAGGCGCGTTCATGTAGAGCACGGGTCGCGTGAGGCTCCCCTGGGTTTCAACGGTCGCATACTTGCGTTCGAGCACGATGAAGTCGTTGTCACCATCACCGTCGATATCGTGAGCCTCGGCGTAGATGGCCCTGTAGCCACCAAGCACGGGTTGCGGCCGGATGGAGACCTCTTGCGGCACGGTTGAAGGACTCAGCACATGGGCCCGACCTGCGAGCTGCGTGGTGGTTGGAAATGCTACGGCCGACCAATCGATGAGCGCTATCCATGGTTCGGTGGTGCCCACAAACGAGGGTGCCATCGCGATCGTAGCTTCCAACTCCAGCAGCTGGCAGCCTGGAAGAAACGTCAGCGTTCCATCGTGCAACGTCCCCCACCGAATCGCACTAAGCCGAACGTCCACCCCGTCGTTGTCAAGGTCAACCGTCTTGACATTGCCCGCGGGCCCAATGACGTCGAGTACACCGGTGCAATTCGTGCTGCCGGCGTCCACGTCGCGTTTGCAGAATTCGTCAACTATATTGACGCATACACCCAGTCTGCATGCCCAGTTATCGTTTGGGCACGTCGAGTCCCGCCCGCACTCCATGCGGCAAGCGCTGGGCCCCGCGCCTGGCTTGCCGCACTTTGGTCGCGTCCTTCCCGACGCGAACTCCACCGCGTAGCTGTCGCCATCGCAGTCTTCGGTGAGCGGATCGACAGCGCCGTTGCCGCACTTGCTACCGAGAGCATCGAGCTTCGCGCATGACGCCATGCAGAGTGCAACGACCACAAAAGTGCTCCACGTTGCGCGCGCCATCGAGGTGAGGATCGCAACTGTCACTGTTTCTGGCAAGCGACGAGGCGCCTCACGGCTACTTCGGTGGCGGTGTTTCGAGTTCGCTATGCGAAAGCGGAGGAGTGGTCGGCGTTGGAGTTGCGATGGCGTGCGGGTCGACCTTCGGCTTCTCGCGACCTCTTCCACCCGCCGCAACCTGAGGTAAGAGCGGTCGCACGGTGCCGGAGGGTATCGCGGGCGCGGTTGGGCTCGGCGGTCCTCCAAGCGAGGCGGCGTCTGCGACGCTCACCCCGCGTCCCCCTCCGCCTCCCAATGGGGCTGCGTTGACCGGAATCACCAATGGTGTCGCGTTGGCTGGAGTAGCCGATTGCGGAGGCGATGCACCCTTCGTGTTGATCCACGTCGCCACCGACGCGGCACCAATCGCAATCGCCGCTGCTGCCGTTCCGAAAATAGCGATGGATCGGGATTGCCCGCGCGGCTGCGGTGAATCGCTTGCGAGCGCCTTGCCGGTGCCAGCGCTTGCAGCGGTCGCGTGCTGCTGTCGGAACGTGCGTGGATGCGCGGGTTGCTCCGGGATGGTGACGTTCGCGCGTCGATCCGCCTCGAGCCCCGCGGTCTTCGCCGCCTTGACAAGAGCATCGAGCGCCTCACCCGCGGACGCAAAGCGCTCGTCGGGGTCCTTGGCGAGCATGCGAAGCACGACCGCATCGAATTCGCGCGCCAGTTCGCGGTTGTGGGTGCTCATGGGGGGTGCTGGTGCGTTGATGTGAAGGGCAAGTAAGTTGATGAGCGAGTCTGCATAAAACGGAGGTTCGCCGGTCAATGCGAGGTGGCACACCACGCCCAGCGCGTAGACGTCTGCGGCGGCGGTGACTTCGCGACCGAGCGCTTGTTCGGGCGCCATGAATGCGGGCGTTCCCAGTGGCGAACCCGTCTTCGTCTTCGGCTGGCTCGCGCCGCCCTGAAGCGATTCGCCTGATAGTTTTGCAATACCAAAGTCAAGCAACTTGACTTTCGTCATGCGACCATCATTGAAACATAGAAAAATATTCTCGGGCTTCAGGTCGCGATGGACGATGCCCTTCTTGTGGGCCGCGTCGAGTGCATTCACGACCGGATCGAGAATCGTCGCGAGCTCTCGCATGGAGAGCGGGTCGCGCTTTCGAAGAAACGCATCAAGAGTTTGTCCTTCAAGGAGCTCCATCGCGAAATAGTGCCGTCCATCAAGAAGCTGTCCGAAGCTAAAGATGTCGACGATATTGGGGTGCTGAATCTCGTTCACTGCGCGCGCCTCTTGTACAAAGCGCGCGACGGCATTGGCGCTTGCGCCCACGTCGTCGGAGAGCACCTTGATGGCCGCGCGCTTACCGATAAGCGGATGGCGGGCGCGGTAGACGGCACCGAACCCGCCCTGGCCAATCTGAACCTCGATGGCGAACTCCCCCACCAGGGTGCCTGCCGCGAGCGGCAAGTCCACGCCGCGCTCGAGCATGTTGGTCACGCCGAACGAAGACGATGGCTCGCTACCGGTGTTTGGGGGATCGGCCATGCCTCCCACAAGGCTCGCAGGAGCGGTCCCTCTGTGCAAGAGAGCGCATCAAGAACGACGAAACGGTCCTGACGATCGCGCTGGCCTGTTTTTGGCCGCGTACAGTGCGAGGTGTTGGTAGCAATCCGACAACCGCGTACGTGGGAGGTTGCGCTGCCAGCGAGGAAGAGCGACGATCGCCCCGATGCGATATCCCCTCCAAATCGCGACGGCGTCCCTCATGGCGCTTGCGACTTCGCTTTCGTGGGGCCAAGCGACCGAACCCGCACGAGCGGCCTACGATCGCGGTGTTGTCGCATACGACAAACTGGAATTTGGTGACGCAGCGACTGCGTTCAAGCAGGCGCACGACCAGTCGCCACATGAGCCGAGCTATCTCTTCGCGCTCGCCCAGGCGAGCCGCCGCATTGGGGAGGACGACAAGGACCACCAGCAAGCGGCGCATTTCGCGAAGGCGATTGAGTATTTCGAGAAGTACCTCGATCTGGGAACAGGCACGCGCCGCAGCGACGCGGAAATGTGGATCAGGAAAATGAAAGGCTCGACGTCGAAACCTCCTGAGGCGGAAGGCAAGTCGCAAGTAACGCTCGCTATCGAACCTTTGGCCGCACCCGATGAGACCACAACTACCTACGTCGACGGTGAGGCTTTCAAGCAAGAGAGCGTGCCGCTCCTCACGCTCGGAAAGCACACGTTCCGCGTCGAGCGCGCCGGATTCCTGACCCGCGAACTGCAAGTTACCTGCGGTGCGTCGCAGTACGTGAAAATCAATCTCGTTTCGCTCCCTACACGGATGGTCGTGACGGGAAGACCCGAGGACGTGGGCGCCGAAATTTGGGTCGACGGCAAGCACGTCGACAACCTCAAAAAAGGATCAACTATAGTTACAATTGAGCCCGGATCTAGCAACGTTTCTTTCCGAAAGCGTGGCGCCGATCCGGTGCAAACTTTCGTGCAAGCCAGACGCGGCGATACCCAACCCCTATCGATCAAGCTCCCCCGTTCAACGACTCGCGTCGTGGCATACAGTACGTTCGCCACCGGCGCGGCGAGCATGATCTTCGGCGCAGTGTCGGTGGGGATGGCGCTTTCCGCCGAGGCCGACGTCCAAGCCTACGATAGAATCCGCAACCCGTTTCAGATCGAGGCGGACGTCCGCGACAGCCATCTCGATGAACGAGATTCGTGGCGCAACGCGGCCATTGCTGGCTTCGGTGTTGGGCTAGCTGCATTTGGGTTGGGTGCTGCCCTCTATTGGTTCGATCTACCCGATCCAGCTCCGTCGCCCCTGCGCCTGGACCGACGGTTCACGGGGCGTATCAAGGTCGTGCCCGCGGGCAACGGCCTCATGATCCACGGACAATTCTGAGCGATTCCTCACACGTCATGCCCGCATCCGATCGCCTTCCGAAAGTCGTGATCGCGCTTGCGTTCACCAGCTTCTTCACGGACATCGGCACCGAAATGATCGCGCCACTACTGCCGGCGTACTTGGCGAGCTTGGGCGCAACGCCCCTGTTCCTCGGCCTCATCGAAGGTGTGGCTGACGCGACGTCGAGCGTGCTCAAACTTGCGTCGGGAATTTTCGCCGATCGCACAACGAAGCGAATGCCCCTCGTCCTCTTTGGCTACGGCCTCGCCTCGTTTGTCAGGCCACTTGTGGCATTTGCAACGGCGCCCTGGCATGTACTGGCGGTACGCGTCACCGATCGCGTCGGCAAAGGTCTGCGCACGGCCCCGCGCGATTTGCTTTTGGCGAATTCCGTCACCTCCGAGAATGCAGGTCGCGCGTTTGGTTTGCATCAAGCCATGGACCACGCGGGCGCGATCGTGGGGCCCCTCGTGGCAACGGCGCTCCTCGTAGCGGGCGTTTCGCTGAAGTACGTATTTCTGTGCGCGTTTGTTCCAGGCACACTGGCGATGATCGCGGCAGCGACCGTTCGCGAGGCACCCGCGGTTCGAAAAGATAAGGTTACGCAACAGGAAAAGAAGCCGCTAAATCGTAACTTTTTTGGTTACCTTTTCGTGCTCGCGTTCTTTTGCCTCGCCAATTCGTCGGACGCCTTCTTGCTGCTTCGCGCAAGCGAGATCGGAATACCGCGCCAAACACTGCCCCTTGTGTGGGCGGCGTTGCACGTTTCCAAATCGAGTCTCTCCTATGTGGGCGGTCGACTCGCGGATCGCTACCCGCGCGTGCGTTTGATGGTCATTGGTTGGCTGGTCTTTGCTGTGACGTACTTCGGCTTCGCGTTTGCGTCGCGTCCCCTGCACGTGTGGCTGCTCTTCTTGTTGTACGGCGCTTACTATGGCCTGGCCGAGCCGAGCGAAAAGGCGTTAGTGCGCGATCTCGTTCCCGCGGAGAGTCGTGGTCGCGCCTTTGGCGCATTTCATTTCGTCATCGGAGTGGTGACAATTCCCGCGGGCTTGCTCATGGGTTCGGTGTGGACGTTGCAGTCGCCGAAAGTGGCGCTCGAGCTTGCGGCAGCTCTGGTCGTCTTCGCGACGTGCTTGCTCGTCTATTGGTCGCGAACTACTTTCCCGCGAACTCCGCCTTCTGCCCTGTCGCAAATGCCATGACACCCCGCATGAAATCTTCAGTCGTGGTCGATCGCATGATGCCGAGGCGCTCGTCCTCCATCTGGCTCTCAAGCGGCTGTTGACCGCTCGTTCGAAGAAGTGTCTTCGCCGATGCGTAGGCGAGTGTGGGTCCAGCCGCGAGTGTGTTTGCGAGGGCGATCGCCGAGGGAAGTAACTCTGCGTCTGGCAAAACGCGGCTAACCAGGCCCATTCGTAAGGCTTCTTGCGCATCGAATTTGCGACTCGTAAAAAATAATTCCGCAGCCATCTTGGGACCGACCAGGCGAGGCAAGAAGTGCGTCGTGCCTCCGTCAGGTGAGAGCCCAATCGCCGTGTATGCCGTCGAGAATGACGCGCTCTCTGCCGACCAAAGAATGTCACATGCCATTGCCACTCCAAGACCTGCGCCAGCGACAGGTCCATTGATGGCCGCGATAACCGGCTTGGGCAATCGATACAGCGTTGCAATTGCCTTGTGAAGGATGGCAGCGCCGCCCAACGCGCCTTCAAGTGGGGACTCGTTTCCCGCTGCTCCTAAGAAGCTGCCGCCTGCCATCGCCTTGACATCGCCGCCTGCGCAAAACCCGCGACCCTCTCCTGTAAGTACTACAGCGCGCACGTTGGTATCGACGAGCGCTCTTGACGCGACGTGAGCGAGCTCCTCGAGCAACTCACGGTTGAGGGCGTTCAGTGATTTGGGACGATTGAGCGTGATTCGAGCCACATTCGCGATCACTTCGTAACGCACGACGTCTGTACTCATCAAATCCTCCGGGCAAGATGGAACGGCATAGGGAACGCACCCCTATTCGACAAGCCCTCGTGTGAGGTCCGCCCAAATTCAACGCTTTGTCTTTTTGCGACACCGCAAAAAAGGCGCGCACTCGTCTAGAAGGTGCCGCCTGCCACAACCCCGACGTGGCCATCGCCCACGGCTGGCGCCACCCACGCGGCGCCCTCACGACGACCCTCGTGGCCGCTTTGCGCTGGCCAGGCCAGCCACGCCGCCACGGCGCCAGCTAATGTAACGCCTGCCGTGACGAATAATACCGTAGACACCGCCCCGCGGGTCGAGGCGGAGTCGTTGGCGTCAATGAGCGACTTGCACGCGCTCGCGTTTCGATCGTTGCAAAAGCCCGCGGGATTGGTCCTGCGAATTGTCTTCGCATCGTCCGCCGCTGAATAGGCATTGGTCAAGAAAATTGACCCAACCGCCGCACTCGCGAGCGCAGTCCCCGCAAGGATGTACGTGAGAACCGGCGGGCCGCTCTTCTTCGCGGCAGACGGTGAATCGTGGCCCAGTGCACGATGCGGCTCCGGAAGCACAGCCACTGGTGCGGCTGCGACCTCGGCACCAAAATCGAGTTTCGCGACCACAAACGTCGCCTCGGTCGCGCGTACGACAACTTTTCGGCTCACGCCACGCGTGTCCTTGCCCGACACCGTGTGTACGCCAGGCGCGACGTCGACGGCATCGATTGGCGTGAGACCGAACGCTTCGTCGTCTACGCGAATCTCGACTAGCTTGGGTGCGTCGATCGAGATGCGGCCAGTGTGACGTTCGAGCTCGGCGATGTAGTGGAGAGCCTCTCGCTTATCCTCGTGTGGCACCTGCGGGTGGTGGCCGTAGTACCGAAAGTGACGAAGGGCTTCGACCTCGTGATGCGTCTTCGACTCGCTAAGGGCGAGGTTCCACAGGTAGCGCATGTCGTTCGGCTCGAGGAGTACGGCCTGTGCAAACGACTGTCGCGCATTCTCCCAGTCGCTTCGCTTTGCAAACGCACGCCCCTCTTCGTAACGTGCGTTCGCTTGCGACGAGCTTGCTTGTGCCGTCCCGCAAAATGCCACAAATGAAGTTACAATAACAAGGGCCGCGATCGGACCGAGAGCACGCATTTTCTTTCCCTTACTTGAGCCGCTTGTAGTCGAGATCCACAGGCGCGCTGCCCGCTGGCTTCGTCCTCACCCGCTGCGAACTGGCAGGTTGCGGCGAAGTCCCGCCGAAATCCTCGAGTGCCACCGCCGGCTTGGGCGCGGGTCCAGCGGGCGTGGGCACGAGATCAATGGTCCCTTGAACCCTCGCCACCGCCTCGGGTGCTGAACCCGCGGCATGCACGAAGGCTGCCGATGCTGGCGCTGCCAAAGGTACCGCTGCTGACGCTGCCGCAGGCGCCTCCGCAGTCCCCGCCAACTGCATACCAAGCATGATCCCCGCAATCACAACAACGCCTCCAACCAAGCCAATAGCGCCCCACCGAGCGTTCGACATTGAAGGCGCAGATCGCTTGTCCATCGCCTCCTTCGCAAGCGCGCTGAGCGGCTCAACCCACTCGCGTGGTATGCGTCGGGTCGGTTCACGCCGGGGGTCTGGCACGATCACGGCGGGCTCCGGCACTGGAGTGTGGTGCCTTGGTGCAGGCGTCGCATCGTCGGTCGCATAGACAGCAGCCACCTCGCCCGAGGTCGTGGTCACCTCGGGAAGATTGCGTGGCGCAAGCGCATCAAGCAGCGCATCCGCTTCAACGTCTTGCTCAACGGCTGCTTCCGCCGGAATCCCCAGAAACATCGGGGCGGTGGACGTTGCCTGAAGGCCCGGATCCGTATCGCCGACGTGCGGTGAGCTCGGCGCCATCGGTCCAGGATCGGTCGTTTGCGCGCTCGAATCGTCGGGCGCGGCGGCAGCCTTCTGCTCGCCGAGCACAATGATGCGTGAAGATTGTGGAGCTTGACCCATCGCGGTGGGCCGGAAGGCTACACGACCTCCCGTGCGTGCGCACCTTTCGGGGGTCTGAGGCTTGCGGCCGCAAGCAGCGCAAAGACCGGCGTCACGACCATGTGGTACCGGTCTTCGCCAAAGAAGATCGCATGCGTCACGCATGTCGTGAGCAAGAGCGCGGCGCTGAGAAACACCGCTGGTGGCCTCTCGGAACTTCCCGGCAAAGGAACGAGCGGCAGTGCGGCCGCAATCAAAGCGAACGGCCAGAAGGAGGGGATCTTCGCCATTAATACGTAACTCGCAAAGAGCACAATAGCGGCCAAGAGCGCAAGGTGCACCCACCGCGCCCTGTCGCGCGCGCGGGTCACCACCGCAAAGCAAGCGAGCACCAACAGCGACACGTGGGAGGTCGTCATTGCTGCGCGAACGTTCTTCGCCTTTTCCTCCGTCCAAGCCGAAGGACGTGCTTCTTTCAGGTAGCCGACTGCAAACGACTCGTGATCAAACGTGTGGCTCAACTTGGTCGGGATGAGCCCAAGCCATCGTTTGGGTTCGCGCTTGATCTGGTCAATACCATACGCAAGCCAGCATCGATCCTGTTGGACTTGGCCAGTCACGTCGCTGCAGCCATCCGATGATCGCAACGTTTCGAAGCGTCCGGTGGCGCGCGGAAATGCGCCAATGGCCAGATTCCACCCACCGTTCGTGCTCACCAGCGCGCATGCATCCATCACCTTGCAGTTGCGCGCCGTCCAAGGAGCTACGGGCGCAAACGTGCAGATTGCAAGTATCGAAACGCGCAACGCAAAAGCGCGCGTCCACGACCACGACAAATGAAACTTGCCCGAGAACAAATGGCGCGCTTCAACGAACGCCAGAAATGGCAAACACAAGAGTGCCTGCGGACGCACCAGCGCGGCGAGTCCAAGCACGAACGCCGATACGGAAAGCCACTTCACGTTGCCAGGCCTTCGTGCTGCGAGCCAAAATGACGTGAGGGTCGCAAGCGTTGCAAGCGGCTCGGTCATCACGAGCGCCGAATACAAGATGAGCCCGGGGTGTAGTGCGACAATCACGCCCGCCAGGCGCGCGCGTGGCTCGGACAGTCCGGTGCGTGCAAGCCCGTAGGTGGCAATCGCCACAAGCGAGCCGACAACTGCGTTGACGAACGCTGCAACCACGCTGCTCGCACCGAAGATGCGATAGAAGAACCCAAGCAGCGCGCTGTAACCGACCGGATAGTGGCACCACGGGTGCCATACTTTGATGCCGCCAACGACGATGTCGTCAGAGTAGCCGAAGCCCTCTGCGATTCGTCGGGCCCCAAAGTCATAGTAGTGACCGTCCCACACAGGCTCCTCTGCCCAATTGAGTGCAACGAACAAACGGGGAGCAAGCGCAACCGCGAAGAGCGCGATCGGAAACCATGCCTTGCGAGAGAGAGCCTTGTTGATTGCTGCGCGAAAATCGATCATCAGCAGATACGTTTGTTACTGATCGATCGGTCGACCGATTTCACGCATGCGTCGCAAGTATGTCGTCTGCACACGATGCGAATCGAGGCCAAGACATTTGGCGATCTCGATCAGAAAGCCGCGAACATAAACTGCGGCGGGTAGCTTCTCGTAAGCTTCGTCTTCGATCGCTTGTAGGTGTGCCCGAGCAATCTTGGTGCGCGCACTCACGTCCGTGAGTTCGATACCTTGTGAATCGCGCACGCGGCCGAGTAGCGAACCGGTGAATTCCGTTTCAGGCCCGATTTCGCGCTTCAATTGCGCCTGCAACATCAGTTGCTCGGTCGCGAGGGTGAGGGGTTCGCGAGGCAGCGAAGGGACGGCGAGCGGTTCCTCCGGAAAATTCGAAAGGTCGTATGCGCGGCGCCTGACCGGATCGAGCAATGTGTCGTACGCCTCGTCGATGCGTGAGAGCATCGCTCGCAATTCTTCTTGCGACAAGAGAGAGGTCGTTGCGAGGCCCCCCGCTGCATAAATTTCGCGTTGTCTTTTGTAAGCACGCCTGATCTCTTCGTCGCTCGCCGTGCGCGTCGTTCCGAGAGAGAAATAAAGAGACGGATCGGCGAGCGCTTCGGAAATCGATCGCGGTCGGATCGATTCGTGGCGGGAAGCGCCGAGCGCGAGAATGCGTCTTGCAATGCGCTCAAGGTTGCGTGCGCTCTTGGCGGTCGGGCTGTCGATGAGGAGCGGACGAAACCGGCGCGCGGTCATCCAAATCGCGTCGTCGTTTTCGATGTGTCCCAGATCGAAGAGCGGCATGCCGTAGTGACGTTCGACGAGGCTGCAGATCCAAGCGCCAAGCTCGAGATCGCTTCGCGCGCGCGTTTGGTTGACAACGAGTTGAAAGCGAATCCGTTGCGCTTCTGCAAACGCGAGTTCTGAGAGTCGCGTATCGACCTTGCTCGTTGCGCGCACAAGCTCGAGCGGAGACGGAAGATGTCCGAGTTCGCGAAGGGTCCGATCGAAGAGCGACAGGCGCAGTCGATCGCGCAGAAGGGATTGGCGCATGCGCCGTCGATAGCTCGCACGCAGCAACCGATAGAGCGCATCGATTGCCGCGGGTTCGGGCACGATTGCAGTGATGGCGATGTCAGCTGCCAGCAATACGTCGAGCGAGTAGTGCGTGTAACCAGGACCTACGTCGATGACGAGGTACTCGGCCTGCAAGGAGCGCAAACGCGAAAGCCACGTACCACGTCGCCCCGCGCGCAACGAAAGCGGTGGCGACGTGGCATCGTGCGCTGCGGGCAGCATCAAGAGGCCGGGCACGTTGGTCGGAACGAGTTGCTTCTGAAGCGTCTCGATTCCTCCCTCGAACAGTACATCGCGCGATGCAGCCTTGAGGCCGAAGTGCGCGTGAAGGTTGGCACCCGTGGGGTCTGCATCGACGAGGATGACGGCTTTGCCGAGTTGCGCGAGGTACGTCGCAAGGTTGACGGCGATGACGCTCTTGCCGACGCCCGCGCGCCCTCCTCCAATGACGACGAGGCGGCTCGCCCTGTAAGCCGACTCACTGACGGTAGACTCGCTGCTTTCAGGGGCGCGGATGTCGGATTCGCTCATGTTGCTTCGGCCATGCGCGCGCGCCGCAGGAGCCCGAAGATTCGTGCTCCAAGTTCGGGCGCGCGAAACGGCTTCACGACGTAGTCGTCAGCGCCCGCTGCAAACGCCTCGACGATATCTTTCGAAGACGAGTGACTCGTCAAAAAGACGATAGGCAAGTAAGCGAACGATTCAGCTGTTCGAAGCCTCTTGCAAAGATCGAGGCCGTGCATACCCGGTAGCGACCAATCAAGTAACAAGAGATCGTAGATGTCGCGCTGAAGTGCTGAGATCGCGTC
This sequence comes from Myxococcales bacterium, assembly GCA_023248735.1. Taxonomy (GTDB): domain Bacteria; phylum Myxococcota_A; class Polyangia; order Polyangiales; family Polyangiaceae; genus JAHFDX01. Next base: position 16,834 of record JAHFDY010000013.1, read on the forward strand.
CTCGGCACTTTCCACTTCGTCAACCTCGAGGCCGAGTGTTTTCAGCATCGTGCCGACGACCTCGCGCACGTCGTGATCGTCATCGACAAGCAAAAGGCGCGCGCCGCGATGCGCAGCCGCCGCGGTCTTGAGCGTCCGAACACTCGGCGTGAGCGTGTCAGACGGTGGGGGCGGTGGCTCGCTCGGGAGGAGGGGTGGAGGTGGCATTGACGCCTTCCGGAAACGCGTCGTGTCATCGTTGTCTCCGGGCCTGATCGGCGGCGGTGGCACGGACGTCCGCGCAGCCGGAAACGCGCTCCAGCTCGTCGATTCACCAAAGTCGGTGAGACGCTCCCAGTCGCGCCGCTCGAACGCCAGCGCAAACCCTTCTTCCTCACCGCGATCGAATCCCCTGGCTGCGGCTGCGGTCGCCCTACCTTTGGCTTCGCCAATCTCAAAGATTGCGAGGACCCATTCGCCGTCACGTACGCGCTCATTTTCGGGCAAGCCGAGTTCTTGATCCGCAGCGACGATGACCGCTCGGAAGCTCGGCAAATCGGGATAGCGATAGACCACGTTACGCAAGGTTGCCGGAACATAGGACGCATCGGTCCTTCGCGCAAAGTGCAGTTGGTCCTTATCGGCCGCCGCCGCACCGACTAGATGCCCCTCTCATGCGCATCACCGTCTTGGGTGCAGGTTACATGGGTTCAGCGATGGCGAAAGTTTTCGCTGACGGCGGTAATGACGTCCGGCTCTGGGGCACGTGGCTTGACGATCCGATGCTTGAGCCGTGCGAACGCGGCGAAGAGCACCCGCGTTTGAAGCTCAAACTTGAGAAGTTGTCGTTCTTCCGTTCCGCGCGACTTGCCGAGGCCCTCGTTGGGGCCGACCTCATCGTTTCTGCGGTGAGCAGCGACGGCGTCGTGCCCGTTTGGACCAAGGCAGCCGCGTTGATCCCCGACGTGCCCGTACTCTCGCCGACCAAGGGCTTCCTTGTTGCGCGCTCGGGCAAGATGGCGCGCGTCGACCAAACAGTGGCGGAAGTTACGGGAAGACACATTCAATATGTGCACGCTGCAGGTCCTGCGAAGGCCATCGAAATCGCGCGAAATGTACCAACGTTGATGACATTTGCGGGCAAAGCGGCGGACGTGTGCGCGAAAGCCATGGCTGCGCCGCACGTGCACATCGCGACGACTTCAGACATCGCGGGTGCCGAAGTGTGCTCCGCGCTCAAGAATGCGTACGCGACCGGTCTCGGCATTTGGGACGGACTGCTCGGCGTCGATGCGCACAATGCGCGCGCTGCGTGGTTTACGCAGGCGATCGACGAGATGGGACGCGTCGTCGTGGCTGCGGGTGGTCGCATTGAAACCGTTTACGGTGGCGCCGGCGTTGGCGACTTGCACGTGACTGCAGCTGCGGGACGCAACCGCATGTTTGGTGAGCACATAGGACGCGGCAAACCGGCGAAGCAAGTTGCAGAGGAGCTCGCCGCGATTGGCCAGCTGACGGAGGGGTATCCTGCGATCAAAAGCGCCTGGCAGTTCACGCGCGAGCTCGGCGTGGAGCGTTTGCCGTTGCTCAAAGCGCTGCACGAAATCGTTTGGGAGAACAAGCCGGTCGACGAAACGGTCAAGAAAGTGGTCCTGACAGTCTAGGGTCTGTCCTCGTATTTTTCTGATCCGTAAACGTGCCCGTGCCCGTCCGTGCCCTCTTGGATCGGTACGAGCTTGGCAACAGCCTTGCCACGTTTGGTGACGACGACTTCACCCCCGCGCTCTTGCACGAGATCCATGATGTCGAGGCACTTGGCCTTGAATTCTGCGGCGCTGATTTGCTTCGGAAGAGAAGCTTCTTTCGCCCTCTTGGTCATGACCATTAACATGACCAGTGATGGCCGACCCGTCAACATTCCACGCGATCAGCCGCGGGACGGGGCGCGAAGCCCCAGTCACTCACACGTTTTCTCGTTGAAGAGAATCGCGGTTGGCGCGCATCTCCCGTTCCGGCACTCGTAGCTCTCGCACTCGCTCGGGGAAGCACACTTGCCACCAAGCGGCGTTGGAAGCACACACTTGGCTGGCGGTCCTTGGCAAACGGACCCGATGTCGCAGTCGTCGCCCGCAATGCCGGAGCACGCGTCGCCGCGCGCAGGCAAGGAAATGCATCGATTCGAAGTACAGTTGAGTCGCCCAGCGCAACTGTGCAAGAACGGTGTTTCGTTCGGGACCTTCTCATACGAACACGTCGCTCCGAGACCGCCCTCATCGTATCGGTAGGCCAAGCAGGCGCTGGTTTGTTGACCGTCGGGCGACACACCGGACTCGCAGCGCGACAACTCGCCCGCATTCGCGGCGCACTCCCAACTGACGCTGCACGTAGCGCCTGTTGGAAGCGTTCCGTGCCTGTAGACGCGATCGCAGCCGTCCTTCTTGGTCCAGATGTACTGCTTGCCCGTCGGGCAGCTCTGTGCGAGCGCGTCGAGCGACAGAACGCACTTTGCCGCTGCGACGCCATCGTAAGTGGCTTTTGCCCCAAGGGCCGCGTTCACATCGGCGGTGATGACAGCTTTCCACGCGTCTGTGCACGACGTGCTCACGCCCTTGTAGCCAGCCAGTTGGCAGCATGGCGCGATCGTCGCGCAGTGCGCGCTCGTCCACGATCGAATGAACTGATCCTCGGGAATCGGCACCAAGGCGGCCTCGTCGGTGGTGACACGACCACCGCAGCAGACGACCAGACCGGCAAGACTGAAGAGCCCCCGCGCGTTCACGAATGACTGCCGCTGCGCTCGGCCACTGCGATGCGTTCATTAATCAACGGAAACTGAAACCCGCCATCGTGAATGTGCGGCCACTCGTTCGGTTGCCCGTCCCACGCGACCTCAAACCCATGGCGCGAAAGCAACGCGCGCGCTTCGCTCGGCGAATAGGTCGCGCGCAAGGGTTCGCCAATACTCGCCATTGGCGCACGCGCGAGCAATGGCCCAAGCAGCGGGACATTCAAAAGAGAGCGGGGCATGTACGTCATAATCAATGTACTTGACGGTGCACTTTGGCTCTCAATGGTGCGAAGCGTCGCTTGCACGGCAGCAGGCTCCAGGTACATCGTGACGCCCTCCCAAACCCATGCCGTGGGTTGATCAGGTTGGTGCCCTGCTGCTGCGAGCGCATCGCCCAATGCATCACGCTCAAAGTTGACCGCGACATGACGAAGCATGCGCGCGCCGGGTTTCATGAAGTGCACACTTTCGAGCTTCATCGCCTGCGTTGCGGGATGGTCAACTTCGTAGACGGTCGTCGCCGCTAGTTCATGCATGCGGTAGGCGCGCGTGTCGAGACCTGCGCCTAAAATGACAACTTGTCCGACGCCGTGCGAGGTTGCCTCCGCGAGGGCTCGATCGATCGCGATTGTGCGATGCTTGATGTGCGTAACGAGACCGAATGATAGCCAAGCGATGGCCCGTCTCCGCTTTTCAAAAGAGGCGGCGTCCACGCGCTCGGCGAGCCAGGGCGGCAGGAACATATGCGCATACGGATCGACCCCGGCGACGGCGCGTGCTCCGGCAACCACCAGTGCGGTAAGGCTTGCTCGCTCTCGCATCACTTACTCACGCGGGCTAAAATGATCGATCGTCCATCGGGCAAAATCCAACGCACTCTCTTGTCGCCGATGAAGTTGAACGTTTGGGTCTCGACCTCACCGTCTCCGCTGTAGATCACGACCGCGTTCTTGTCCTCGCGGTACAATTTGTAACGCCCGGTGCTCGTATTGCCGCCTTGCGCGACCGAAATGTAATCGCGATCGAAAACGAGTTTCAGGCCGCTCACAAAAGCTGCCGCTTGGGTCTGCTGGTCTTCACGAATGCCCTCGGCACGCTCCCCCGTCCACGTTCCCTGCAATTGCGACGAGCCTCCGTCGCATGCGACGAGAGACGCGGTGAGCAGCCCGATGAACATGGATCTCTGCATGGCGCTCGCTAGTCTACGCTGGATTGGTGGGTACTTCGCCACGGCTGAGCACGCTCAGGATTTCGGGCGACAGGCGCATGAGCTTTCGATCGTTTGACACGCATGCAAGCAAAGTACTTGCCTCGGCGATCACGGTCGTGTCCCGCAGAACCTGGTACTCGAACCGCAATGAGGCCGTGCGCACTTCGGCGATCGACACCGCGATCAGCAATTCGTCGTCGAAAAACGAAGGCGCCCGGTATCGGACGTTGAGCTCAACCACCGGCAAGTGAAGGTCGCCCCCCGCCCAGTCGCGGTAACTCACGCCTCGACGCCTCAGCCATTCGACGCGCGCCAGCTCAAGGTAGAGCGGGTAGCTGCCGTGGTGGACCACGCCCATGGCATCGGTTTCGGCAAACCGCACACGGACGGGTATATGGCTCGTCGATCGTACGAGATCCACATCGATCATCGCCCGGATGTACCGCATTAATCCGAGCACGCTATGATCAAAGGCAAGTGGCCGATCGAAAGCGACTTCCCGTTCTCAAGAACACGCCCGAAGAAGAGCAAGGCGAGCCCACCCGCCCACCGTGGCATTGGGTTGGATTCGGCACGACGGCGATCGTCGCCGCGTGGGTTCCGCTCACCTACATCGCCGCGCACATCGCGTCGCGGTGGATACGCTCTCACTTCCCGAAAGTAGCCAAAGAACCGGATCCTCTCTCGATGCTCTCGCGGAGCGAGTATGCGACAGCCCAGATGGTGATGTTGAGCGTTTCAACTCTCGCGGTGGCGCTCGGCGCGGTGTTCGGCGGCTACATCGTAGGTCGATGGGGTGGCAATGCCGCAACCGCAAGGGAGTCCGCGATTGCCGGCTTCGCGGCGTCGCTCATCGTATCCATTCTTGCGTTCGCACAGGTGGGGATTTCGTGGTCGATGCTTGTGCCAGCGGCCATCATTACGCTGATGGCGTGGCTTGGTGGCCGGTGGGGCATGCGCAACCGAATCGCCGCGATGACGCCGAATATGAAACAGTAAGGGTGCAGTTTTGACCGCCATGGTCTAAACGTTGGCGCCGCATGTTGTGCCTTAACGTCCCGACCGATCCGGCGTGGGCCACGCTCGCGATGGCGTCGATCGAGCGCGTGCTTGTCGACCATGCGCACTGTGAACTCAAGGCTGCGTCGAACGCCATGTCGCTCATTGCCCGGCACCCCGATGATGCGGTTATCGTCAAGGCACTGACCTCGATCGCGAAGGAGGAACTCGACCACTTCGAACAAGTTGTCAATTTTCTTTCCCAACGGGGCCTTGCGCTTGGTTCGCCCGAGGTCGACACCTATGCCGCCGAGCTTCGTAAGTCGGCGGGACGATTGCCTCGCGATTCCGAATGCAGCGCGTTGGTCGACCGTCTGCTGGTCGCGGCTGTCATCGAAGCCCGGTCATGCGAGCGGTTTAAGTTGCTGCTCGATAACTGGACGCTGAGCGATGTCGAGCTCTTCGCATTCTATGAGGAGCTCTTTGCGTGCGAGGCGAGACACTACCGCGTCTTTTGCGATCTCGCGCTTCGCGCGGCCGGTGGTGACGGATCGAAGGTTGAGTCGCGCCTCTTCGTGCTCGCGGCGTGTGAAGGCCAAATTGTAACCAATCTCGCCAACAATGGCGGACGGGCAACAGTGCACGGATGACGCAGGAGCTGCTGCACATCGACGCGCAAGTACGGCAAGCCTCGACATCGTGGGCGCGTTTTCTTGAGCTTGTTCGCACAGACATCGCGTCCGCAAAACGTCTCGATCCATTCGCTGCAACGCGGCAAGTCACCGGTCAGTCGTTGCTCCTCGAGCTTCGCGCCTACAAGCCAACGGCGACGCAAGAGGATCTCCACAAGGGCCTCATGCGATGGGTCTATGCACTCCTCCAGGCCCGCATGTCGATCCCGTTCGTTCTCGAGGCGCGATCGTTGCGCGAGGCGCTCGTGAGTGTGCCCGTCTTCGGTGAATCGCTGTCTTCCCGGGCGCTTTTTCGGGCTGCGCTTCTCGAGCCTGTGAATCGGGCCGCGGAATACGTCAAGATTCTGAACGATCGCGCTCCTGAGCTCTCTTCCGTCGAGGCACGGGCGCGTGAAGTGCGTTTTGAGGTTGCGCGCCTGCTCGGTCACACGCACCCCGATGAGCCGCTTTTGCGGGAAGACGAAGCGACCGACTTTGACAAGCAATTCGTTCGCGAAACGCTCGACTTGGCGAAGGATACGGTTCGTTCCGACCAGGCAGTCTCGCCGGAAGCAACCTATGCTCGGCGCGAACTTGCAACTGACGCGCGCGAAGGCTGGCCCGCGCGTCTGAACGATCGCTGGTACGACGAGGTCTTCTCCGGTCTTGGCGGGACCATCGCGCGACTCGGATTGCAGACGCAGTCGTCACGCGACGTTTGGGGTGCGGCGAGTTTTGGAAGAGCCCTCGCGCGGCTTGGGCTCGCGATGCGTGCCCACTATTTGTACCTGTCGAAGTTACCCATCGCGGCGCGCGCGCATCCTGAGAATCTCGAAGGACAGCTGCTCGGCTGTGCATTTGCGCTCTTGCTCGCGTCGCCTGCGTTTCACGCGCGCGCGCTTGGCTTAGGTCGCGTTGCGGCGCGCGATCAAGCACGCCTTTGCACGCGATCCCTCCTGCTCTCGCTTCGTCGGGCTCACGCAAGCGTGGCGACGGTGCGGGGTGACTGGAGTGTCGATGAGGCCGCAAACGTGACCTATTGTGGCGCGGATCCATCGCCGCTCATGCGATCGCTTTTGGTGCATCAGCCGAAGATCGCGTCCGCTCCGCTTGGTATTTCGTTCAGTGTCTTGATGGTCAACCGATTTGACGAAGATTGGTTCCGCAATCCGCGAGCCCATCGATTCCTCATCGATCGCGCCGGAGCTCCGGCGTTCGCGACCGATCGCACGAGCGCCATGAGCGCGGTAGAGTGTCGGCAATGGTTCGAGTCCCGCGTGTGAGCGTGCGCCTTCGTTGGGCGAAGCTTGCCGTGGCTGTTCTCGCGGCGTTGACTGTCTTCATGCCGTCGCCTGCTCTTGCGAGGCCCGGATCGCCGACTCACGGACGTCCGAAACCGGAAGGACCCAAGGGTGGAGGCAAAGGTGCTGGCAAGCGAGGAGGCCACGGACGCGGGCCACGCGGGCCAAGGCTCAAACCCGCGCTTCCGTTGCCTGTGCTCGCGACGCTGCGTCTCGTTGATCTCGCCGTGGATGGAGGGCTTGTCGTTGTGAGTGAAGCGTTTCAGCTCGCTCGCAACGAATGGGAAAGGGGCGACCTGCGCGTTTGCATCGGCCACGGCGCTCCTGGTGCGCCGAAAGCGTTCGATGCGAAGTTCGAATCACTCGACACGTCGCCGAAGGCCGACGGCGCGAGTGCGGGTCAAACCCTCGCGACTGAATTCGCACCGTTCTGCCCGGTGAATGCGCGGCTCCTTCTCGGCGGCGCACACATGGCAACCCAAGTGGTGACCATTCCGGCGACCGCGATCACGTCGGCGTTCGGAAACGGTGAACTCGCGCTCCTGCGCATTCGATTTCTTATCGAAGCGCCACCAAAAGACCGCGATGGCGGTCGCGAGTTGCTTCTTCGTCTTGGTGCGCCGGAGGACGCCCCCATCACCCTCGCCTCGATTGCGATTGCGTCGCGGGTAGAGAAGGTCGCCGTTACCCGAGCTGAAGCGACGCTTTGTGGACCTTCGGCAGATCCCGCCTCGTTGACGGTCGAAGGTGCACCCTCGACGCTAGCGACGCTCAATCCCTCGCTCGCGATTCGACGAGCGAGCGACGAACTTTGTGTTCGGTACTGGACGAATACTCGCTGATTGTGGATCGGGCTCGTCGTTCAAACCCGTCGCGTCGTAGAAATAGCGCAAGGAAAGTACAGTTTGTGTGCCTTGCAGATCACCGACGACGTCGCGTCGTCCCGAAAGCTCAATCGACCATTTACGATCGATGTAACCGAGCCCAAGTGACACCGCGTGCGTGCGGAACCCATCATCGTAACGGTAGCCGGCACGAATCGCCAAACGGTCCAAAATGAAGAGCTCCACGCCACCCATGGCGCGCACCTTGGGCTTTCCAAAAGTCGTGAAATCGACGTTTGCACCCACTTCAATGGAGAATTCGCGGCTTCCATAGCCGAGGCCGGAACCAAGGGTCGTCGGTAGGAAGCCATTGCCGGGGTTGCTCAAGTTGTGCCCAACCACGCCAAGCCGAAATTCTCTGGTAAACGCCGCCGTAAATCCGAGGTCGAACGTCGGCGCGTTCACGACTGCCTTGTCGGCGGTGCCGTCGGACACAAGGCTCGGGCCGAGGGGACCCTTGCCGACGCTCTGCTCGGCGCGCAAGTAACGCCCGGTCATTCCGAGGGCGAAGCGGTCACCCAGTGGAATCGCAAGCGAGAGGCGTAGGTCAGTCCAGACCCGCTTGACCCCGTCCGGGTCTGCGATTGACCAGCTGCCCGCAAATCCTGCCGAAAGCCCAAAACGATTGAGCACGGAATCGATGATTGCCCCGCCGTACGTCTGCCTCCGCGCCTCGGGTGAGAGCATGCCGGAAGCCTCGATGTGGTAGACGCGCGCAAAGGGCAGGTTCGCAGGATTCAGGTACAGGCCTGTTGTCGACACACCCAGTGCGTTTTGCGCGCCACCCATCGCCATCGCACGCGGCGTATGGAACTCGCCACGGTCATAACCTTGTTCAGGCGAGACGGTGGCCGGCGAAGCCCAACTGAGGTTCGCGGTCAAGACAAGCGCGACGCCTGTTGAGAGGCCTGTCGTGGTCACCAGGCAACGTGCGGCGGATGGCATCGGCGAACCGTATCAACGACCCTAAGAAAGGGCGGAATTTGTTGGCTATTTCGCAGAATGAAACCGCTCATTTGTTGAGTCTTGACAGCAAGATCCGTGTGAATTTCCTGTGTCGCAACATACACGCGTTTACCTACACCCGAATTTCTCCTGCAATGACGCGTACTTGCCAACGCATCGCGCTGTCGCAGGGTTCCCACCGCCGCTTCATTGGTGGTATACAGTCAAAAAAACCTACTATTATCAATAACTTACAAACAAATGACGATTGTGCATGGACGCCCTACGAAAGTGGGTGCTACCTCCTGTCTTGTCTGTAATGAACGCTCTGCTTCGCACTGCGACGCAGGATATAAGTGGTGCGTTCTCTGGTGCGTCAAGGTGCTCCATTCTCGGATAGCCGCGGCAAGCCATTCGGTTCTTTGGTTCGATCTCGGATTCGTTCGAGATTCGTTGGTCACACTGGATCATTTGTTCGTTCGTTTCAGTGGTGTGGCTGCCGGGAATGCGATTGCGGCATAAGCAGACGGGAAGCTTCGCACACAGGTTCTCCACAGGCTGTGGAAAGCCTGTGTGTCGTCGTCGCTTGCGCATGGGTTGTTCGGTTTTCGGTGCGTATCGCACCTTTTCATCCGTGTCGCAGGCTCCCGCAAGTTAGGGGTTGAAGTCGTAGATGCGCACACGACCTGTGCACGTCGCAGTGTGCTGTCGTCTTGGTGGGGTTCGTACTTTTAGGTGACTCGTCGAATGAACAACGCGCAAGTTGTAGTGAACGAAGAAAGCTGGTCGGCGACGCTCCCCATCGCGCAAGCGTCGCGGGGTATCGAAGGGGCCGACAGCCTGCTCAGTTCGAGTGAGCATGAGGCCGAGTGGCTCTTGGCTGTGCAAGCGGTTCGCGATCGCTCGCCGGGCAGTTTTGACCAATGGTTTTCAGGCGTGCAATTTGACGCTTTCGTCGACGGAATCGTGTCGTTGCGCGCACGCAATGAGTTCGTCCGCGATTGGGTCGATGAGCACTTTGCACCTGCGTTGCGTGCTTCGCTTGAGATCACGACGTGTCTGAGCATTCGTTTTGTGTGGTCGATCGACGCGGCGCTCACGTGCGCCATGGTCGAGCGCCCAACGCCTGCACCCATTCGCGCCAGGCCATTGTCCGTTCACACGCCTGCGGTTCCAAGGGCGCAAGCTGAACTGAGCGGCGTCATTGAGCGGTTGCCATTGGGCGCGCCTGAAGAGTCCGCACCACCGTCGAGTCGCATCCCGCGCAGTTCTCCCACACCCAACGCCATCAGCACCGCGCTCAACGAACGCTACACATTCGCGAACTTTGTCGTCGGCGGCTCGAACCAGCTCGCCCACGCGGCATCCACCGCCGCTGCTGGCGGGAGCGGTCCGCGACACAATCCGATTTTCTTGTGCGGCGGAACCGGGCTAGGCAAGACGCACTTGGTCAACGCCGTTGCCCATCGCGTGCGGATCGATCGCCCCGAAGCACGCATCATCTACACGTCGGCCGAGCGTTTCGTGAACGAGTTCGTGGGCGCACTCGCGAACCATGCGATGAACGAGTTCCGCGCGAAGTATCGTGAGCGGTGCGATCTGTTGCTTGTCGACGATATCCATTTTCTCGCCGGCAAAGCGGGAACGCAGGAAGAGTTTTTCCACGCGTTCAACGCGCTCCACCAAGCTGGCAAGCAAATCTTGGTGACGAGTGACAAGTACCCGCAACAACTCGAGAAGATTGAAGAGCGCCTGATTTCCCGATTTTCGTGGGGTCTCGTCGCCGATATTCAAGCGCCCGAGCTCGAGACGCGCGTCGCAATCGTGCGTCGCAAAGCCGATTCCGAACGCGTTTTTATTCCCAACGACGTGACCCTCTTCATCGCGCAGTCGGTACGCACCAATGTGCGCGAACTCGAAGGCGCGCTCATCCGGCTCATGGCAAAGGCCTCGCTCACATGCCGCGATCTCGACATTGATTTTGTGCGTACCGAGCTCGCAACAACGATGCCCGTTCGTGCGAACGAGAGCAGCATCGACGATATCCAACGCGCGGTGTGCCACCACTTCAAGTTGCGTTCGGGTGACCTCAGTTCAAAAGATCGTCACAAGACGATCGCACTCGCAAGGCACATTGCCATGTACCTCTGCAAGCAACGCTTGCGCGCGAGCTACCCAGAAATCGGTCGCGCGTTTGGCAACCGCGATCACACCACCGTGATGAGCGGCGTGCGCAAGGTCGATGGGATGCGCACGACGGATGTGGAGCTGCGCGCGCACCTCGATTTGATCGATCGCAGGCTTGGGTGTCTCGACGCGTAGCGGTTTTTTGCCTCGGGCGCACGGGCCTGTGCGCCAACTCGCTTCCCGGCGGCAACGCACACGCTTCTCCCTCGGGCTTCCCCCGCTTCGAGAAAAATGGTCACCGCGAAAAGAGCCACTTTTTTGTTGAGTCAGGTTTAACGACGCACCCACGATTTGTTGGTGTTGGCATCACCACGCCCCGTCGATAGTCCCGCCCATCCACTCGTCCCGCTTCAAATGTCAAAACTGCGCGCGCCCAATCAACGTAGCAACTCGTGTGCCGTCCATAGCTCCCCGAAACGGGCATCATCGCGCTGTCCCGGACGACTCATCGCTGCCCCCCGACACCCAAACACGCGTCCCCCTCGCGCAGGAACACGCGCAGGGACCACTGAGCATCCACTGCAACATTGCCGTCCGCCTCGGCGTCCGAAAATGCGTCGCGCCATTTCCCATCCACCGCGGCAAGCTCCGCACCCTTCGGCGTGCGCGATACCACGACGAGCGCCGTTGACGCCTCCGATCGTCGCTCAAACACCCACCACTCGTCTCGAACCGCAACGAGGCGATACGTCCCGCGTCGAAGCGGCGCCGAGCATGCACGCAGTTTCCCGATGCGCGCTACGCGCTCGCGCACGCCACGTTGCAAAGCGGTAAGCGACCCTTCGCTTGGCATCACGCGTCGTGCGTCCGGGTCTGCGTGGCCGGCCAGTGCTACTTCGTCGCCGTAATAGACGACGGGCACACCCGGCAGCGCGAAAATTAGCTCCAACGCAAGCGCCTGCTTCGCGTACGGCTCTGGGGTCGTCGGTTGCGATGCGGGCACCCAAGGATCACCATCGGCGTCGCCGGCCGCCACCGTCACGAACCGCGGAACATCATGATTGCCGATCATGGTGGCCATCGTTGCATGCGCGTCGCCCCACGCTGCGACCCCTCGGTCAACCGCGTCTGCCACATTCGTCAATGAAACTGACTTTTCCGCGAGCGCGCCGCGTAATGCCCACATCAACGGAAAATCAAACGCCCCATTCACGCCGTACGGTCCCAGATCGTACCGAAGGTTGACATAACCATCTGGGCCCGTGAAGTGCTCGCCAAGAAGGTAAAGTTCGTGGCCGGGATGTTCCAACCGATCGCGTGCGGTAAGTGCAATACGGCGAGACGCCCCCCTTGGCATCATGGGAACCGCATCGATGCGAAGGCCGTCGAGATCGAAACGATCAACCCAGTTGACCGTTGCTGCGGAGAACCTGTAGGCCGCTGCAGAAACGTTCCAGTTGACGTCTGGAAGGTACGTCGCAAACGCGCAGCGTTCGATCGCAGTAGCCCAATCGCACGATTGCCCGCAAACGCACGTCGTCGCGTCTCGAAACCAGTCCGCGTGCTCGGCAACCAAAGGGTGTTCTTGGTGTACGTGGTTCGGTACGACGTCGAGCATCACGCGAACGCTCCGTGCGTGAGCTGCGGTGACAAGGTCACGCAGATCGCCTTCGGTACCGATTCGTGGATCGATTTCGTCTTCCGAGATGGGCCAATAGCCGTGGTAGCCCTGCTGCGGCCTCCCATCACGCCCGATAAAGTAACCGTCCGGGTTGCGATACACCGGCGAAAGCCACACAGCGTTCCACCCCGACGCTTCGAACTCGCCGCTCGTGATGAACTGCGTGACGCCGCGCAGTTGTCCCTCGGCTCGCGACGTCATCGAAGCTGGAGCGGAAAGCGGTTGTCCTCCGGGACCGCGAAAGCGATCGATCATCACCTGATAGATCGACCAATCGGCCAGCAACCGGGGCGCGCGCTCCGCCCAGACGAACGCGTCGCGATCGACGGCTCTGCCAGCCGCATCGCGCGCCCGAAACCGAAGCCGGTGCTTGCCTTGCTGCAGGCCCGAAAGCGACACGCGCGCCATTGCGCCATCGCGTTCCACCCTCGCGCCGCCTTCCTCGCGGATCGAGACGAGTGGCGCGCCGTCGCCAGCAGCTACATATTGTAACGTAACAAGTGACGAAAAGCCTGCCCCCGTGGCGTGTGTCTCAACACCAACGACAGACAGCGCCGGACTTTCGCAACGCGTCCTTCGCCCGACCGATACCTCACGCCCATCGACGTTCGCTGTGAGCGCCTCAAACGGATTGACGAACTCCGATCCGCCTGCGCTGAGTGCGTACGCAAGCTCGTCGTCGTGCGCGGCCACCTCCGCACGCAGCCATCCGTCCTCGCTGGGCAGCAAGGCGAGCCCCGGCCGCGCCCAAGCGTCCCACGCCCCGATCGCTCGTACGGGTGCTGTCGCTCCTGCGGCGGGCTTGTACCAAATGACGAGCGGACAAGATGACGTCGCCTCGCGCGTGCAACTCGTACTCGAGATCACGAGAAAGAGAACGAACCTCGCTATGAAGCGATCACGCGCCAGCAACCCACATGGCGTAGATCGAACCCCAGCTCATGGCGAGAAGGATCGCGAAAGCGGTCCAATTGAGCCACTCCGACTTGCGAAGCGACGCTTTGCTCGCCACCAGGCCCCAGCTCATCGCGAAGGTCGCGATGCCGTTCGCAAGGTGGTACGCCACCGCGAGGGTGCCCAGGATGTAGACGACGAGTGTCGGTGGGTGATGGCGCATGTGCCACGCGATGTCCACGAAGCGCTCACCGTGGCCAGTCTTAAGCCGAGGCTCGATCATTGCTTTGAAAATGTGTGCGCCAAGGAAGAACAGGACGCCGATCGCCGACAGACGTTGCACGAGGTACTTCACGTTCTCCCACATCGGGTAGCTCGAGACATTGGAACGCGAAGTGAACAGGCGCCCCATCCCCCAAACGGTGTGAAGCATGAGCGGCACAAGGACCAAAATGCCGGTGAACATTTGTGCGAGCGGATGGGCGTACTCGGTGACCGACTTTTCCCACGCGTCCGCGCTCTGGAACGCACTTAGGTTGTTCCACAAGTGATTGCAGGTCCAGACGCCCAAAGGGGCGATTGCGAGAAGCGACGCAACCCGACCCCGCAAAAAGCTGCTTGAAGTCGTTGCGGTGGCGGATTCGGCGGCGTTGGACATGATGGCCTTTCAACAGCTTTAGCGATTTATGGTGGCCGCCGTCCAATTGGCAAGCAATCAATTCGGTGCAAGGTACACAAGGCAGCAGATTCGGGGCGACTCGAGTTACGATCCCTCCCGTGCACCTAACGGCCTTTGGAGCTGCGATTTCCCTTTCGATACTTTTGTTGCCACACGAGGCATCGGCTCGAGTCGCGCCTCATCCCAGGGTCGACGGCGCCGCGCTCGCTCAAGTGACGGTGACCGGGCCGTCATACCCAAAGGGTAAGTTAATTGACTGGTCGACTTTGAGCACGACTGTCGTCAAGGAGGGGCTCTACACGCTGCGTGCTTGGGTGCCCGCGGGTGGTCTCATCGACGCGGCGGAAATCCCTGCGTGCGCGGTGCGTAAGCGCATCCTACTTGATGGCAAGCAAGTAGCGTCGCCCGAGCGCGCTCCGGCGATCGTACAACTGGGCGGACGAGGTGGTCATGACCTTGCCGTTGAAGTGAACGTATCGAGCTACGAGAATCGCATCGCGTGTGGCGATTCCATTCGCGTTGGCGCGACCGTGGGTTCGCGCGAGGGTTGGACCTCGTTTCGCTACGCCAGCGACGATCGCAAAGCGGGTGGAGGCCAGGCGGCGATCTTCGTTCCACGCGGCCACGACCTTACCAAGCCATCGGTGGCGCTCGTTGGCCTCCATCCATGGAATGGCGACATGTGGACCTACGCAGCCTATGAGGAGCTCGCCAGCGAGGCCAACGCGCGCAACGTCGTTCTTATTTTGCCTCCGGGATTGGGAAACTCCCTCTACGTAGCGAAGGCCGAGCGCGAGGTCATGAAAGCACTCGAAGCTGCCACTGATGAAGTCGCACTCGACCAAGCCGCAATCGGCTTGTGGGGTGCGTCAATGGGTGGCGCGGGGGCAACGACCATTGGGTTTCACCATCCCGACTTGTTCTCGATGGTTGTTAGCTATTTTGGCGATTCTAAATACTCCATGTCAAGTTACGTATCGAACATTCTCAAAGATGACGACGGGGCGAAAGCCGTCAATGCACTTGACGTTGTTGAAAACGCACGGAACCTGCCCGTATGGCTGATTCACGGAACGACCGACAAGGTCTCCTCGATAAAACAGAGCGAGATCCTTGCGGCCGCGCTCAAGCAGCAGGGGTTTGACTTCGTGTTCGATAAGGAGCCAAACCGAGGTCATGAGGGCTCCCTCGTAGCTCAGTATTTGCGGCGCGTTGTGGAGCGTGCTGCAAAATCGCGAGTGCCTACCGTGAAACGCGTAACGTATCGATCGTTTCGCAACGATGACACCAGTGCTTACGGCGTGCACTTCCAACGCGCAAAAGGTGCAACCGAGGTCTTTGTCGACGTTGTGCGAAACGGGGATTCCGTGGTGATCAAACGTGCAGACGGAGTGGCGAAGGTCAGCTTCGATCCCGACGCATTCGGCGCAAAGACAAAGCTGAAAGTTGTGCGCGAATCTGGGGTGAAGGCAGAAGCAACTTGGTAGCTTGGTGCGTTCGATGAACAATGAGCGCGTACTTCGCCTGACCATCGTCACGTCGATCGCGTCGCTTCTGGTTGCGGCGCTCTCCTTGCGGCTCGGATCGCCTGCCGAAGGCGTCGGAGCGCGCGTGTTCGCAACAGCGGTTTCAGGCGATCGCGCCGTCGTTCAGGTTCAGGTGATGCGGAGTGAGAAGGTTCTCGTCTTTGGTGTGCCCGATGCAAAGATCGACGTGCGCCTCGATGGCCAAAAGGTCGCGCAAGCTACGACCGACGCAGAAGGTGTCGCATACGCACGCTTCCCGGTGAAAGCAGGTACTCATAAAGTTCAGGTACTTGACGATAAAGGAGAGGTCATCGGCGAGTCCGGCTACGCTTGGCGAGAATCAGCAGGCTGCGCGGAACCGATCGAGTGGCCAGAAGGCCGCGAGCGTCCTTCGGCAACAGCGATGCGCGTTGAAGGCGATTCAGGTCAGGCGCTCGCGATGGACGTCGCGCTTTTTGGTGACGCACTTTCGGCAACATTCGGCACGCAATCGTTCGTGCGCGTCTTCGACAAGGCAAGCGGCAAAGGGGCCTCCGGCGCCACCCTGGAGCTCGAAGGCGAAGGCGCAACGGTCCTTCCTTCTTCACTTCAGACCCGAGAAAATGGCGTTGCGACTTTTGCGATCAATCCGAGTTACCATTCAGTCGTCCTTCGCGTGAGCGCGACCGTTGACGGGCAAAAAACGGACTTCATGGCGAGCCTTCCCGTTGCTCCTGCCGCCGGAGACATCGAGCTTGAGCCAACCATCGCCGAGCGTACCGTCGTACGTGGGCACGCGCGTTACGCGACGGGTCACGCTACCGCATACCTCGAAGTCGTTCGTGGCAGCGCGCTCGTTCACGCTGAGGCGTTCCCACTCGAAAAGACGGCAAAGGGGAGCGCGCACACCTTTATTTTGCCAGAGCTCGACGCGGGCCTCTATTGGGTTTTTCTATCGACGAGCCCGAACGGCGCAGACGCACCGCCACTGACGCTGCGAGCGCAGCCCCTTTTGGTCGGCCGCGATCTTCAGCCGCTATCGCGCGCGTACGCGCTGTGTGGCAAATCGATGCCCAACGATCGTGACGAAGCACTGATGCGCGCGCCACGGCCTCTTGTGGTGAGAAAAATGATCACAGACGGTATCATTTCACGCGGCACGGTCATTCGCGCGCGATCGGCGACTGCAAAGCGCGTTGCGGTGGGTGCCCTCTTGTCAGCGGTTGCGCTGAACTTGGCGGCCGTCCTTTTGCTTGGACGCAAGTCGCGATCTGCGCTGGACATCAGCATTGCGCGGTCAAGTCGTTGGGGGCTTGCCGCGGGCGTGGGACTCGCGGCATTGTTACTCGCGGTGATCGCAGGACTCATCGCAGGAGCCGACTAGTTCCTTGACCGGGCGCAATGAACAAGTGCTATGTCCCGGACGGTGTCTGCGGATTCGTTGGTACCTTCCCGTTGGGATCATTGGGCGGAAGGTATGCACGCAAAAGCGGCGACCGCGTCACGACGCGCACTTGTGAAGGCGATACGACCTTCGTCGTGTTCGTCAGCCAGCGAAACATGAGGTTATTGGCGTCAGCGCAGTCTTCGCGTTTCGTCGTCCACGCACACGTCGGCGTATCTGGATAGGGATCTTCAGACGCGTCATCGGTTGTATAAGGCAGACCGACCGCGCGTCCGAATCCTTGGAGCATGTGGAGGACGTCGGTCTCCAATTGACCGTCAACATGTTGAACCAAGACGTTCATCAAGTTTGCGTCTGCATATCCGATCGAAGCTGGCGAGCGCGGGACCACTACGGAAGGCGTCTCACCGTTCGAGAACACCATGTAGAGCGCTTGAGCGTTGAGCTCACCGCTCGCCCAGTTTTCGAGCGATGTGCCTTCGGGCACGTCGTGAAAAACGATCGTTCCGCGATCGATATTGAACCAATTCTTGAGGCTCGCGAAAAAAAGGTTCAGGCGAAATTGCATCGAACTGTCGGTGAAGGCGTTTGATGCGGACAGCGCGTGGCGCACGGCAGGGTCGCTAATGGTTGTGCCTTCTGGAATGAAGACGTGTAGGTCGAGGGCGCTGCCCGCGTAACTCCCGCCCGGAATGGTCTGCAACATCGCTCGAACGCGCCATCGGGCAGGCGTGTTGACTTTCAACGAAATTGACCATGCGCCGCACTCGAGCGCGGCGTCGGTGACCGCGTGGAGTGGGATCGCGGCGGTGGTAATTCGTGACTCGAGCTCGTGTTGAGCGGTTCCGGAGGAGCCGGCAATCCTCCCATTCGAGAGAACCACCGAACCAGAAGGACTCTTGACCGTCTCGAACCTCGCGCTTCCTTCGCTCCCTTCTGCAATAAGAGAGATTCCTACCGTGTCGGGTGGAACGTTGAGGATGAAGGTCTCATCCGAAGAAAACTCACCCAGAGTCACCCGCGTTGCCGCGACGAGGTCCGGCAAGTTGGGCACGCGCTCTGCGGTGCTGCCGCTGTCACGGCCCGCCGTCGAGGAGTGTTCTTGGGACCCTTCAGATGGCGTCTCGCCACCACCCGGACTGTCACCCGTCCCTCCGCTGCACGCAACGAAGCAAGACGTGGCTAGAGCCAGAAGGCCCCGTCTTGCATGCGCCATCTGTAGATGGAGTGCACGGCCCATTCGAATGGAACTACGACCGACCGAAACTCGGACATAAGGCCCGCATTTGTCCTCGCTCGCGAAGTTGCCGCCTAATGAGGCGGGCGTGGTATCAACGGAGGGACGTGTGGATGAGCTCTCGCAGCGGTTTTCTCCTTATCTGCGTCGCGACGATGTCGTGTGCACCTGCCGCCTTCTCGGGGCACGAATACAACGACGGACACGTTCGGTTTGCCTTGCCGTCGCTCCCCCCCGAATACGAGCGTATTGACGTGTCGACCGCCTCACTTGCGTTCCACGATCGTTCGGATCGTGCCTCGATTCTGATCAACGTGCGTTGCGAAGCACGCGACGAAGACACCCCTCTTTCCGCCCTAACGAATCATCTGCTTATGGGAACGACTGAACGCGATTTTCGCACGCAAGAGGTCGAACCGTGGAGTGGCCGAGAAGCGCAGCACTCGCTTGTCACCGCGAAGCTCGACGGCGTGCGCATGCTGTATGACATGTTCGTCGCCAAGAAGGACGGATGCCTCTACGACTTCGTGTACGTGGCCAGTCCGGAGGCACCTGAAGCTGGCCAACGTCAGTTCGAGACCCTGTTCCGCACCGCGCGGGTCCTGCACGGGGCTGGACGTCAATGAGCGAAGGTCCGCCCTCAAAAGCAATCCCGCTAAACGAACCCCCATCTTCGCGTCGAGCGCCCATGTCGGAGCGAAGGCCACCGCTGGAGCCACTTCTCAAGACGCCGCCCTTTCGAGTCTTCATCGAGTCGATTGGCGACATCGGCGTACTCACCATCGATATGGTCAAGTCGATTGCTCGCCGTCCCTTTGAGGTCAATTCGACGATTTATCAAATTGAGCAACTTGGGTTACGATCCGTCGCGATCGTCGCTGTGACCAGCATGTTCATTGGCATGGTCATGTGCGTCCAGTTCGCCTATGGGCTCAAACGTTTCGGCGGTATCGAGTACATCCCTCGCGTCATCGTTCTCTCCTTTCTGCGCGAACTGGGTCCGACGCTCACGTCGGTCATCGTTGGTGCACGTATCGGAAGCGGTATGGCGGCCGAAGTCGGGGCCATGAACGTGACCGAGCAAGTCGACGCGATTCGCGCGCTCGGAGCCGACCCGGCGAAGAAATTGGTGCTCCCACGCGTGGCGGCCGCAATCATTGCGCTACCTCTGCTCAGTGTGATCGCCGACGTCGTGGGCATTCTCGGAGCCGCCTTCGTGTGTGCGATCGAGTTCAACATGTCGCCCATGTTCTTTTTCAGAAACGCGCTCGAGGTTACGCGCCTGTGGGACCTCTTTGCGGGGCTCCTTAAGACCCCGGTATTCGGCTTCCTCATTGCGATCATCGGTTGTCACTTCGGGCTCAACACCCGAGACGGCACACAAGGAGTGGGTCAAAGTACGACGCGCACGGTTGTTCATGTGTGCATATCGATTCTCGTCGCAGATTTCTTTCTCACGAGGGTGCTGCTCGCCATCGGCGACATGGGCTGAGTAGAACTCTCATCGGCGCGTGTCATACTCAGTCGTAAGGAGATCACGTGCCCACCTCGCAACCGCCGGAGCCAGCTGTGCTTTCGCTCGAGGCCGTGAATTCGCTTATCCCAAAGTTGCAGCCTTTGGTGCAGGAGCAGTTACGAATGCGAGCCGAAATCGAATCGGCGCTTCGCAGGCTGGCCAATGAGCTCGGCGACGTTCCAAACGCAATCGTCATTGCGGTGGGCGACTCCGCCGATCTTCGAACGCTGAAACGAGATCTCGTCGAACGGATCGAGCGCTACCGTGACGGCTGGCGACGGGTCGAGTTGATGGGCGGCGTTATCAAGGACGCGCGTTCGGGTCTCATCGACTTCTACGGTCGCGTTGAAGGGAGGCTCGTTTGGCTGTGCTGGAAGATCGGCGAGGACGAAGTCACGCACTATCATGCTCTGAACGAGGGCTTCAGCGCGCGCAAGGAGCTGAAAGAGAGCATCAGAATTCGGATGATGAATTAGGCCTGTCGTTGAATGCCTCGGTAGGCGCGCAGGATGAGGGCGACGCGCCTAACCGACGAGCGCCGACGTACCTGCGATCGCCGTCGCCAACGCTGTGATATTCGCGGCGATTCGGATCGCGTCGTACACCTGCTCTTCGGAGAGACCAGCTTTGACGACCGACTGCTCGTGCGATTCGACACACACTTCGCAGCCGTTGATGGCAGACACTGCGAGGGACATCAGTTCGAACGTCGCCTTTGTTGTGGCGGGCTGAGCGAGACGATTCATACGAAGGCGCGCCGGCTTCTCGGCGTAGTTTTTCTTGGCAAAATGGCGAAAGCGATAGAACACGTTGTTCATGGCCATGAGCGAGGCAGCTGCATACGCGTCGGCCACGAGTGCCGCCGTCGCGTGCTCGCCCGCGGCCGATTTGATATTCTCTACGAGCGTTACATTGCGAGAGGCGAATGCCGCGGCCAGCGCCACTCCCCACCGCTGCTCGTTGTCGATAGAGAGCGCTCCGGTGAGAAGGGACTGCACATTGAGCTTGATGTCTTTCGCGGGCTCAGGGAGCACGAGCAAGTCGTCGAGTGCCATGACATTCACCTCTAGTCTTGTTTGTTTGCGATCAACCGAGGGTTGGCTCGCCCTTCTTCCAATTGCATGGGCAAAGTTCGTCGGTCTGAAGCGCGTCGAGGGTACGCGTGAATTCGCTCACGTTGCGACCGACGGAAAGATCGTAGACGCTTGCGTGTCGAATGATCCCATTCGGATCAACGATGAACGTCGCACGAAGGGCAACGCCGTCCTGTTTGTGAAGGACGCCAAGTGCGGCTGAGAGCTCGCGCTTGGTATCGGCGACCATCGGGAACGGCAGGTTCTTGAGATCGGGATGATTGTTCCGCCATGCAAGGTGGACAAAGTGCGTATCCGTGCTCACGCCGAGGACGACTGAGTCGCGATCGGCGAACGCCTGGTGCTGCTTGCCGAATTCGGCGATCTCAGTCGGGCAGATGAACGTGAAGTCCATGGGCCAGAAAAAGACGACCTTCCACTTGCCGGGAAAGTCACCGTTGCTGATGGTCTTGAATTCTTTGCCTTTTTCGAGGCTAACGACCGACTGAAGGCTGAACTCCGGAAATTTGTCACCGACACTGAGCATTTTGATTCTCCTTGATTAACGAAACTTAGAGCACGTCGAGTTTTAGACCGATTCCAGCACCTCGTTGCGCAAAGAAACGCGTGCGCAAAAACTGGGGACTTCGTCGCCAGTACTAGCGCTTCCGCTTGCCGCGAAGCACCACTTGATATTCGTTCACTTGAAAGCCACGCAGAGCGTTCACCTTCGACACCGAAAGGCTCTCCCACGGAATGTCGAAAATAGCGCCCGTCGATTCGTCGATAAAGTGGTGGTGCTTCTCGACCTTCGGATCGAAGACGACCTTGCCCTCGGCGAGGACGAGCTCGCGAAGGAGACCCTTCTTTACGAACGTGTTGAGCGTATTGTAAACGGTTGCGCGCGACACCATGGGGAAGCCCTCGCGCACGCGTTCGAACACTTGATCGGCCGATGGGTGCTCATCGGTAGCTAGCACGTATTTTGCGATGGCCACTCGCTGAGCCGAAGGCTGAATGCCTGCGGCTTCCAGAGTTGTCACCGGGTCGCGAGGTCGCATGAGATTAGAATGCGTCTAAAATTCGACGTTGTCAATAGTTCCGCAGCCCTCTTGCGTCATCCAAAGCGAAGGCACGCGTCGGCTCATCGAAGCTAGTGAAGCGTGTGCGTTTGGCCTTCGTGTTCGACGATCACGCGTGCAGTGCTCGGTGCTAGGGCGGGTTCGCCCTCACCCGTGTTTCGAACTTCGGTTCGACGTTGCAATCGCGCGAGCGCGGACTCCACCATGCGGTCTGACATTTCTTCTTCAGCCGCCCATTGTGCGAGCTTGAGGCGAGCTTGTCTCCGCTTCTTGACGTACGCGAGAACGAGGAGTCCGACGAACACAACCGTGCCCACGCCGGTCAGCCATGAGCCCCAATCAAAACGAGACAAGACGTCGCGTCGCCACTGATAGTCAAGCTTGCGGATGTCTGTTGAGTACGCATCTTCGACCGCACTATCAAAGCGCGATCCGCCACGGACGCGCGCGATCATCGAAGCAAAACGATCCTGATCGCCATCGCGAAACATGAAGCGGACGAGATCGGCTGACTGCGCGTAGGCGAGGCTCACATTGGGGCTCGCTTCGCTGAAGGAATGATCGAGGGCATCGAACGGAATCAGTGAACGACTTGCGGCTGCCGAATAGAGGAGACTCTGCCTGTCGAAGCCGTGCTCCCCCGCCTGATAAATTGCGAGGCCCTCACTAAACCAGCGAGGCATGTAATGGCCATTGGTCGCGTCATCGAGCGCAACGTGCGCAAGCTCGTGGCGGTACACCTCGGGGAGGTTTGCGGCCTGAAACGATCGTGGATCTTGGACTGACAGCACAATGAGCTTGAGGCGTGGATACGCAACTCCGACGCCATATGCGGGTGGCGGCGCTTCGGGAGGGGCGAGATTCGCCATTTCGACTGCGCTCTTTGCGAGTCGCACCTCGACCCGTCCCAACACCTCTTGTCCGAAGTGCTTTGCTAAAAGTAACTTAAACGGTTCCAAAATGCGGGAAAGCTCCGTTACCTCGGTCTCGTAGACCGCTGGGTAGTATATTTGTAACCAGCCTCGATCCATATGCTTGAGCTCTGGAGGTACCAATGGGATGGCTACGTTGGCGATGC
>JAHFDY010000168.1 GCA_023248735.1 Myxococcales bacterium
ACGTTGTGTCGCGCGCGCGTGGCACCATCTTTGCCGACGACGAGCGCTGTACTGCCCGTCGTGCCTTGATCAATCGCTAGAATGAACTCGCCCATCATTTACCTTCGTCTCGGACGCGACCACCAAAATGACAATGCAAGCAACGCAGCACTGAGCGCTGTGACGACGACGCACCATCGCATCGCCTCAACGTCTCCATCCTTGCGAAGTTCGAATCCTTCGTACGCCGCAAAGAGTCCAACCGCCGCGTAAATGATCTGCCGCGCGGACGAACGTACCGCGCTCGCAGCCTCGTCAACTCCCTTGACCTTAACTTCAAGCTGCCCGCGCATCGAACGCGTCAGGTACTTGCGCAAATCGTCCGGGAGCGTCACCGCACTCATCGTCGCGTCGCGAACTGAGGCCATCACCACCTGCGTCCAGTCTTGGCCACTGAGGATGAAGTCCTGCACGTACGGCTGCACGATCGCGATCGGCTTGAGGTCTGGATCAAGCTGCGCGCAACATCCATAGAGGAGCAGGAGGGTGCGCTCGAGGAGCACCCAGTCTTTCGGAATGTGAAACGCTCCTGTGAGCTCGCGCAGTCCAATGTTCATACGCCGAAGGTCAAGCAAGTTTTCGAACCCACGTTGAGGGTCGATCTTGATGTCCTTCAGGTTAAAGCTCTCGAGCTTTACTTCTTCCTGAAACCGGCGGTGGAAGTACTCGATGATGCGCTCCGTGACTTGCTCATCCATCGTGTGGGACAAGAAGCCCATCTTGCGCATCGCGCCGACAAGCTTCTGCGTGTCTCGGCGCAGCACACCCACCAAGAAATCGGGAATGCCCTCGCGCATGCTTGGCGATAGTTGAGCAACCGCGCCAAAGTCGAGCAGCACGATCGCGCCGTCTTCCTGGACGAGGATGTTCCCGGGGTGCGGATCGGCATGGTAGACGCCATCGACGAAGATCATTTGGCAATAGGCGCGCACGAGCCTGCACGCGACATCCGTGCGATCGATGCCCATGGCGTCGAGTGCGGCAAGGTCATTGACCTTTACGCCTTCAATGAAATGCGTGGTGAGGACGCGCGCACTCGAGAGCTCCGCGACGGGCATCGGAAAGATGACGCGCTTGTCGTTGCGAAAGTTCCCGGCGATACGCTCGATTGATTCCGCTTCTTGACGAAAGTCGAGCTCTTGTTCGAGCAGTTCTTTAACCTGGTGGTAGTAGGCATCGAGTCCTTCGATCGGAAAGAAGAACCGCACGATCCGCAAGATGTTGCGGATGATCTTGAGATCGATGCGCACGATGGTGTCGACCGCCTGGTGCTGAACCTTCACAACCACGCGCCTACCATCTGCAAGGCGCGCCTCGTGCACTTGACCGAGCGAGGCGCTCGCGATCGGGACCTCATCGATGAACACAAACTGCCGCGTTCGCTCCTCGCCGAGCTCAGAGACAATGCGCGCGTAGGCCTCCTTGAAAGGCCGTGGCGGCACTTGATCTTGTAGGCCTTCGAGCTCGCTTCGGAACTCCTCCGGAAGGAAGTTCGCTAGAATCGAGAGCAGCTGACCGACCTTGATGAAGAGGCCTTGGAGCGTAAGGATCGTCCGATAGACGATTTGCGCGTTGCGCTTGTGAACGGCGCCGAGGTGCGCGTCTCTCCACTCTGGCCCACGAAAACGGCCGGACGCGCGAAAGAAAATGTAACTCAGTATGACGCGAAATGTAGTGACGTACGCCCGCACGAAGCGCCAGTCGCCCACGCCGTGCGCGCGATAAGGCTGTGACAAAGGACGCGCGCTGCGACGAATGACCTTGGGCTCAATCGGGATGGGTAACGGCGCGTCGGTGTTCATCTTCGAGCCGGCAAGCATACACCCTCGTGCCGGCAATTTGGATTCCGACCCGATCGCGCCGCTGCTATCAGTGCACCATGGATTTGCGCAACCTTTGCTTCTTCGCTTTTGCCGTCGCCTCGACAGGTTGCGCCTCAGCGCTCAAGCCAGCCCATCACGCCTCAACGCCGCGAGCCGATTTGTCCGAGCACTACCGAGGCGTATTTGTATCCAGCAATGTTTGGGTAAACTTCGTCGCAACCACATCGGGACCATGGGTATCGGTCGCGAGGGCACAATGGATCGCGGAAATGCGCGGCACGCAATTCGTGCCAATTGCCAATCGCTACAACGGGCTCATGTGCAGACGCATCGACCAAGAACCGGTGCGCCCGCATAACTTCGAGCAAGTCTGGGCAGTGATCAATCCCGGCACCGCAGACGAACTTGCGTTCACTCACCAGGCCGGCGCGCGCGGGACTGGCCTCAATCGGTTCCATTTTTCGAACGGATCGTGGAAGAACGATGAACACTGGCGGCACTTCGGAGACATGGGATTGACGATTCTCCTTCCCACGCCTCTCGGTCATCCCCTATTCGCGACCAAGTTTGCGCGTTGCGAGGGCGCGCTTGGAAACTGCGAGCGATTTTCCGAGATGTTTTTCCTCAATGCTGAGGGTGAGAAGGTTGGCCCAGAGAACCCGGATCGCGACAGTGCGTGCATGGTCGTGACCTCCGAAGGACCCGGAATTCTGTCAGCTGGCAAGACGGGCGCCTGGGTCAATCTGTGGACGCGCTCTGGCCAGCAGACTGTCTCACTGCCCCGCGCGGACTTCAGCGGACATCTTGAGTGCAGCGCCACAGCGGCTTTCCTTGACGGGACCATTCCGGGGACGCACCCCGTCGAGGTTGTCACAGGTCAATCCTCCATTCCCTACGTACCTTTTCGCTTTCGGATCGACGGACTCGACGCAACGCCACCCCGTATCTCCGTTGCGACCGTCAATGCCGAGCCGGATTTGCACGCGAGAGATATTCTCCCTCCTTCGAAGGCTGGCATGACTTGCAGGATCACTGACCGCATCGTCGATGGCGCGATCGGCTGGGCGATTCAACGTTGTGAGATCACCGATGGCGAATGGACATTGGAGAGTCGTCTGCTCGCGACCGTGGAAAATCCGAATCCAGTCCTTGTGATCGACGCACCAGAGGCAACTTACGCCGGCGATGCCATAAGCCGCTAGCAGGCCACCTAACGCAGTCGCAACGCGCACTCCACAAGCGCGTCATGCAACCCCGGACGCGCCGCGCGAATCGCAACATTGTCGCGCGACGGACACACCCGATTGGTCAACAACGCAACCACTACGCCCAAATCGGGATCGAGCCACAGACTCGTCCCCGTAAATCCGAGGTGGCCAAATGCGTTTGGTCCCATTCGCGATCCTGCCGACGATCCCGACGCGCTCTTTCCATCGAACCCAGCGAGCAACGATCCGCCGGGTCGAGGCTTCGTTAGCGTGCCGTAGTCTGCGTGTCCCAGCGCGCCCTTGCGCCCGTCGAGGATCGCGCATCCGAATTGTAACACAGATTGCACATTTCCAAAGAGTCCTGCATGTCCAGAGGCACCCTGCCCGGTGAGTGCCCACGCGTTCTCGTCATGCACGACGCCGCGAAGAGAGCCGCCACGCCATTCGACGACCTCGGTCGGCGCTACAGCGCCGATCCATCCGCCGTTCGTGCGACTCAGCGCCAACGCGCTCCCGAGAATATCGCTGATCCCAAGCGGACCCGTGACCAGCTTCGCAACGGCGACACCTGCGTCATCAGTGGAAGTCGCGCGTGCAAGCGCCTCGCCCGCCAAGATGTAATTTGGATCGCTATAGATCGGCGGAAACCCCGCTGCTGGTGCGTCCCCGATCGCATCCGATCGCCTCGCGTTCGCACACGAGAGAATCGCATCTTGTCGCGACACTCGCCCGCCGACCAAAAGTGGCGCATAGAGCGGAATGTGATCCACCAACCCCGCCCGATGCGCGAGAAACAGCTCGACGGAAACGGGCGCACTTGGCGACTCGCCGACTTCGTCAAGATAGCTGACGAGCGGAGCCCGAAGGTCCAAACCACTGATTGCCCACGCCACCGCACATAAGGGTTTCGTTAAGCTCGCAAGGTCGAAGAAGGTTGTCTCGCGATCGGAGACCCCAACATCGATCGACCAACGATTCCCCACGCGGCGCGCACATCCAGCTGCCGCATGCGGTGCGATTCGTCTGCTCACAACGGTTTTCGCAAGGTCCTCTGCGCTCATGTTTCGCAAGACTCTTTGACCCCCCAAAAGATACCCCTGTACAATTTTCTCTCACGAAGGAACACCTGATGGCCGAATTCGTTTGGGAAGCGCGCGGAAGAACGGGCGAGCTTCGCAAAGGCACCATGGACGCCGAGAGCGAGGAAGCTGTCGCACAGCGGCTTCGTCAACAGCAGCTCACGCCCGTGAAGGTGAAGAAAAAGTCACGTGTGTTCGACCTCAAACTCGGCACCGGTGTCGGCGAAAAAGATCTCGTCACGTTTACACGCCTCTTTGCCACGATGATCGACGCGGGTCTACCGATTGTCCAGTGTCTTGACATTCTGCAGACTCAAACAGACAACAAGCACTTCAGCGTCATTCTTCGCGATGTCAAAGCGAGCGTTGAACAGGGCGCCACATTCAGCGACTCCCTCCGCAGGCATCCCAAGGTGTTCGACCAACTGTTCACCAACCTCGTGCAAGCAGGAGAGGTTGGCGGCATCCTCGACGCGATCCTCAGCCGACTCGCCGCCTACATCGAAAAGGCGATGAAACTGAAGCGCCAAGTTCGTGGAGCGATGGTCTATCCGTCCGCAGTCATCGGCGTTTTCTTTGCGGTTTGCGGCGTGCTCTTCACGTTCGTCATTCCAAGCTTCGCGACGATGTTCAAAGACCTCGGTTCGAAAGACGAGCTTCCCGCACTCACGCGAGGCGTCGTCGCTGTGTCGAACTTCATTGTGGGCAACATTTTGTGGATCATCATCGGGATCGTCTTGCTCGTAATCGTGGTCGTGTACACCTACGCGCTCCCGAAGGGTAAGCGGATTTACCACAAGGTATTTCTCATGCTGCCGATCTTCGGATCGCTCATACGGAAGATCGCGGTCGCAAGGTTCACGCGCACGCTCGGCACATTGCTCTCGTCAGGCGTACCGATTCTCGACGCGCTCGAGATCGTCGCCAAGACCGCCGGTAACATTATCGTCGAAGAAGCGATCATGTATGCGCGGGCCAAAATCAGCGAAGGCAAGAACATGGCCCAGCCGCTGCTTGAGACGAACGTGTTTCCGCCAATGGTGGTGCAAATGGTCGGCGTTGGGGAACAGACGGGTGCCCTCGATCAAATGCTCAACAAGATTGCCGACTTTTACGAAGAAGAGGTCGACGTCGCAGTCGCCGCGCTTACGAGTCTCATCGAGCCCGTGCTCATGGTGGGTATTGGCGGCACGGTCGGCGTTGTGCTGATCGCAATGTACCTGCCGATCTTCAGCATCGCCGGCAAGATCAAGGCGGACTGACGCATGGCGCGAGCGAGCCTCGCAGGCGTGATTACGTCACGAATTCTCGTCACCGAAGATGCACGCGCTCTGCGGCGGCGCATCGCTTGGATCACAAGTGCTCGCCTCGTCTTTCTCACCGTCGTTCTAGGGGCGCTCGCCTTCTTCTGGTTTAGAGGGGAACTCACGCGCTACCCAATCACGATGCGCGTCGTGTTTGGCACGATCGCTTCGGGATACATCGCTGCCGCGGTCTACGCCGCGTTGCTGCGCGCAATGCGGTACTTACGCGCGCTCGTCTACGGCCAAGTCGTCGTGGACCAGCTCACGTGGACACTTGTCGTGTGGATCACCGGCGGTCCCACCAGCTTCGCAACGTCGTTCTACAGTTTGACATGCCTGGTCGGAGCCATTTTGCTCGGCTGGAGGGGCGCCGCAATCGGCGCGGGGCTCGGAATCACGCTTTACTGGGCCATGAGCGCGGGCCTGGTGACCGGCGCAGTGTCGCCTCCAAGTGATCAACCTTTGCTACATTTTGATCTGGCGGTGCCGGACCTCACCTATGCGGTCCTTGCGAACACCCTCGGTGTCGGCATCGTTGCACTCCTTGGTGGCTACCTCGCCGAGCGCTTGCGCATCACCGGAGGCGCGCTCGAAGCCGCTAGGCAGCGCGCACTTATCGCAGAGCGCCAGGCCGTGCTCGGTCGCGTTGCAGCGGGCCTCGCGCACGAGATTCGTAACCCACTCGGATCCATTCGAGGCGCCATCGAAATGCTCCACGAATCACCCGCGCTCGCAAACGAAGACAAGCGGCTCTGCGACATCATCGAACGCGAGACGTTGCGGCTCAACGACCTCGTCGGCGATATGGTTGATCTCGCGAAGCCACGCGCACCAAATGCCGAAGCCGTCGACGTGGCACGCCTCGCGCGCGACGTTGTCGAACTCGCCACGCGATCCGAGCGGTCGCAGGACGTCCACGTCATCTACACAGGTCCAGACTCCCCCGTTCGAGCGCGCTGCGACGGCGCCCAAATGAGGCAAGTCGTGTGGAACCTTTTGCGCAATGCCATTCAGGCGGGCCCTCCCGGCTCAACCGTGGAAATCGGAGTCGCATCTGGCCCGAGGGTCGAGCTCTCGGTGAGCGATCAGGGCCCGGGCATCTCAGCAGCTGAGCGTCACAAGATGTTCGACGCGTTCTACACAACGCGCTCGCAGGGCCTCGGCATTGGCCTCGCCGTCGTCAAGCGCATCGTGGATGACCACGCCGCGATGGGCTGCGAGCTGACCGTCGAGAACACACCAGGCCGTGGCGCCAGGTTCGTCGTCTCACTCGACGCAGACGTTGGGGGTCTCAAACCGAGCCGTCCACCCCCTCAAATGAAGTAGGCAAAGAAGTAGGGGCGCACTTGCTTACGACCGAAGACACTAGAGGTTACAGCTCCGCAAGAATATGAATTCACGCAGCTATTCTCCGTCTCACCGTTAAGCAAGCTCGGCCGCGCATCCTTACGCTTAGAGAAAGCGGGGGTTGCGCAGGTCCGCAAGTGTGCCAATCCTAACCCCCAGAAAGGCGCTCGATATTCGCATGATGAACTTCCGATTCTTCTTTGGCGCGGCGTTGACCTCGCTTCTTGTCTCCCTCTCTGCTGCGGCAGGCGACCAGCCCGCAGACAAGTTCGTTGAGGCACGCCATGCGGAGTTTGTTCGCATTGTGAAGGAAAAAGGCAGTTTTTCAGACGCGATCGACAAGTACTTCGACGCAACCGCGTTCACGCAGCGATCCTTCGGCACCCTGTGGGACGAGGTCAACACACCTGAAAACAGCGAGAAAATCACGCAAATCGGCGAAAAACTGAAAAAGCTCTTTCACCGCAAGCTCCAAAAGAAGATCAAGTCGATCAAGGACTACTCGCTCGAAGACACGCACATCGCTGAGACCGTCGGATCGGTCGACCAGGTCGACGCAAAAGCGAAGAAGGCGAACGAGAAGAAAGACGTTGAGCTGAGCTACTACGTGCTCAACGACAAGTTCGTTGACGTCGCGGTCGAACACGCGAGCCCCAGCTCAAAGTCGTACTTCAAGGCGTTCAAGGGCCCCTACAAGAAGCAGGGACTCGATGGCGTGCTCGAGTATCTTGATAAACAACTCGGTGTAAAACCAGTCAAGAAGTAACGGAGGACGCGTTGCCGCGAAGGACGCAATGTCGTCAAGGAATTTGACAAAGGACTGACGCCTTCTCGACAGGTGGCTCACCCGCAACGCTCGCCGGCTGGGCGTGCGCGAGACCATTGTCGATGAGCGGTTGCCCCGTCGTCACCGTGATGAGCGCGCGCATCCCTTCGGTCGCACTTCGCGCCTCAACGCCGTCCGCGAATACGGAGGGTCGACTTGCTCCCCCATCGACGCCGTCAGGACGGTTGGGATCGCGACCCACCATGCCGTCCGCCCATATCCAGTGCTTGTTTTCCCCCGCGCCAATCATTGTGAGCCCGATCCAAAAACTGTACGCGGAGCCGCCCAATTCAGAGACGGCCTCCGCGATTTCCTCGCGCTCGAGCGTCGTGTCAAAGATGGCCGGCGTACCACCCAGCTGAGAGCACGTTTCCTTCACGGCCCCCGGGCTCACCTGTTGTGGGACCAGGACATATCGCTTCTTTGCGTGCGTGGAAGCCAACGCAATGCAGGTCCCTCCCGCGTCCTTGCATTGCGTAATGTGCGTGCCCGACGGATTTCTTTCGCACACGACGGTCATGGACTTTTCGGCGACGCAACCCACCGGTGCGATCCCCCCACCGCTGCTCGACGAGGCACATTGGAGTGCGTTCTCACACGCGCATCCGCCGTCACCCGCATCGGGTTGGGCTGAGGCCAGTGTGACCACCCCTTCGTAGCAGCCTGGGCATGTCATGCTCCACCCAGCGACGCCGGCCACAAGCGGTTCCCAGCGCGCTGCCGTCGTCTTCACGCCAGACGCCTGCTCTTGTAACGCAACGTAAAACGCGGGGATGACGCCTCCGTCAGCGACCGTCCGCAAATTCCGCATAACAACGTCGTGCTCGTCCTGACTGCCTAAGTGCACGAGATTGCTGTCCTTGCAAACCCCGCGCGCGGAAAATACCGTTCGTGCGCGCTGAGGCGACAGGTAATAGCAGTGCAACGAAGCCTCGTCTTTGTACCCTTCGCAGGTCACTTTGCAGTCGCTGGAGCACCCGATCGCTGATCCGTTTGGCTCACACTCTTCGCCCACGTCGTACTCGATGAGCCCGTTCCCGCAGAAAGGACCGATGTGGTCGAGCGTCAGCGGAGGCAGACAGGACAACGCCAGCGCCAGCAACGTCGCTCCCACGGAGACTGCCGAGATTGCCACGGTCGTCTTCTTCATTTGCTGCCTCGAATATCTCCCAACCCGCTCACCCAGCGTACCTCAACCGTAGCCGAACGCGACGGAGTCGGTGCATGAACGCGTCGTAGCGGCTAGAATGCCCTGCATGGGGGCCGAAGGAAGCGCTTCGCTTGCGCCTCCGTCATCAACGACGGGGTCACAACGATTCCGCCGTTTGTTCCAAGTCGGCAAGGGCGGAATGGGTTCCGTCGATGTCGCGCTTGAACGCGGCGACGGATCGTTCCAGCGCATCGTGGCGCTCAAGCGCTGCCTACGCGAGAGCGCCGAAGATGCGCGCAACCGCGAGATGTTCTTTCGCGAAGCGCGACTCGCCGCGCTGCTTCAACATCCCAACGTCGTACACGCCTTCAACTTTGGCGAGATCAACGGCGAACCGTTTCTGACGATGGAGTACGTCGAGGGTGAAGCGCTCTCGCGTTTGGTCGCAGCGGCAGCCGATCGATGCGAAGGCCTTCCGATTCCGCTTGCAGCCCATATCCTCGCCGAGATGTGCGAGGGCCTCCACGCGGTGCATGAGCTTCGCGACGTCGACGGCACCGCGCTCAATGTCGTGCACCGCGATCTTTCGCCACACAACGTCATGGTGGCCTATACGGGACATGTCAAGTTACTTGACTTTGGCATCGCCAAGTTTGACACCCCAAACGAGGACATGACCCGCACCGGCGAGGTCAAGGGCAAGGTTGCCTATATGTCGCCCGAGCAAGCGCTCGGTGAAAGAGTGGACCGTCGCAGCGATCTATACGCGCTCGGCGCGATTTTGTTCGAGCTCTTGACGAGTCGGCGCATGTGGGGATCAGGCACAGAGCTCGAAGTGATGCGGCGGCTGGCACTCGAAGATCCGCCATCGCTTCGCGAAGCGCTACCGCAAGCGCCTGAATCGTTGGTCAAATTATTTGGTGAACTCGTGGCGAAAAATCGCAATGCGCGCCCGCTCAACGCGGCGGACGTTGCAGCACGCCTTCACGAAATTGCGCGCGCGACGGGCGTTGGCAATCGCGAGGGACTCGAGCAGTACATGTTGCATGTCTTCGGCGACCGCGCAGAAGAGCGCCGACAAACCATGTCTCACGCGCTCAAGTCGTCCGAGATAGTAACGCCGGATGCGGCTACG